>JAFYGX010000259.1 GCA_017543025.1 Solobacterium sp.
CAGCTCTTCCACGATCCGGAAGCTCACGGACGTGCTGTCCTTGAGATTATTGATTCCCTCGATCGTTACCGTTGCTGTGCCGATGTTCACATTGTTCGAATAAGAGAGTTTATAATCCGTTCCTTCCTTCAGCGTCACATCGCCCAGCTGAATCACCGGTTTCGGTGTAATCGGCTTTCCGGTATATTCCGCATCACTGATGCCTGTGATCTTTGTTGATTTCACAGATGCTTTCGTGATCGTAAAGGAGGTTGAATCAGACCCGACATACATTCCCTTGCCCGTAAGAATCACATCGTATGTTCCGACATTCTTCATTTCATCCGGCCGGCCTGTCACTTCGTAATCAGTGCCTTCCTTCAGAAGTGTCTTCTCACATATGACTGCAGGGCTCTGATCCTTTCCGGTGTATATGGATTCCTGTACTTCCGCCAGCTGGATATGAATCTTTTCTCCAGTCGGGTTGTTAATGACAGGCTCAGTGATGTCATAGGAGTAGCCATAGATATCCTTTACTTCCGCTTTCCGTGTAATTGCATTGCCATCTCCGTCGATGTCCCGGATATCTTTGATTTCTGTAATCGGAACATAGACCAGACTAACGTTTGCGACGGTTGACGGACCGATTTTGAACGCTGCTTCTGAAATCGGAATCAGAATCTTTTTATCATTCGCTTTGGTAATGACACGGGCAGGCGTAATCACATAATCCTTTTTCAACTGTTCTGCCCCAATATTGCTGTAACCGTTTTTATTCTGGAAATTCAGCTGCTTCAGCCTTCCGTTGTCGAAGATCAGATCTACATGACCGCTGCCTTCTTCACTGCTGACGATCGCAGGCACCGACATATTGGCGCCGTCATTTCCGGCTGCCGCGACATGAAGCCTGCCTTCCGCATCCTTCACCGCATACCATTTTTCCGTCACCTGCGGGATAAGCCAGACACTTGTCGTGCTGTTCAGCCAGCGGATATAGTGTTTCAGAAAGCTTTCATCCGAACTATCTCCGGGTCTTGAATAGTCCGGTTCCCCCTCAATCGTCCCGACGTGATATACCGAGACATCCGGCACATTTTTAATCTCGTCCGCGATCTTCGGATTCTTTTCCAGATAATCCTGAGCCGCCGGCAGATCTGCAATCAGTCTGACGCCGACGCTTTCAATAACCCGCTTCCGCGTCTGTTCAATTGTGATCTCATATCCTATGCCTTCGCTGTTTCTCACATTGTACGAGGTGATATTATCGTCTGACACCGCTTCGTGTGCCTGCTGCAGGATCAGCGGCTTCAGCCATGACAGTGCGGCTTCTTCCCCTTCATCCAGTGTGGCATAGATGACCTTTACCACATCATTCCATTCTCCGGACTTCTGCCAGTACTCTTTCACCCGATCGTAGTTAATCTCATTTATCAGAACATCCTTGTCTGCCAGCGCGGATACTGCCCGGCCGGCTTCTGCGATCAGCGCATAGGTAAGTGCTGTCTGCCGGTATTTCATCAGAAAGTCTTTCCGCTCTCCGTCCGGAATATGTTTGCATGTCTCAAACACCCTCCACTGGTAACCTTCCACACTGCCCGGTGATCTCGGTGAAGGAAAGTAGAGGAACAGACCGCTGGTATTGAGCTGCTCGCAGTCCACCTCGCCTGTCTTCGGCAAACGGTAGAAGACATCTTTCGAATGGATGCCCATCGTGCCTCTGGCATAGATGATCTCCGGGTCCGCAAGAACGTCAATAATCGGCTGTACATCCTTTGTATAGCGGTTCACATCATTGATCTCTTCATCCGGCGTCACATCATCGATGGTTACTTCTTTCGCCGCAAGTCCGATCATCGCCGCAAGATTGCCGAGATCCCAGTAATCTTCCTCGCCATAGGCAATCGCAGAGGTAATGGAACTCAGCTCGTCATAAAACAGAAATTCATTTGTCTTCTCATTCTGTTTCGTGGCTTCCGCCATCATATCTTCATTCATTTTCAGAAGCGAACTGACCACGCCGCTCTTCATGAATTTATCTGTATTAATAACTGCGAGTGTAGCTTCCTGCTTCGGAGGAACTCCTTCTTCCGGCTGATAATACTCCCGGAAATCATCGACAATGATTTTTCCGAGCGCATAAGTATCCATATCCGGCGTTTCTCCCAGCGCATTCAGCCAGCCGCTGTAGTCCTGTCCGCTGCCCGGTTCAAGTTCCGGTGAGCAGATGAAATAATCTGTAAAATGCGACAGTGCCAGGAACACTTCTGCACTGCCCATCAGACAGGTATCAAAGTCAATGAAATCAAATTTCTTCCCCTCTTTGATGAGTTTACTGTCGGCAATCGCATTGACGATTTCATGAAACCGCATCTCCACTTTGTTGTCATCCCGTTCATCAATCGCAAAGCCGCCCTTCGGACCGCTTCCGTGATCCCAGAGAATCAGATCATATTTCTGTGCCGGCGCAAATTCGACTCCCCAGTTGATAAACGTATTCAGAACCTGCCAGTTCGACATGTATTTATCTGCCACTTCCTGAACCCCGGACTGATCCAGCAGCACAAGTTTGCCGGCATTCTTTTCTGCCCCATCGCTGAACGCTTCCCATACCTGAAGCTTATCTGCGTCAATGCCAGGATCTCCTTCCTCTACAACAATCCGCTCATCTGCATCGATTGACCATCCATTCGCTCCGCCGGTCATGACCAGAAAACGTACCTGTTCACTGGAACTGAATTTCGAATCCAGAATCTGTTCCAGATTATGGGTTCCGAATCCGCTCTCTCCTTCCAGATCCGATCCGCAGAGATACATCAGAACTGTACGCGTAACCGGTTCTGCCGCTTCATTCAGTTCTTCTTCATCTTCCGCATCTGTTTCCTGAATTTCTTCCGGTTCTTCTTCCGTAACCTCTTCGGAGGCTTCTTCTGCCTCTTCAATCAGTTCTGCCTCTTCTTCACTGTCTTCAATTCCTTCTTCTGCAGCTGCGCGCAGTGTAAAACCGGAGGTGAGAAGAACTGAACAGAGAAACAGCAGGAAAAGCTGTTTCATGCGGAATGTCCATCTGGTTTTCATCATGATTCTTCCTTTCTGACTGGCAGATCCGGTTTCCGTACAGTTCCGTCTTTCTGCCCTGATGGTATTATTCTACCTGTTTTTCTCTGCTGCACTGCACCAACTTTTTCCTTTCCGTATCCCATCTTCCTGTATTCCTGAAGCAGTAAAAATCAATTATCATATTAATTGCCATGTCCATTCAGCTGTTTGATCTGTACCCCGTACAGAACGAATGAATCGGACCGAAGAAAGGATTATGATATGAAACCCTTTTCTGAGATGATTCTCTGTCTCTTCCTTCTGAACGGAACGCTCGCATGTGCTCCTGCCGGTGAACCGAAACCGGCCCCTTCTGAAGCCGCACAGCCTTCAGCCGCTGCCACAGAGGCAGCTGTGTGCACCCCGGAAGTTCCGGAAGAAGACCCGGTTTATACAATCGAAACAATCCGGAACGCTGTCGTCGGATTGGATGAACCTGTCGAACTGGAAGACGGAACGAAACGCCCGCTGATCAATTTTGACAATGCCGCCACTACCCCTGCGCTTCTGCCGGTAATGAATGAAGTTGATCAGAAGCTGAAGATGTATGGTTCAATCGGCCGCGGGTTCTCCCTGAAATCAAACTATTCCACTGATCTGTACCACGCCGTACGGGAAAAGGTTCTTGCGTTCGTCGGCGCAGACCCGGAAACGTATACCTGTTTTTATGTAAACAACACAACAGACGGTCTCAACAAGCTTGCGTCCGCTCTGATCGAAGATAAGGAAAATGTCGTTCTGACAACGCGGATCGAACATCATTCCAATGATCTTTCCTGGCGTGAGCGCTGCAGCGTCATCTATGCCGAAGTCGATGAACAGGGCAGGGTGATCTATGACGACATTGAAAGGCTTCTGAAGGAAAACAGGGTGGATTATGTTTCTGTCACTGCTGCGTCCAACGTTACCGGCTATGTGACGGATGTGCACCGGATCGCAAAGCTGGCTCATCAGTACGGCGCAAAGATCATCGTTGACGGTGCTCAGATCGTTGCTCATCGGAAATTCTCCATGATCGGTTCATCTCCGGAAGAAAACATTGATTTCTTCGTATTCTCCGCACATAAGATGTATTCCCCCTACGGAGGCGGTGCGGTAGTCGGCCTGACAGAAGTGCTCAACAGTCATATGCCGGAATTCTACGGTGGCGGCACCGTAAAGCTGGTCGCAGATGACTGGCAGAAATACAAGGAAGCTCCGGAGCGTTATGAAGCAGGCTCACCGAATTATCCCGGCGTGATCGGGCTCGGAAAAGCGATTGATGTTCTTGAACAAGTCGGTTTTGATCAGATTTCCGCACATGAGCAGGTACTCAATCAGAAAATGGTCAGGGGGCTGCTCGGAATGGATCACTGCGTTGTTTACGGTGATACACAGGACCTCAGTGACCGGGTCGGCGTTATTTCGTTCAATTTCAATGACATCAATTCCGATCTGCTCGCAAAAGCCCTGACCGCCAGAGGCATTGCGACAAGACGCGGAGCATTCTGTGCGCATCCTTATGTCTGGCGCTTAATGCATATTCCGGAAGAAAGCCTTGAACATTATGCGGACTGTCTGGATTCCAACACACCGGGGATGATCCGTGTCAGTTTTGGGATTTACAATACCGAAGAAGAGGTTGATCAGTTTCTTCAGATTCTTGCCGATCTGCTTCCGGAATGCCGCGAACAGATGAAAAAGACTGCTTACAACCCGGAATTCTGATTCTCTGATTCCCTGCCGTATTCACTGCAGTCTGCTGATTTTTACCGGATCTTATTATCCCGACAATAATGGCATATACAGAAAAACACGGGCGTTATAAATCAACCCCGTGTTTTACATTCTGATAATGATAAGCTGTTTTACTCTTTCCGCAATGCTCAGAGCGGGTGGCGCATTGCGTCAATCCCGTACATCAGGATTCCAGCACTGACCGATGCATTGAGCGAAGAAATCGTTCCCCGCATCGGAAGAGAGACGATGTAATCACAGGTTTCCCGCAGCAGGCGGGAAATCCCTTTTCCTTCATTTCCGATTACAAGCACAGTATCAAAGTCATAGTTCAGCGAACGGTAATCCTGACCATCCATGTCTGCACCGACAATCCAGTATCCTTTTTTCTTCAGTTCCTCACATGTACGGGTCAGATTTGTGACCGCTGCACAGCGCACGGTATCAATTGCGCCGGCGCTGACTTTCGCAACCGTCGGCGTCAACCCGGCATTGTGTGTTTTCTTGAAGATCACACCGTCTGCCGCAACCGCATCTGCTGTACGCAGCACCGCACCGAGATTGTGCGGGTCTTCAATCTCATCGAGCATGATCAGCAATCCGTGTTCTGATTTCTTATGGGCAGTCAGTTCTTCCAGTGAAACGGTCTGATATGGTTCGATTTCAGCTGCACATCCCTGATGATTCTCACTTTCCGCAAGCTTCGTCAGCTTTCTGCGTTCAACGAACGCCATCGGCACCCCGGCTCTTTCCGCCGCCTGTTCAAGCTCCGGCATCCTGGCCTGCAGGTAGAGCTTTCTTACCCGCCTGCGGTCTTTGAGAACCTGGCGGACAACCTGTTTTCCGTATACGATCTGTGTCATATTACTCCCGTAATCTCCAGCGCTTTCGCAAACAGCGCGCTGATTCTCTCTTCATTTCCTTCCAGATACAGCCAGCCGAGAACCGCTTCAAATCCGGTGGACTTCCGGTAGGTCAGAACATCTGCACTGCGGGGAACACTTCCGGCATTGTCGTTTCTGCCCCGGTGAAAGTATTCTTCTTCCGGTTCCGTAAACCATCCCTCCGCATGAAGTGCGTCATATACCTTTGCCTGCGCATTCGCGCTGACAAGCCTGATTGTCAGCCGCTGCAGCTGTTTCCCGGTTCCGTAGCCGCACTTTACCAGATACTCCCTGGTCTTCAGAGACCATACCGCATCGCCAAGATACGCCAGCGTCCGTCCGGAATGCTGATCAGGCTTCATCAGATCAGACCTTTCTCCATCAGCTTTGCGCGGTACGCATCTGCTTTCGCAAAGTCTTTTTCTGCTTTTGCCGCATTCCATCCGGCAAACAGTTCCCTGTCTTCTTCGGTTACTGTCACCGTTTCCGGTACAATTCCGAGCACTCCCAGCATCTTTTCCGCCGCATTGCGGAGCCGGCCTGCCGTCTCCCAGTTAATCTCACGCTGACGGAGTGCGCCGTTCAGCTTCTTGATTGTCTCAAAGATCACCGTATATGCGTTCGGTGTATTCATATCGTCATCCAGCTGATCAAGGAATTCCCGATAAGCTGCTTCGTCATACGCTTCCCCGAGCTCTGCGCCGGCAAGCGCTGCTTTGATATCCGTCTGCCGGATCGGCATCAGCACCTTTTCCAGTTCTTTGCGTGCCGTTTCGATTGTCTCATCGGAAAAGTTCAGTTCCTTCCGGTAATGAACCGATGACATCAGCCAGCGGGTCAGATTGGTTCCGAGCCGTTCGACAACATCCTTTGCCCACAGTGTATTGCCAAGCGACTTGGACATCTTCTCCCCGTTGATGTTGACCATCGCATTATGAATCCAGTAGTTCGCCAGCGCATTGTGATGCAGGGCCTCCTGCTGAGCCGCTTCATTTTCATGATGCGGAAAACGCAGATCCATACCTCCGCCGTGAATATCAATCTTCGGTCCGAGGTTGTTGTTGATCATAACAACGCATTCCGTATGCCAGCCAGGCCGGCCTTCTCCCCATGGTGAATCCCACTTGATGCCTTTGTCCGTCTTTTTCCAGAGTGCAAAGTCAAACGGGTTCTTCTTCTGGTCATTTTCTTCGATCCGGGCGCCTGCTTCCAGCTGGTCCGGCTTCTGATGCGATATTTCTCCGTATGTCGGAACACTGTCGACCGAAAAATATACATCACCGTTTACTTCATAGGCATGGCCGCTCTTTACGAGTTCGTCAATAAACGCAATGATCTGATCCATCGTCTCCGTGACCCGCGGCGTAATATCGGGCAGCTCGGTATTCAGCTGTGTGCGCACTGCCTGATAAGCGTCAATATAACGCTTCGCAATCACTTCTTCGCCGACGTTTTCCTCCAGCGCTTTATTAATGATCTTATCGTCTACATCAGTAAAGTTGGACACATATGTCACTTTATAGCCTTCTGCTTCAAACAGCCGCTTGAGTACATCGAACACCACCATCGGACGTGCGTTTCCGATATGTGCATAGTTGTATACCGTAGGGCCGCAGACATACATGCTTACCTCACCCTCTCTGATCGGTCTGAACTCTTCAACCGCCAGTGATTTTGTATTATAAAGTCTGATCATTTTCTATTTCCTCTTTCCTGTCCCCGGGAACAGCCAGATGGCTCTGATTGTCTGACTGGAGAATCATCAAAATTATACTGTAACGGAAAACTCGGTTCAATCTTGTATAATTGGCTTAACAGGAGCCATTTTTATGAAACTGCTTAATTTCGGATCATTGAATCTCGACTACACCTATCATGTCGATCATTTTGTCCGTCCGGGGGAAACAGAGGCCTCATCTTCCCGTTCCTTTGCCTGCGGCGGAAAAGGGCTGAACCAGTCCATCGCGCTGGCAAAAAGCGGCGCGCATGTTTATCATGCCGGAGCGGTCGGCGCAATGGACGGAGAAGTGCTGATTCAGGCGCTGAATGCTGCAGGCGTCAGTACTGATCTTATCGCCCGGCTCAGCGATGTACCAAGCGGCAGTGCATTTATTCAGGTCGTTCCGGACGGTGAAAACAGCATCGTACTGGACGGCGGCGCCAACCAGGCCATAACCAGAGATTACATTGACCTTGTGCTCAAGGATTTTGTCTTCGGTGACTGGCTGATCCTGCAGAATGAAATATCGGAGCTGCCCTATCTGATCGAAAAAGCCCATGACATCGGAATGAAGATCGCATTGAATCCCTCACCGATGAATGCCTCAGTCCGGAAGATGCCTCTGGGCTATATCGATCTCTTTATTCTCAACGAAGAGGAAGCGGCTGCCCTCAGTGAACATGCGCCGGATCCGCTTTCCGAGCTGCATCGACGCTACCCGCGTGCAGTCATTGTCATTACGCTTGGCTCCCATGGCAGTATCGCAATCGAAGACGGCATCCGTTTTGCCCAGAACGCCTATCCGGCTGAAGCAGTCGATACCGTCGGCGCAGGGGATACGTTTACAGGTTATCTGATCGGCTCGCTTGCGGAAGAAGTTCCGCTGATCGATGCTATGCGGATCGCTTCCAAAGCCGCTGCGATTTCCGTCAGCCGCAAAGGAGCCAGTACATCCATTCCGGATCTCAGCGAGGTGATTGCCGCGCTTGCCTGACGCTTTGCGGCACAGCCGGCCCATAAGGGATTGTAACGGGCGACAGGATTTATAAACAGAAATCCAGTCGGCGGTACAGCCCTTTTTATTTTACAGTTTCAGATCTCCGTCTTTCACCCAGCCGGCCTTTCTGCACAGCTGATTAATCAGCGGACAGAGGACAGCCGGAAGAATGAAACAGATCAGTACCAGACCTGCCCAGTCCATTACACCCGGAGTAATCGCGACGGCTCCTTTCGCCGCTGCCGCTTCGCTTGGGGCCAGCCAGCCGGTCCAGATTCCGATCTGCCCGCAGAGCCCACAGGTTCCCATACCGGAGTTGATCGGTGCCCCGTTCATTTCAAGATGAAACAGACAGGTTGCGATTGGTCCGGTGATCGCTGATGTTACAATCGGCGCGATCCAGACTTTCGGATTCTTTACGATATTCGGCATCTGCAGCATTGAAGTGCCAAGCCCCTGACTGATGAGACCGCCTGTTCCGTTCTCCCGGAATGACATCGTCGCAAAGCCGATCATCTGTGCACAGCAGCCCGCAACGGCAGCTCCTCCCGCAAGTCCGGTCAGACCAAGAACAGAACAGATCGCAGCCGACGAAATCGGCAGTGTCAGCGCAATACCGACAAGCACCGAAACCGCAATTCCCATCCAGAACGGCTGAAGCTTTGTCGCCTGATCAATCAGAAGCCCGAACGACGACGCTGCCGAGCCGATCGGAGGCGCAATCAGCTTTGCCAGCGCTACGCCGACAAAAATCGTCACCGCAGGCGTTACAAGGATATCCACCTTTGTTTCCTTCGAAACCGCTTTGCCGCATTCTGCCGCAATAATCGCAATAATCAGCACCGCAAGCGGACCGCCCGCTCCGCCTTCCGCATTGGCTGCCCAGCCGACGGCAGCGAGTGAGAACAGCACCATTGGATCTGCTTTCAGGGCATACCCGATTGCGACTGCCATTGCTGGCCCTGAGACAGTCATTGCATAGCTGCCGATATCCACCAGCATTGACCAGCCGATCTGCTGACCAAGCGTTTTCAGAATCGTTCCGATCAGAAGCGAACAGAACAGTCCCTGCGCCATTGCGCCAAGTGCTTCAATTCCGTATCGCTTTGCGGAAAATACAATATTCTTACGGGCAAGAAACGCTTTGATATTCTCCATTTCAAATCCCTCCTTCTACGCATGCTTTTCCTATTATAAAACTTCTCTGTCCCATTTCCACAGAAGGAAACGGTTCGCTTTTTCTCAGTCGCTCCAGCTGCGTTTCAGCCATGCATTACACAGGTTCGGCCATACAGACACTTCTCTGTCAGCCACCCGGAGCGGATCACGGGATTCCGGGTTGGAGCGATTATCAAATTTGAAGATCTGTTCCTTTGCATACTGCGGATCAGCCGGAATCAGATTTCCGTTTTTCACCTGTTCCAGTACGCTGTAACACTGTTCCAGCGTATACGGATCGCCATAGTCGCATGCCTCCCATTGCGGAGTGGAAACGCTGAGCCCGTGCCGGCCATGGGTAAAGACATGGTGCTCAAACGGAATTCCTTTCCTGCGCAATGCCAGTGCCATCAGATAACTGTTTTCCACCGGAACTGAAGCATCTTCCATTGTCTGCCAGAGAAAGACAGGACACAGATCTTCACTGATATGGTTTTCCAGCGAGAATTCCTCTTTCTCTGCCTGGGTCACTGTATCTCCATACAGCGCCCGCAGCGAGTTTCTGTGCGCATATTCTCCGCCGGTAACCACCGGATAGCAGAGGATAAGCCGGTTGACCGAATTATCGATCTCCGGATAGCGCGAATCCGCAATCTGCGCATGGTATTCCGCCAGGCTGCCGCTCAGATGCGCACCGGCAGAAAATCCCATCACTGCAATCTTCTGCGCATCAATATGGTGTTCTTCCGCAAGGCTCCGCACAATTCTGACCGCCCTGGAAAGATCCTGCAGGGGCTGCCGGTGAAGCGGTGCCATATACAGCAGATTGCAGGTATAAGTCACAACGGCAGTATGGTAACCGAATTCATAAAAGGTTTTTGCGACGATCTCACCTTCCCCTTCTGCACAATGGGTGTAGCCGCCGCCCGGCACAATCAGTATGCATGGCCGGCATGCGTCGTCTTCGTGAAAATACGTATGGATATTCGGCTGAAATCCATACGCCATCGGGTAGTCATATTCTTCCTGCTGCCAGAGATTGATCCGCTCTTCTTTCATAAATAAAAATCTCCTGTTTCGAATGATTCATTATATGCACATGCATACTCCATGTGCGAAAAAAACGGCTTCCTGCAAGACAGCGTTATAATGCATCACCATACACAGAAACCCGGTTCAGTCCGTATCAGCAGAATGCGAATTTTCCATGAACCTGCGCATCAGTGCGTTTACATATGACGCTGTGATCCGGGTGATTCCAGAGTGACAGGCAGCGTATCGATGCCGCCTGCTTCATGATTTATTCTTTTCTGCATCCAAAAAATACGCATATGACTGCTCACATGCGTATCCGTTTATCCGGGCAGGCGTTATCCGGCAAAATCTGCCGGCGTGCGCTCAAGATAATAGCTGTAGATTGAATTGCCGATATTAATCCAGTTTTCAAATTCTGTCATCCAGATGTAGTCATCCTTTGTCAGAATTCCGTTTTCCAGAAGTTTGATCAGCTCTGTGTCTGTATATGGACCGAACTTCGATCCGTCCGGCTTTGCATAATACCAGACTTTTTCTTCTGCACTGTTTTCCATATTCACGTGTTTTCTCCTAGTCATCCTGCTCTTCTGGTCCTTCCGGGGTCGGAGTAGGTTCCGGGTCCGGAGTCGGTTCCGCAGTTGGCTCTGCGGTTGGCTCCGGCGTCGGCATCGGTGTCGGCGTCGGTGTCGGAGCGATCGAAGGTTCCGGCACATAATAGCTGCCGGTTACGGAAGACGGATCATAGCGGACCGGATCCGAAGGATTTGCGGTAATGACAATTGAATACTCGCCCGGCATGATTCCGTAGAATGTGATGCGGGTATCTGCAGTATTCATCGTCTGGCCGCCGAATGTGACGGTATAACCGCCGGCATGTTCCACCGGAGTCCAGGAGATCGTTACGGAGGTTCCGTCTGCTTCCACGCCGGTATAGGTAATCACCGGCTGTGCGAGCGCCGAGTGAATGATTTCATAACGGCCGGATGTGTTGCCGGTATCACTGAAGGTAAACCGGGTATCATTCTGACCGGGATATGCTGTGACATAGACGGTAAACTCTCTGCTCGCATTCCAGAGACTCATGTCGAATACCGCTCTTGGTTCAGATACGCTCTTTGACATGTCCTCAAGCGTAACTTCGTAATAAGAAGCGTTATTGACCGGAGACCAGGTGATTTCCACTTCCGTGCCGTTCTGTGTGCAGACGATGTTCGACGGTACCGACAGCTTGGTCAGGTTCGCCTGATAAACATATGTGACAGAGAGCGGATCTGAATCCATCGGTTTATCATCTCCGTCTTTTGCACAGGCTGTAATTGTGACGGTATAGGAAGTGCCGCTGCGCAGCTTATCCGTTGAAATCGATGCGCTCGGCTTTTCTGTTTTGAGGCTTGTTTCCGGAGAGGTATTCACCTTCACCGTGTAGTATGCCGCATTCTGAACTCCGGTCCAGCTGATCTGCAGATTTGCGGACGTCACATTGAACTGCACGTTGGAAACGGACGCAAGCTTGTTGGTTTTTTCATCATCTTTCTTATCCGGGTCTTCGCTGCTTTCAGGCTCCGGAGTCGCATCGTTCTCACCATAGATCCCGGAGGAATTGTCACCCGCTCCGATCACTGTTCCGTTGGAGTTGACTGCCGCGAGTGTATTGTTGCGGGCAGCGATATACTGAATCCCGCTCCATTCCTTCGCCGCATTGACCAGTTCTTCATCCGAGCTTGCAACCGTAACCTTTCCGCCGGAAAGACCCGCCGCAAAGCTGCCGCCTACCGCTGCCGAATCCATGCCGGACCATGCGGAGGTGTTGCTGGTGGAAGAAGCACCGACCGCATAACAGGTCACTGATCCGTCAATACCGGTAATCGCAATCTGATTGTATCCGATTGCGGCAGAACGGACATTCGTGAGATTCTTCACTTTCTCCTTCGAGCTGAAATCTCCGGAAACAAGTACATCACCGGTATCCGTTATGCCAAGTGTAATTTCATTTCCCGCATAGACAGATTTCACATCTTTCCATGAAGATACGTCACAGGCACTGGAACTGCCGTTGCACTCCAGCGTTCCGTCGCTTTTCAGACCGACGCTGTGGTTTTCTCCGGCGGCGACCATCACGATCTTACTCCAGCCATCCACTTTGCAGGCGTTGGCTGCGCCGGCACAGACGACTGTACCATCCTTTTTCAGTCCCATTGCCCAGCTCGGCCCGGCAGATACCTGAACCAGATCTTCCGAGTCCAGAGCAGGCGCATTCTTTCCGGTTGTCACCAGATTGCCTTCAGACTGCAGATACATGGAGAATGTGCTCCCAAGCGCAAAGCGGTTGGTATTGGTCAGAGAAACTGCAGAAGAAGAGCCTTTGCCCCCGAGCATGCGGGCTGCCGAGAAGATCAGCGCGATGCCGGCAATCCCGGCTGCTGCTCCGATCAGAATCCGCTTATCGACCCGTTCAAACAGACCGGGTTCTTTTTCATACGGCTCCTCATATTCGTCGTCTTCTTCGACAGGAGGCGTATAGGTTTTCTTTGGTTTCGTTTTCCTTACAGGGGTATGTACTTCGGACGTCTCGTCCACAATCCTGGTTACTTCTGTTTCCTGCAGCTGTGCGGTGCTAATGATCCGTGTAGCTTCCGGGTTTTCATCTGCAGCAGGTGCAGTATATGACGGCGCAGCTGCCGCATAACCCTGCTTTGCGGTTTCTTCAGGCACCGTGGTTTTTGCGATGAGATCCATCGCAAGGTCTGCTGTCTGATCCACCGCCCGATTTCCCGCTAAAGACGAAAGGTCTGTGCCGGTTACGGATGCACCGCTGACTGGCGCAGTGCCTGTAAAGGAAATCTCGAAACTGTCCTCTTCCTCATCGAGGCGGGGCAATGTTACAGTACGGGTATTGTCCGCAAGATCTTCGATCGGCACACGATACATCTTTGCCATCTGCCGGAGATGAGCGATCCCGCAGATCGTGTTCCCATTCTCCCAGTTCATATATTCGGATACCTGGACACCCAGTTTTTCCGCCATATCTCCCTGAGAATAGCCAAAGTGCTTTCGCAATGCCGTCAGCTTTTCTGGAAGTCGATTCGTCATAACTAAAAAATCTCCCCTGTTCAAGACTCTTTTACTATACCACAATCCTCACAGAAGCTTTCAAGCCCCCCGTTTTTCATTATTCTTAACAGCTGATCCGCAGCCGGAAATTCAGATACAATAAAAGCATACAGAACTGGAGGCCGTAATATGCAGGATAAACCGTCATTATTTTCCCGTTTTCACAATAAAGGGTTTCGCTGGAACGATTTCTTTGTGATTCCCGTCCTTCTCACCTTTTTCCTGTTCGTATCCGGTCAGATTGCCGGAGAGATCATCCAGCTGGCAGTCCTGGGTTCTTCCGCGGATCAGCTTTCTCCGTTTATGGATATGTTCTGGATGTATTTCGCAAACATCGGCGTCTGGATCGTAATTCTGCTGTACTGCCGTTTCATCCCCGGCAACCGGCCGATCCTGCAGACGATCGGCACAAAGCCGAAAGGAAACAGCCTGAAACTGTTCGGCATCGGTCTTCTGATCGGATTCGGAATGAACGGTCTGTGCATTCTCGCCGCCTGGCTGAACAGAGACATTCATCTTTCCTTCAGCTCTGTTTCCGCAGTACCGATCCTGCTGCTGTTTGCGGCCGTGCTTGTGCAGTCTTCTGCTGAAGAGCTGTCCGATCGGTGTTTCCTGTATCAGCGCATCCGCCGGGGCTACCGCAGTCCCTGGTTCGCAATCCTGCTCAGCTCCGCAGTATTCGCCCTCATGCATGGTCTGAATCCCGGCGTTACATTTTCCGCCCTGCTGGATATCTTTATCAGCGGACTATTGTTCAGCATGTTTGTTTACTATTACGACAGTCTCTGGTGTGCATTCGGCATTCATACCGCATGGAATTACACTCAGAATGTGATCTTCGGCCTCCCCAACAGCGGCTTCGTCTCTGCCTTTTCCATCTTTCAGCTGGATGCGGCCAGTGCCAGAGCCAGTTTTGCCTATGACCCTTCCTTCGGCATTGAAGGAACCTTTCTCTCCATTCTCGTGCAGGCGATCGGATGCGTTCTTGTCTGGTATTTCGGTTCAAAACGAAAGCAGCCGTCACTCAACCCGTGGGCAGAACAGGAATCCCGGTCTCCTTCTGCTTCATAAGGGCAGTTCATCTTTTTCATGCAATTCCGTTGTCAGCCGTCCTGTATGCATATTCTCTCAGCGCAAAAGAAAAACTGCGGGCATGCAGTTTTTTCTTTGCACAGTTCTGTTTTTTCACAGTCTTCAGATGCTGCGAATCGACTGTTTGAGATAGTTTGTAATACCGATCCGGATCATTGTTGAGCGGGCGCCGTAGCCGATCGCATAACCGGCTTTTGTTTCCATCACCCGCACTGCTCCGAGTGCACGGAGCTTTTCCACATTCAGCTTGTCGGAATCATACAGACTGAGCGTCAGCCGCTCGGTTCCGGAATGAATCATCTTGATGTTTTCAATGCCGCCGACAGCTTCAATCGTTCCCTTCACCACTTCATCCCGGTATCCGGTATGGAAGAGATCCAGGGCAAGATATTTGAAGTAAAGCCGGGTCATCAGGAAATACACCGCAAATGAGATCAGACCTGTGATCAGAATCGTGATCAGCGTCTTATGCATGCTCAGATTCTGAAAGTATCCGAGATACTCAAGCAGCGTGCCGGGCATTGCGGTCAGGGTTGAAGTGCCGTGATAGTTATATCCGAGATATACATGCATTGCCTGAAACACCCCGCAGAGGATGCCCATATAGGTGATATGGAAGAAAAACAGAAGCGGGCACAGCAGCACCAGGGTGATTTCCAGCGGAAGCAGCGTACCGCTCATGATCGACATAATGGCAATCAGAATATAGAACATCCGTGTTCTTCTGCGCTCCAGCCTGTCCGTCTGCAGACTCTGAAACGCCAGCAGAAGACCCGGAATGGCAAAGATGTTGATTACATAATACGGTGTGATGAAGCGGCCTGCCATGCCGGAAAGATTTGACGCTTCCAGCTGTGCGGTCCAGATATTGACATCACCAGCAATATTTGCACCGGCAATGGAAATCCAGGTTCCGCCGCTTGCCCCGTACCAGAACGGAGAGCGGATCATCGTGCCAAGGTTCAGAACCCCAAGCGCACGCTCCAGTACCCCGTACATCATCAGGTTAACCGGATTGGTGGTATCTTTGGCAATATAATCAACGCATTGCGTAATGGTATTGACCACATACGGCCACAGGTATGTTACAGCCACCGCAGCTGCCCCAGAGAGGAAGGCTGTCCGGATCACACACCAGGTATCGCGTGAAATAAATGAGAAGAAGCTGTATTCACTGCGCGTTCTGGAACGGTTGTAACTGGAAATGGTAATGATTGCGACAACAGCTGTCGCCACAATTCCGGTCTGCAGCGGATAATGAACACCGCTCCGTACCGTTGCGCTTCCCGCAGTTGTCATGGAAAGGCCCAGTATCGATGAATATGCCGAAGCAGGCAGATCCTGCTTTGAGAAATACATCGTAATTACAAGATAGGAGATATATCCGGTCAGAGCCGAGATCATCGTGGTCGCGCTTCCTGCCTTACGGGCACTCAGCCGGATCAGAAACAGAAGCGGAAAGTTCGCGATCAGAAAGGTTGCCACACGGATCATACAGTCGGCGACAAGATGCAGAAAATCACTGTTGATATTAATGAGGTAAGAATATGCCTCATTTGTTATGAGATTGCCGGCTCCCAGCAGAAAAACCGCAAAATACAGCACACTGATGGGAAACAGCAGAATTTCATATAATGAACGATAATTGCGCATGGTGCCTCTACTTCCTAAAACAGACTCTGAAGGCGGTCAAAGTAATACACATCCCGTCCCTTCAGCATCCTTACCCGTTTGTTTTCTGAGACCGAAATCTCGATCCGCTTCACATCATTCAGCGGGAACACTTCACTGTCCGCCCCCAGCATCGCTCCGGCAAAGCTGTCCGAGATAAAGCAGACTTCTGTCTGATCATTCATCACGAACGGCGAATTCAGGGAACGGTATTTGCTGTGATGGATTCCGGCGATCTCTGTCATCTGGATCAGTGAGAGTCCTTCCTGCAGGACGGCTCCCCCGACTGAACGATTATATGCGGTAGACCCGAGCTGTGTCGATACGCACATGCCGGTTCCCCGGAAAATTTCGAACAGCTTCCGGTTGATATAAATCCGCATGCTCTGAGTGCGGACCGCATTCTCCACCCGGATCTCATTGATGCCGTAATAAATACCCGTTTCGGTTCTTCCCTCCAGAAGCGGATAAGAATACTCATTGTATTCACGGTGGATAAACGCATGCATAAAATCGTCAAAATCCGTATCACGGTAATCGGTATAGAACCCGAGCGTTCCGGTATGAATCCCGAAAAAACAGACGTGATCAAGCTGTTCCAGATATTTATGCACGGCGAAGATGAACGTTCCGTCTCCTCCGATTACCAGTACAGTCTCCGGGTGTTCATCATCTCTCACAAACCCGTGCAGAGAAAGCGTCTGCTCCATCTTTTCGCCGAGCTGCCGGGAAATCGGGTCCGGCCGGCTAACAATCGAATAGTTAGACATACGAACAGTATACCACTTATGGTCTTTTTACCTCATGCCCCAAATTCCCAGCATTGAATTCTTTCACAAACGTGATGAACTCCTTTTCCGGCAGCGGGCGGGAATAATAGAATCCCTGAATATAATCAATCCCCATCGACTTCACAAACTCTTTCTGTTCTTCTGTCTCAACGCCCTCTGAAACAATCTTCCGGCCGATCGCATGCGCCATCTCAGCAGATGCCCGGAATACTCTTCTGCCTGTTCTGGATGCGTCCGCATTCAGCAGAAGCGAACGATCGAATTTGATCAGATCCACCGGCATCTTCAGAATCCGGGTCATATTGGAAAACCCGGTTCCGAAATCATCGAGCGAAAAACGGATTCCCTGCTCATCATGGATCTTCTGCACATTGTTGATCATGATCTGCGAAGCCGAAGCGTCTGCGCTTTCCGTGATCTCAATATTCAGACACCGGGCAGGCACGTGATACTTCTGCATGACGCTGTGAACCTTTTCCGGCAGATCCTGCCGCATGCATTCATTCACCGACAGATTGATTTCCACATAATGCAGTCCGAGTTTTTCCCAGTCAGGGCCGGAAAGAAACCGGCATACTTCCTGCATGACCACTTCCCCGACCCGGACAATCATGCCGCTTTTTTCAGCAGCGGGAATAAAGAAGTCCGGTCGCACATAACCGCCTGCTTCATCCCGCATGCGGATCAGTGCTTCCGCTGATTCCACCCTGTCCGTTTTCGTACTGACGATCGGCTGATACCAGACCTCCAGCCGGTTTTCCAGCAATGCTCTGCTGAGCTCTTTTGCCTGCTGCTGCGTCTGTGCTTCCCCTTCAAGATCAAGCTTTTCAAACGGCACCTCACTGCAGATGCGGCCATCCGAATACCGTTCCAGCAGATCGATTGCCTGATCGAGTCCGGCCAGCGTCTGCACATGTTTCGGCACACGGACCGTGCACGCCCACATACCTGGCTGTATCACATTTCCATTCAGGCGGACACCCGCAGAAAATCTGCTTCTGAGCGCAATCATGACCTCCTGAATCCAGCGTTCATTTATCTCAGGCTGCAGAATCATGAACACATTCTCACGCAGACGGTATTTCGGCAGCGGTGTAATATCTTCCAGGATCTGCACGATCTGCGCAAACAGCCGGTCTGATTCTTCCGATGACAGCGAAGGCAGAATGGAGGAAAGCCGGTGGAAACAGATCACCATCATGCAGAAATGATGGTTCAGTTCCATTTTTGACGTAATCATTGATGCGGCAGAATAGGCGCTTCCGACCCCGCTCTGCAGATCTTCCAGCACTCCCCTGCCCTGCAGGGTGTACATGCAGAAGACAAGTACGCACGTCAGCAGAAATCCGTACCCGGACAGATTTCCGTACCCGATGAACAGGATATCCGCCAGGATGATGAAGAATGTCACAGCCGCCAGCGCTTTCCAGTGGCGGGACAGAATTGTCTTGCGAAGGGTGTAATAGATAATGGCGACGCCGGTGACAAACAGCACTGACGTTATCGTAAACAGCAGACGGCCCCGGTTCGGATTCAGCACAACAATCCGGCTGCGGCAGATCACCAGAGGTCCGAGCACCACAACGAGAATCAGATTTGCAAATGTCGTCCAGGTGATGATCCTCTCCCGATTCCGCCTGCGGGAAGAATCGAAGAGAACCGTAGTCAGATAATACAGTATGAGATACGGCAGAATCACCGTGATAATGGTTTCCAGCCAGCTGATCACCGCTTCCGCAAATGCCATCTCACGGAAGTTCTGAAGCAGTACGGAATACAGCAGCGCCACAAAGTTCATCAGCGCAGTAGCAGCCAGAACCAGATAAAACGATCTGCCCTGCAGGTAACGGTTCAGTTTCTGCCTGTGATGAATCTCGAGGAGGATCACATCGATGATAAATCCGGTCACCGACAGCCAGAGGACGCTTTTCGTCATCTGAAATCCCCCCTTTCCTTCATCCATTCGCAGAATTCTTCAGGGCACATCGGACAGCTGACTGCCGGTCCGACTATATTGTCAACACCGATCTCGTCTGCCCGCTTCACTTCTTCTTCCGTATTCACGCCGGTCATCGTGATCTGTTTCCGCATTCCGTGCACCATATTCACAATGCCTTTTCCGAGTCTGCGGCCTTCTTCGCTCTCCAGTACCGCAGCAGTCACCTCTTTATGCATGACCAGGTATTTCACATCTTCATCGATCAGCCTGCTCAGAAACGACTGGCCAATACCGAAATCATCGACCCCGAATTTCCATCCCTTCATCTGCATTTCCTTGATCCGGCTCAACGCCTGCTCGTCCAGACGTGAAAAGGCACCTTCCGAAATCCGCAGCATGATATTCTGATACTCCGTTCCGTACCGTTTCAGAATACGGGGCAGCCGCTCCTCAAAATTCCGTGATGTGATCTCCGAATAGGCAAGCCGGGTCGAAACATACATCTCAGGGTTCCCGCCGGTCAGCAGCTTCTGATTTTTTGCGGCATCATTCAGCACATACTCATCCAGGTCAGCCAGATACTCCATTCCGCCTGCAGTATCGATAAATGCGCTTCCGGGCACATACGTACCGTCAATATCCGGGAAATAGGCAACCGCACGGGCTGTTATCACCGTATTCGTGCGCAGATTGAAAACCGGCTCATAGCGGACCTGCACCAGATTCTTTTCCAGTGCATGCTGGGCAGATTCATTCATCCGTCGGTACCATGCGATCTCATCAAAACCCGCCTCCGGATAGGGAATGATTCCCTGCCGGTGAAAGAGAAGCGGATCATTCAGCAGCGACGCCTTTTTCAGAATCTCAGACACGGAAGCGACATCTTCCGGACAGCGGATTGGCCAGATCGACGCCGTCAGTATCCTCTCATCTCCCTCCGTATTCCAGGGCTGACGGAACCGGTCATCGATTTCCTTCATGATCT
The DNA here is from genome assembly GCA_017543025.1 of Solobacterium sp. The sequence goes on from JAFYGX010000259.1 coordinate 20,175, forward strand.
GCGCTTCCTTTTCCAGGTCCGGCTGCATCATATACAGCACAAAACTGTTCTCTTCCCAGACACAGATCCATACATCATGACGAAACCGCTTCAGATAATCCGCAATCTGCTTCATCAGTTCCTGACGGATATGACCGCTTTCTGAAAAGCTCTCCTGACTGTCACTGATTCGCAGAAAGACAGAGTGCGACGGTTCCCCGCGCAGATCGTCGCCATGTACGGACCGAAGATACGCCTGCCGGGTCAGGATGCCATACCGGTCATCCCGGATCTCATCCGCGGGGTCTACCGTCATGTAAAGCAGGATCAGCGCAAGGGAGTTGAAGAATTCTCCGATATAAAATCCGCGGATTACAGACTGTATCACAATGCCCGCAGAACACAGCAGAACATAGACAAGCATGGAACTGATAATCCTGCGTTCCAGAACACGGCGGTTCTGGATAACCGTTACGATAATAAAGCCGAGATAGTACATGCCGATCAGGTAGAGCAATGCATACAGTGTCCCATGCCGGTAGCTTCCTTCCGGGCTGTAATAAAAAAGCAGCGGAAAAAACAGATTGAGAATCAGCAGGGATGAAGTAATGATCATCGGATAATAGACCGTTTTTCTGCGCGCTGCCTTATAAACGTTTTCATCCATCAGTGCATAGGAAAACAGCAGAAAATACATACCTGTCAGCAGATGAAAATAATGATAGAACGTATCGGCGAAATACCTTGCAGGAATGCACGTGCGGACAAACACGCCCGCTTCCATCAGGCAGCCGGCAAAATTAAAAAGCGCAGTGAAAAATACTCCTGACGCCAGCCGTTTATAACACCGGTTGCGATTGGTCGGAATCCAGCGCGAGACAAACGCCGCAATCAGAATAATTCCGGTAACCGCGATTGCCGACATATCAAAATAACAGTTGTAATCCATACAACCTTCTACCCCTCATTGCGTCCACTTTGTCAGCATGTCTATTATATACGCTGTCATACGATTCTTCGTTCAAATCTCACATTGATACGTTAGAATTTTCTCATGAGACTGAAACATTCTGTACGCACCGAAACCCTCATCAGCAAGTCCCGGTTCATCACCTGCGCCGCTCCGGTCAGAAGTGAAGAGGAAGCACGCGCGTTTATCGCATCAATCCGCAGAGAATTTCCTGACAGCACCCATGTCTGTACGGCATATCTGCTTTCAAAAGGAGAGATACAGCGCTCCAGCGATAACGGAGAGCCTTCCGGTACTGCCGGCATTCCCATTCTGGAAGCGATCCGACACAGCGGCCTCAGCGACACCTGTGTCGCTGTTGTGCGTTATTTTGGCGGAATCAAGCTCGGAACGGGCGGACTGGCAAGAGCATACGGCGGCTGCACGCAGGAATGCCTGAAACAGGCACCAAAAGTCATTGACAGAGAAGTGACGGTTTATTCCGCATCTTTTCCGTATGAACTCTCCGGCGTATTTGAAAGCTGGCTCCGCCGCAGCTGTGAACTGATCGATGAAGTCTATGGTGAACAGGTAACCTGTACATTCGCTTCCGAATCCGAACAGATTCCGGAACAGATCGCCAACCTCTCCAAAGGACGCGTCACCGCTGTCCCCCTGCGGAAAGAAATGCGGGAAAGCGATGTCAGTGACTGAATCCCGGATGTAATTTTCAGCTGTCTTCTGCCGCCGGATTCTTCGGCACAAGCAGCAGGTTCAGATCCACCATCGCATTGATTCCCGGCACCTCTCCTTCACAGGAATACTGCCAGATTGTAAATACATAGGGAAACGGAGGCTCTGCATCGTCATACCATGCAAGCCAGAACTGCGTCAGATCCTGCAGCTCCCGCATTCGGACTTCTGAAGTCAGAAAGCTGACACTGCCGTATACGAGCGGGGTATACCCGTTTTCCTTAACGGCCTGGCAGAATTCAATCGCGGCTTCTGTATTTTTATCCTGTGTGGTATCCGCCAGACGCCCTTCGTTATAATCAACTTCCAGATCATATGCACATACATGAACCGGATAATCCTTTATCAGATTCATCAGGAATTCCGCCTCTTCTCTTCCTTCCTCCGAACCGTTTGCCTGTGAGAAAAAGTAGACTGCCACTTCAACGCCTGCATCCAGCGCTCCCTGAATGTTCTTCCGGTATCCGGTATCTTCATGCAGAATACCGGTGGTATTTCCCCGGTAGCCTGCCCGGATGAACGCAAATTCAATTCCCGCTTCGTGAACCGCATTCCAGTCTATATTTCCCTGGTAATGGGATACATCAATTCCGATTCTGGACGTATAGTTTTCATCTTCGTAGTAATAGAATCCGTCTTCTTCCCGCAGATGATTCCAGCTGTAGCTGTTTTTATAGATCGGATCTTCTGTCGGTGCCGGTTCACTGACCGGCTCCGTTACAGGCTGCGAAGCGAAAAACGCATCAAAAATGATGCTGAGGAAAAATGAAACTCCATACACCAGCATGATTACCGCAAAGATGACAATCAGCAGCCGGAACGGACGCAGCTTCTGTTTCGTCTTTCTGCGTCCTTTCACTCTGCGTTCCGGTTTCCGTTTTCTGCGCTTTTCTGACGGCATGGCAGAATTATAGCATTTAAGCTACACTGTATTTATTATGGACAGAAGAAAGATTAACGGAGTGTTTTTTGATCTTGGCTGGACACTGGAGAAGCCTGGCGGAGATGACTGGTTTCTGACCGAACGGTTTTTTCAGTCTGTCAGCCGCGATCGCTTTTATGCCATTGAGCCGGAAGTCCGGGCGGACGCGATGAACCGCGCATACCGGCCGCTGTGCACTGATCATCACATGACGGACTGCGAAGAGGAAAACCGGCGGATCAGGGGCTATTACGCTGATCTCTGCCGCTTTCTGAACCTCGGACTGACGGAAAATGAAATTGACGAAATCGCCTTTGATCATACGTATAATTTCGCAAATTACCGCGTATTTGACAGCACAGAACCTGTTCTGAAGACACTGAAGGAACACGGATACCGGATCGGTGTCATCTCTGATACCTGGCCCAGCACCGTACCTCAGCAGAAGGAAGCAGGTCTGTATGATTACTATGACTTTCTTGTGCTCAGTTTTGAACTGGGCGTCATGAAGCCGCATCCGGATATGTACACAACAGCGATCCGGCTCATGGGACTGCCGCCGGAAGAAACGGTATATATTGACGACCTGACCATGAGTCTTGACGCAGCTGCAGCGTACGGAATTCACGGAATCCGTTCCATCGCACAGACGCACGATCCCTCGCGCAGCTCCTATCCATGCATCGATCAGCCCGGCGATCTTCCTGCACTGCTGAAAGAAATGAACGGAGGAAGTTTATGAGAAGAAG
>JAFYGX010000260.1 GCA_017543025.1 Solobacterium sp.
CCCGATCACGGAATAATACGGCACGATCAGAATCGAGATCACCGCATTCAGCCATCCTCCCGCATGCATGATCCGGCTGTCTGAAAAAGCCCGGAACGCACCGACCGGACTTTTGCCGGAAGCCCGGCCGATCGAGGTTTCCGCGACAATCATCGTATAGCCGAAGGTCAATGCCAGAATGACATAGATCAGAAGAAATATACCGCCGCCGTATTTCGCGGCAAGATACGGGAATCTCCAGATATTTCCAAGGCCGACGGAGGCGCCGGCAGCGGAGAGAACAAATCCGAGTTTCCCGGAAAATGTGCTACGTTGTCTGTCCAAGAATCACACCTCCTTTTCTGTAACAATGCATTTATATTACTCCTCGAAATGAAATTTGCCTAACGGCAAACCCGTTGGGATCAGGTTAATCAGGACAGAAGTCCGAGAAAAAAGAGAGACGTTCGGTTCTCTCTGTCACGAAGCACTGAAAGATTCAGTCCTCGTCATCCTTGAGTTTTTCGGTAAGCGTACCTTCCTTGATCATCATGCGCCGGATCCGGTGCAGCGTCGGATGATAGGTGCGTTCTTCGATCGCTTTCATCAGTTTTGTCCCGTACTTCTGAACAATCAGTTTATTCTTCTTCGCTCTTTGATAAAGCAGGCGATACATGACGATGACGGCAGCGAACGTCAGGACCGGAACCAGGGGATGAAGCTTTTCGGGATCCAGCAGTCCGATATCGCAGAGATAGTTGTTGATACAGCTGCTCACAAGCACGCAGAACAGAAGAACAACCAGGGCGCTGGAGATCACCGCCATAAACAGCATGCTGTTCTGATCTTCAACACAGGCATTGGCCGCCACGCATTCACAGTTGATTACCAGAAGAAACGCAAAAAGAAGAATCGGCAGAATTCCGGGAAATCCGGAAAACAGGGATACGATGACACCCGAAACAAACGCGGTAATCAGAGAAAAGATTGCCATACCTTCCGCTTCTCCTTATAAACTGATTATAAATCGGAATTCCCCATGCGTTCATGCTTTATGACAGGATCGGTCTTCTGCAAAGGGGAAACCCTGTGTTTCACTTCTCGGCAGTTCCGTCCTGTATGGAGGACTTCGACACTTTGATCCGCAATCATGCTTTCATCTCTGCGGGAGATCACTTAATGTGAGAAACAGAGAAGCAATTGTATTTTGAATTCAGTGGGAAAACAATAAACACTTCAGACCATCATCCCCCGAATCGGATGAAGGAGGAGATTTATGGACCGCGCGAAAGAAAGAAAAAAGGATTTTCTCTGGATCATACTGTTTCTGATCGTCTTTCTGAACGGTTTTGAAGCAGGCGGATATCAGGCCAGCCTCTGGAGTGTGGGAAAGGACTTTGACCTTTCCGCCACAAAGATGGGGCTTTATGCCTCCATGGAGCTGTTCGCAACCATGCTTGCGCCGATCCTTCTCGGCAGGTGGGCGGATACCGTAAGAAAGGACAAAAGCATCTGTACGCTTCTTGCCCTTCAGTTCGCCGCTTCCCTCAGCATTCTCTTCACCCGCTCGAATATCCTGTTTCTTCTGAGCATCTTTTTCCTGGGAATCACAACAAGTGCCCTTCAGTTCATTGCCATTGCCGCTCTGGCGGACACCTATCCTTTGACCCGGGGAAAAAAGATCGCCTATATGACCAGCATGTACGCCGTCGGCGCACTGATCTCCCCGCAGGTTGTGGACTTCTATCTTCGAAACGGGCTCAGCTGGCGAACCCTGTTCGGCGTGCTCGCGGCAGGAAGCCTGATTTCGTTTGCCGGCATGGTTTACAGCGGCAGTGATCCGCGGGAAGAAAAGCCCGCATCGGAAGATGAAAAAGGCAGCGGCACCTTCGTTCTCAGCGTCATCCTTCTTCTGTCTGTGATCATGTGCATCTATGTCGGATTTGAAAACGGCTTCACCTTCTTCGTGGATACCCTGTTCACGGATGTATTTGCGGTTTCTTCCGGCAAGCTTGCCCTGTCTTTGTTCTGGGCGGTAATGATTCCCTCCCGCATTCTTGTCGGCCGCTATTCCCGCTATGCGGAACGGATCCTGATCACTTCGATCCTGGCAATCCCGGCATCCATGTTTGTGATCTACAGTGTCTCCAATCCCACGATCGTATTACTGATGTGCATCCCGCTCGGGTTTGCCAGCGGCGCAATCTACCCCAGTGTTCTCACTCTGGCTCTGCCCTATTCCGGAAAGAACACCGCAACCGCTACCGGCATCATCACCGCCGCGACCGGGATCGGCGGTGTTGTCTTCACAGCCCTGACCGGCTATATGGCAGATCAGTTCGGCCTTCAGACCGCGATGATAATTCTGGTCAGTTTCTTCTTCTTTTCCCTCCTTGCGGCTCTTGTCGTGGTAAGAAGAAACCGGAAAGCATAAGTTCATTCTTCTTCCCAATCCTCAGACAGTTGCGAAAGACAGCTGTTTTCCTTTGCCGGCATCCATGAAAAAAGGATCCGGTCTTATGGTTCGGATCCCGCAGTGCTTTATCGTTTCAGACTCATCAGGATCGATTTTTCCCGGAAGCCGTATTTTTTATAGAAGTCGATGACACCGTTGCCGTAGACGACTTTCACTTCGATGTTTCTGACATTGTATTCGGCAAATTTTTCCAATGC
>JAFYGX010000261.1 GCA_017543025.1 Solobacterium sp.
ATTTCTTTCTTCAGCCAGAAGGCTTACGGTTCTTTTAACTTACTGTGAAAAATTTACCATATTTTCCATCATGCCATCAACTAAGCGATGTAAAACATGTGCAAACAGAAAAAGCGTTCCTGTCTCCGCCGCTTCTGCATGTACCCCCGAAAAGCGGATGGCTTTCAGAACTACGAACGGATTTTCTGAACGCATCTCTTTCTCACAGAACAGCGGCTGCGTTCTGTCGGCAGGGCTCTTCCAGAGGCATCGTTCACCTGCATTCAGGCCGTCTGCACCTGTGCCGGATTTAAAAAGAGGCTCTTGCCGGGTGCACCGCATCCGGCAGACTGCCTCTTTTCTGATCATGGCTGTAAAAATGATTCAGATCCCTTTTGTCCGGATCACATAGATAATCTTTCCGTTAAAATCACCTCTGGTCAGCTCCCCGAATACCCGGCTGTCCGATGTGTTTTCCCGTGCATCATTCATCACAAAGAATCCCTGGGAAGAGAGGGAATAGGGAAGCGAAATCTGCGAATCCTCTGCCGGTATGGTGGGGCCATAGACAGGCACTTCTGATACGCTTCCGTCAACAACCAGCTGTCCTTCCTCATTGATCGAAATCTCATTGACACCGCGGGCAACGATTCTTCCCGGCTGATTCTTTCCGGTGTCCGGATCTTTATATACAATCGCATCTCCGGTCTGATACGTGCCGAGCCGGTATGTGATCAGAATATCGCCGTCCATCAGAAACGGATACATCCGGTTATCCGTCGCAAAATAGAGCCCGAAGACAAAGGTGAATGCCAGATACAGCACGACCGCAAGCACCGCAAGACGCATCAGGAAGCGAAGAAACTTCCCTTTCCAGGTGTCCATCGACAGCTCTTCTTCCTCATCATCGGGTATCTCACGCACGATACCGCGGAAGGCAGACTGCCGTTCCGGTTCCGCTCCTGACGGCTCATCCTTCTCTCTTTTTTCTGCCGAAGATTTCCGCTCCGTTCTGCGTTCAGAGGAATCCTCCTGCTTCTTTTTCTTCTTTCCTGTTTTTTTTGCGGGCTTCTGAACCGGTTCTTCCGCTTCCTCACCGACTTCCGGTTCCGCTTCTGCTTCGCTGACTGCCCGAAGCTTATGCGTTCCGGTTATAAACTCCTTCGTCCCGTCAGAGTGTTTCTTTTTTTCATACTCCATACCTGAGCCCTCCTTCGAAGGTTCGTTCCGTGCGTCCGCATACGCATCCGTCTCCGATGAATACGTTCTCGTCGGGTAACGGCGAAGCGTCGCTTCTGAATCCGTCTGTTTCATCGATAAGCTCAACGCATCAGAATCCGCTCCGTAAGACGGTCTTATCGCTTCCTTCTCCAGCACTTCCTGACGGACAGGCGGTTCCGGATCATAGGACGGCAATGTTTCATCCGTCACATCCATATTGCCGGTCCACTCCATCAGAGACTTTGTGTTATCTCCGTCTTCCGGATAATGTATTACAAGTTTGCCAGTTTCAATATCTTCAAGATCCCAGGCCATTCTTCTTCTCCTACTTTCTGCTTCAGACTGCAGAATGATCTTCCAAAGCAGGTTCCTGCCGGAACACAGCCCCGGCCTGAAACCTAATCCTATTATTTCAGATTTCGTCTGTCAAGAAAGCTGATGCATTTCATTCCTGCATGTCACCTGTGGCTGCTCTGTCTCCGCATGACTGTCCGCTTTTTCCGTTTCGCTCCGCTTCGTTCCAAGATAGGTAACAGAAAGCAGCGTAATATCATCAAACTGTTCGGTTCCGCTGAAATACGCTTCAATCTGACTTCTGATATCCTGGACAAATTCCATCACACACTCAAGATTGGAGGCCTTCCGGACCATTTTCAGAAGACCTTCAAGGCCATTCGCCTTCCCTTCCGCATTCAGCGCATCCGGTGCGCCGTCACTGTATACAAACAGGCGGTCTCCTTTATGAAGCTGCAGTGTGTAGGACTCATATCTGATATTCTCAAGCGCACCGATCACAAGCCCATGCGGATCATGGCAGACTTCAAACGGTTTTCCGTCAGCGGAAAGGATCGGGTATTCATGCCCCGCATTGGCTGCTCTGAGAACTCCGGTCTCAAGATCGAGAATGCCGATCCAGACCGTCACAAACATCTCCACAGGATTCATGTTTATGATCGTGTTGTTCACGATCTCCAGCACCCTTGCCGGATCATCCTCTGCGCCTGCGACAGACCGGATCATCGTCTTGACTGCCATCATGAACAGAGCTGCCGGAATTCCCTTATCCGAAACATCACCGATAATCATAACCAGATTCCGGTTATCATCCAGCAGGAAGAAATCATAGAAATCTCCTCCCACTTCTCTTGCCGGTTTCATGAGACCGTATATCTCAAAGCATTCATGATCCGGAAATTCCCGCGGCAGTGCGCCGTTCTGAATCTCATAGGCAATGGAAAGCTGTGCCTTGATGCGGCCTTTTTCCTGCGATTCCTCCCGCATGATCTCCTGCGTCCGGATGACGCTTTTTTCAAGCTCATACAGGGAATTTCCGAGCTCTTCGATTTCATCGTGCGTATGGACATCCGGCTTCTTCGGTACAGCCTTGCCTTCGGCTGTATTCGCAATCCGGAACGCTTCTGCAGCCTGCTTCAGCTTCACGATCGGAACCGCAAACCGCCTGCGCGAGATCAGAGAACCGAGGATTGCGCAGATTACGGTAATGACCGCAAGATAGACCGCCATATCTTTCATGATATTCAGAATACTCGTGACCAAATCTGCCAGCGGAAGCACACAGATCGAATAGATCCCCTCCCCAGCCGGCTCGGAATACCAGGAGACAAGTTTTCTCCCGCCGTCTTCCTCCATCACATGCGTATAAAAGCCGGAGCTCTTCTCTTCGGCATTCGTGATGCCGTCAAACATCACCGGCTGCCCCAGCAGATAACTGTCCTTTTCGGAAGTCGCCGTATAAACACAGCTCTCTCCTTCGCAGGAAACCAGAAATGTGCTGTCGACACCGAAGATGTCCTCAACCTTTCCGAGCGTGGCTTTCAGATTTGCGACATACTGATAGTCTTCATCATTCCCGAAGTATTCATCAAAGGCAGAACTGTCTTTCTCCGCCTGAACCCGGTCACTGAGTTCTCTGAATTCGCTCGAGCGCACCTTTTCCGCAAAGCGCTTCAATCTGCTCTCATCAGCGATTTCATACGTCGCCTGTGCCACATTCACGGCATTCTCCGCATAGTTCATAATCTGAGCGGCTATGAAATTCCCTGAATTCTTCAGAATTCCAAGCAGTGTCGCTATAAAAACCATCCCGGTGATCAGCCTGTACATCCGGGAGGATATCCTGTACATTCTGAATTTCTTTTTCTCTTCTGCCATAACTGTAATATATTACCGCAGTCATCCGGTTCACAGCGAACTAATTACCGGTCCGGCTGTTTCTTTTCCGTTATTCTTCTCATTCTGCACTGCAGATTCAGCGAATGGTCAGATGGACCGGAGTGCCCGGCGGTGATTCCACTTATCGTCATACATCCGCTTGTCCGCTCTTCGGAACACATCATTTACAGACTTGTCCTCCGAAGGATCATATACGGCAATGCCCCGTGCGACATTTACCCGGTCCCAGTTCTGAGGCTCTGTCTCCCTTGAAAGAGCAGCTTCGGTATCAAACGTCCGCAGCAGATCTTCTCTGTTCCGGTAATCCTCATCAGTAAGATACGCGGCAAATTCATCGCCTCCGATCCGGAAAACCGGGCTGTGCTGAAACACTCTGCAGATCAGGGAAGACGTCTTCTTCAGAAAGAAATCTCCCTTGTCATGCCCATAGGTATCGTTGATTTTCTTCAGATTGTTGCAGTCAAAAATGACAATGGCAAACTCCTTCTGCGGACTGACCGTGTCGAGTTCTCTCTGAAGATTTTCCATATAAATATCAAATGCGCCTTTATTGCGAAGACTCGTCAGTGCATCCGCATAGGCAAGATCATTCAGGCTGCTGATCTGTGCTTTCAGATGTGCGCTCAGATGCCGGAATGTCCTTGTCAGAATCCCGACTTCATCCTTTCCGTCATAGTTCATCTGAACATCAAAATTTCCCTGTTCGATCTGTTCTGCCGCAGCCGCAAGATCCCGCAGCGGCTTGGTAATCCGCTCTGAAAAAAACATGGCCACCGCGATAAAGCATACCAGCATGACTCCGGATACAATCAGCACTTCCTTGACCCAGACCTTCCAGCCTGCGTTGATCTCCTCCACCGGAACGGAAACATTCAGCCACATTCCGTTGTGAAGCGGAAGTCTCACAGCCTGTTTCTCAACGCCTTCAAACGTATAATGCTTGATTTCCCCTTCCTCACGAAGCCCGGCGGGCACTTTCGGAAGGTTTTTCATCTGTGTGACATCCATTCGCGGATGATAGACAAGATTTCCTTCTTCATCGCTGATGAACGCGTATCCGTTTTCATATAGGGTAATGTTGTTCACCTGTTCCGCCATCGCCGCATAGTCCAGCTCAATACCGATTACCCCGGCAAACCGATCTTCCAGAAAAACCGGCACATTATACGAGATGACCTTCTGATCCAGATTATCGGTGATATAAGGCGGCAGCCAGACGGGTTTCCCGGTGAACTTCGGTACGGTAAACCATACCAGACGGTTTGTATCGCTCGTATCATACTGCGTGATATCCGTCACTGCATGTTCTCTGAACCCGTTCCCGTCAAGATCCACATACCAGAAGCCTTTGACAGTCGAGGAAATTTCCGGGTCAATCCGGTAATAATAGGTAAGCACTCCTTTTGTTCGGTTCGTGATGTTCTGAAAGATTGCCCGCGTACGATCCAGATGTGCGCTCAGCTCTTCCACTTCCAGACTTGTAAGATCGGATTCCACAAATGCCGAGACCATTTTCACAGACTGTTCCACCTGGTCGAAATAGGAATCCAGATTCTTTTCGCCCGCTTCACACAACAGCAGAAGCGTACCGGACGCGCTCTTCTCTCCGGAATCCCGGATCGCTGATGCCCCGAAAGCCGCCGCAAAAGCCATAACGATAATTACCATACCGGCTGTCATCAATGTAATCTTTGTTCGAAGTGAATGCATAACTGCTCCCTTCACAAATACCATATGCCCGCTGTAAGAACAGACGGCTGAATGTGCTGCAGCCCGCAGATATTCTCTACGCCCTTGCCGATACTCATTTTACCTGTATTTCACACCAGTATGAATGCCATTTGGATGTGTTTTCCGGTAAGATTCCAGAGAATTCCCGCAGCGTTATCTCAGATCAGATTCAGCCGCCTCGGAAAATCTTCTCCATCGGTTTTCCCTTTGCCAGTTCGTCAATCAGCTTATCCAGCTGACGGACCCGCTTCAGAAACGGGTCCTCAATCGTCTCAACCCGGATGCCGCACACGGTTCCTCTGATTTCCTCCGCATGCGGATTCCAGGCCGGTGCCTGGGAAATGAATTCACCGTATGTCTTCCCCTTCAGCGAAGACAGATCCTCATACCCGCTCAGCCAGCAGATCACCTCATCTGTTTCCGCTTTCGTTCTGCCCTTTCGCTCCGCTTTCCGGCGCAGCGCATCATATACTTCTTCAAACGCCATGTCAGCGATCTGTTTCCTTGCCATAGTCCCGACTCCCTAATGATCTTCTGTGCACCAGACGGCAATGCGCCGTATGAGATCCATCAGTCTGCCCGGTTCATTCACTTCCGCTTCCATCAGCTTCATGGGAAACCGGATACTGCCTTTGCTGAAACGCAGACCGGTTTCTTCCAGTTCCTTCCGGAACGCTTCAACCGCTTCCGGGCCGGGATAGATTCCGATATGCGCCTTCGCGGCCGCAAAATGAATCCGGTCATACCGGATCCGGTAAGTCGGCATCTGCCAGGCGATGCGCTCCTCTGCCTCCGGGAGCGCATTGCGGATCACAGCCCGAACCGCGCAGAGCACCGGCTGTACAGAATCCGGCTGCGCCGCAATATATTCTTCCACATTCATATTCATTATCGGGCGTCAGATACCCGGTCACCCTTTCTCATTCCGGCAGCGTCTTCACAAAGCGAACCAGTTCTTTCTGTTCGATCCGGTTTTCAAACTGCAGCGCCTGACGGTAACCTTCGATCTGCTTGCTCAGCTCTCCGTCTACCAGTACATGTCCCCGCGTAGAACGGAAGAACGACAGACGTTCGGAGCCTTCGCCGTCATTCAGATCAGCGCTTTCATCCCGCTGCTCCGAAAGACACCGTAATTGCCGGAAAAACTCAGTCAGCTCAGCTGAATTCACTGCCATAACTGCTTTCGCCGCAAACCCATGGCTTGTGACTGTTACATTCAGGCTCTCTTCTTCTCTGCCCCAGAACGTCCGGCTTTTTACCGGTTCCAGTTCCATTGAAAACAAAGCTGATTCCAGTTTATATTTCATTTCCTGTTATCTCCCTCCGCTGAAAAACCGGTCTCCTTCACTCGGTTTTCCGCAGATCACTTCTCTTATTATATAACGCCGCCGGAACACTTCAGACACAGAAACGGCACAATCCGTTCAACCCCATCCGGCTGCTGATTCATGATCCCTCAGCGTTCCGCACAGTAAAACGGCCCCTTTAGGCCGTTTCTTTCTGTTTTCCGTCTGTATGTTATTCCGCTTCTCTGACCATCTCGTCTTCGTAACACATGGAAGTACTGGTGCCTCCGTCAAGCCGTACCGCATTGTATACATCCAGTCCCAGCAGGAAGTCCTGAACATTCTGATCGCGCATTCCGTTCCAGAAGCTGATCAGATAGTAGGTGCCGTCTTCCTTCTGTGCCAGACAGCAGAATGCGTAATCGTTGTAATGGTATTCATACCAGCCATATCCATCGGTGAGATCTTTTCGCTCCCCGTTGACAATATAGGTATAGGACCCCGAGACCGCACATTCCGAATCCACTTTCTCACCAATCCATTCGGTGCTTCCGTGCAGAACATCCTCACCGCTGTACACCAGCCGCATCAGACCCGTTCTGTCCCAGTATGCCGTGACATAGCCGCTTCCGTAATCCGGCAGATTCGGCTCACCCCGGAAATACGTCCACTTTCCCGCCATCCGCAGTCCGCCTACCGGCTGTCCGTAATTGGGATTGGTATGCCATGCATAATAATTCGCATTGATTCCGCCGACCCGTACGTATCCCTCACTGAGCAGTCCCCAGTCATAGATATCTGTGAGCCACTCCGCATGACCCATATAATCCGTTTTGACGAAAGTTGTCTCTGAAGGCTTCACCTCCAGCATGTCATAATTGATTCCGTTATAATTCCCGGTATGGTGAACGACTGATGCTTCGGTACCTTTCAGCGTATAGATATTCACCGCTGACCCGACCGCATTGTTCAGTCCGAGAATATAGGTATTGGAGCTTCCCTGTCCCCATGCTTTTCTGACCAGTTCCGCCTCTGCAGTCACAGCCGCAGACATTCCTGCCGCAATTCCTGCGCAGAGAACCGCCGCAATTTTCATCATTTTTTTCATACGCGTTACATGGTAAGCGATTTTCCGGTGAAAAGATAGTCTGAAAAGCATATTGTGTCTGCTGTAAAATGGACGATATGAAAAAATTAATACTGATGATTCTGCCGGCACTGCTTCTCGCCGGCTGTAAAGTAAAAGATCAGGAAACCGAAATCACGGTGTTCCAGACCCCGGTTCAGGCCATCTATACCGGCAAGGTGAAAGGAAAGGTTCCAAACGGCGAAGGAACCGCATTGATGGAGAACGACGCAAAAGCGGAAGGAAAGTTCGAAAAAGGAACCTTTGTCTCCGGAGAAGCCACTGATGTTCCTTACCATATCACCTTCAATGAACAGCCATTTACCGGAAGCTATACCGGCCCGGTTGCCGATCAGCTGCCATCCGGCACCGGTACTTTTCACGCTGAGGACTTCTCATTTGAAGGCACATGGACCAATGGCGCTCCTCAAGGTCAGGGCACGGTCAGTGCGAAGCAGTTTGGCATTGATACTGCAGCGGGACGGCTGGAAGGAAGCTACAGCGGAGAAGCCGTCAGCGGCGCAGCAGAAGGAACCGGCACCTTTATTTATCAGAGTGACGGGAATGAAATAACAATGGAAGGCACCTTTTCCGGAAATCAGTTTGACGGAATTCTGACACGGTCTGTCCGCTATAAGGATACGGTCAAATCCTACCCGGTCTGTTATGAAAACGGGGCACCGCAGGATTCGGCAGCTTCCATGATCGCCTATCTTGAAGGCATGCGGGAAAAATCCTATTGCCTGAATGAAGCACAGCTGTCTTTTCTCACAGCGAACGCCGCTCTCTTTGAAGGAACAGAATCTGCGGAAGCTTCTGACGATGCGTTTGACTATGCGGCATTCTCCGAATCAGATTCACCGGCTGTGATCCGCATCCGCAATGCATCTGTGAAATCCGTACAGCGCTACAAGCCTTACAGCGGTGCACCCGCTGTCACCACGATGATCGTTCAGAACAGCGACGGCTGGTATCATCTTGTTTTCTCGCGTTCAATCGATTCCGTTTCTTCCGGCGATACCGTAGATATTTATGCCCTTCCGCTCTGCCGCAGCACACTGTCGGCTCCTGAACAGGAGTATGAGGCAATTGACGCTGCCGGTGCACAGGTAATCGGCGGCAGTCTCAGCACAGACACAGAGTGATATACTCCCACAGATGTTTCAGTACACGATCAGGAACGGCAGCCGCCGTTCTTTTTTGACTCCGCGTTTCAAAAAGGCTGACCATTTCAGTCAGCCTTTTTCTGCAGAACACAGATTACTTCGCTGTCCAGAAGCCGATGCCTTCATCGTTCCATCCGGCTTTGATCAGGAAGTCCCGTTCTTCCGCACTTAATGTATACATATGATCACCGGCATTGGGGTTATACAGACGGTACATCGGAATTCCCTTTCCTTCATCTGCCCCATACCATCCGAGGCCTTCATCCTTCCAGCCTTTTTCAATCAGGCTGTACCATTCCTCTTCGCTTGCTGTGTAATGATGTTTCCCTTCATTCGGGTTGTAGAGCCTTAAGATCGGCATGTCGGATTCCGCTGGCGCCTTGAACCCGATGCCTTCATACTTCCATCCCGCTGAGACAAGAACGTCTTTTTCTTCTCCGGATGCAGTGAAGAAATGCTCGCCGCTGTTCGGATTATACAGCAGGTGCATCTCTGTGCCTTTTTCTTCCGGTTCCTGTTCCGTTACCGTCACGGTACAGGAAGCACTGAGACTGACAACTGCAGAAGCTGCTGTAATCACTGCGCTTCCTTCTGTAACCGCAGTTACGGTTCCATACTGATCCACGCAGGCGATTTCCGAATGATCACTGCTCCAGATCACATCCGTTTCTGTGGTATCAGAAGGTGAAAAGCTCACGGAAACCTGTTTTGAAGTTCCTGCAGAAAGCGACATCTCAGAAGGATTCAGCCGTATTTCCCGCGGAAGAACTTCTGCTTTCCAGCCAAGCGCAAACGGAGAAGCACTGAAGATATGACATATCAGACCTTCATCAGCCGGTGTCACCTGCGGATATTCCAGCGTTCCTGCTTTCTGTCCGTTGATCGAAGAGGTTACGATATGACTTACGGCAAACGGCCCCTTCTTCAGCGATGCGCTTTCCGGATACGGAATCACAATGTCAATTCCCTCTTCCGGGAATGTTTCCTGATCGGCGATGACCCATGTTCTTCCGCCGTCAAACGATACTTCCGGCGTGATTTCAAATACTTCAGACTGATTCAGCTCACTGTTTTTCTTCCGTACGGAATTCATCATCCAGGTTTTCAGTTCTTCGATCGTAGACGCGCCGGTAGCTTCCCGCACTTCATCTGTAAGACTGTCCTTCGAAAGCTGTCCGGAAATCGAAGCATTTGCTATGCGGCTGATTGGATTTCCCTTCATATCCGGCTGTACCGACGGCTGTGATGCATTCAGCCTCGCCCCGGTATCCGACGGTGCCTGATCATTGAGAACCAGCAGCCCGTGCATATTGATAGTTCCGTCTTCATTTCTCGTCGGTTTTACGGACACATCCACGCTTTCAAACCAGTCTGCGGTCGCTTCCTGCCCCTGATTATTGAACGAGGACTTCCCGTCATAGAAATAATTGGTCGGGCTCTTCAGCGAATACAGAACGCCGTTACTGTCGCCGAGTTCCGCTTTCGTTGTCTGATTGGCCGCAATCGAAAGCACTCCGTCAGCGACCCACGCCTTCCGGTTGGAAGCTTTGGTGTAAAGACTCACATTGTAGGATTTTCCGTTCAGCGAATTGTTGTATACAGTACAGTTTCGAATCACATTGTCCGGACAGGAATTGCTGGTAATTCCCTTGGCATAGTTATTGAAGGAAACGCTGTTGATCAGCTGATGACCGCCGTACATATTTTCACCGCCAAGCTTGAATCCGTTGCCTTCGCCAAATGATGTACCCGGATCAGACGGGTCATCTTCACTCAGCCATCCGTTACTGTAGGCAACACTGTTTTCAATTACGACGGTACCGATCTCACCGGTTGTGGATTTCGCATAGAGATCCCAGCCGTCATCGATGTTATGGTGCGAAATACAGCCATAGAACCGGTTTCCTTCTCCGCACGTAAGCTTCGCCGCAAATCCGTCCGCATCATTGCGGCCCGGATCACAGTTGTCATGTGCCTCACAGTTTTTGATCAGATTCCAGGAAGGCCACATCTCCTGATCATTCGGTTCTCCGGAATACCGGGAAATCTGAAGCCCGCTGTTCCCCGCATGGTGCATGGTGCACAGCTCGACAATATTGTGGTTTCCCGCCACACTCACGGCTTTTGCCGGTGTATTGCAGAATTCAATGCCATATACATGCCACCAGCTTCCGACAATCGTAAAGAGCGACGAAGATGATGTCAGCCTGTTTCCGGATACGGTAACCTTTCCCGGATGTTCTGCCATCAGGGTGATCATCCGGTTTTCCTCTCCGGAGACATTCCGCGGAATGATCAGATCTTCTTCCGGCTCATACGTACCGTCCAGCATGACGATGGTCTGGCCCGGAAGTGCACTCGTCAGCACGCTCTGCAGATCAGCCGGCTGTTCTTTTGTGCCAAGTCCGTTGATCTGTGCCTGAGGCGACGTATACAGAAGCTGGTTTTCCATGCCGCGAACATGCAGGAACACCGATAAATACCCTGTGATTTCATCATAGTCCGAAAGATCCGGTGTACCTGGATCCGGTTTGAACACATAGTAGAGTTCATTGGTTCCCTGCCGGTTCCAGAGCGTCACCGGAAGCTTCACCACCGTACCGTTATCGGTAGTTCCGCTGCCGAGAAGCTCGTTTCCGTGATACAGTTCAACGCTTCCTGGCACATTGGAGCCGACCGTGAATTCATAGTTCAGAGAGCTTGTTTCTGAAGACGAATAAACTGTAACTTCCGGATTAATGACCGTTTTCTCCCCGTCCCCGCCGGCAGAACCTTCCGTCTTTTCAAAATGGATGTCCGTCACTTTCGCATTGCATCTGGCAGAAACAACTGCGACCACGATGGATCCGTCTTCCTGCTTCATGATCTTGTGTGCATCTGAAACGATAATCGGCGTCTCATCGCCTGCCATGGATGCCCGGAACCCTTCGTCTGTCTTTTCAAGCGTATAGGTGAACTTTTTTCCTGTTTCAAGCGTACTGGTGTCCTCCGGCTGAGTTGCAAATACACCGGTATTATCCAGAACTCTGCCGCTGCCTTCCGTACTGGTCGGGTCGTAGGAAATATACCCGGTTACCACCCGTACGCCGTTTCCGTGATACAGCGTGCCGCCGCCGGATCTCAGCTTGAAATTACCGACCGCAACCGAGTTCATGTATTTTGCGTCTTTTGTCCCTAAACCGGCCGCATCAAACGCATAGATTCCGAAACCGCACTGATTGTCCACTTCCAGTCCTTCCAGCAACTCAAAGGTCGCGGTCAGACGGAAATCTTCCGTATTCGGATTCAGCCGGGTGTAATATGCCTGAACGCCTTCTTCCGAATCCGCAATCTTGCCGTTCTTGCTGGACATGGTCATTGTGATTTCCCCATTGCCATCAGTCACATCCGGCGCTCTGTTCAGGGATATCGGATACAGTTTGTTATAGCTTTTGACCGCGAACTCTGTCTCGCCGACTTTGATCTTGCCGGACGATGCCGAGCCAAAGTCATCCGCATACCACTCCTGTACCGGCTCACCGACAGTGATGGTACGCTCATAGGTACTCGTTCCGCTCTCGGCATCATTCGCCGTCACCTGAACGGTGTACTCCTTCCCCGAAGTCAGTCCTCTGATGATACAGTTCCCCTTCCGGTTCCCTGTTTCAGCCACCGTGTAATTTTCCTGTTCTTTCCGGTAGCTGACCGTGCATCCCTGATCGGCATCCACGTTATTCCAGTCGACATAGACAGCACCGTCTCCGAGATTTGTCAGCCACGTAATCGCCGGCATTTCCGGCGGCAGCGTATAGCCTTCCAGAACGTAGTCCGCACTCTGCTTATCCGGGCACCCTGCTCTGGAAATAACGATCCGGAATGTCAGATCGCCATTGACCTCCGGCTGAAACGTTTTGACGCCTGCTTCTGTAACCGGCTGGCTGGACAGCTCAAATCCGTCCTGCATCATGAACAGTCTTCCGCCGTCCGCACCGTCATAACCGATTTCTGCCGAAAAACTCACGTTCACCGTTCCGTCTTCCTGACGCTCTGCCTTACTGACAGAAGGAACCGTAACTTCATCCCAGGCTTTTCTCTCAGCCGGTTCCGGTGATCCGTTCGGATCGGTTTCCACCGCCTTGATGTAATAAATATTGGCAGGTTTCAGCGAACTGTCATTGGAGGCAATGTAGTATTCTCCAGCCGCAAGTTTATCAAATACATACGGCTTTACCGGATCGGTAGTCGAGCCTGCCATTGTCCGGTTTGCACCTGTCGCAGTGCCGTCCTTTTTAAAAACATTCAGCGTAGCTCCGACTGAACCGTTTGAGCTGACCGCATAGATGGTCAGAGCTCCTTCATAGCCTTCTTCTATGGTAAAGCGGATGGAATTACTGTCATATGAACCCGTGGCTTTGTTCAGTTTAATCCGTTTACTGACAGTGACACTTGTACCATCGACGTTAAATGTTTTCTCGTTTGTATCATTGACGAGACCTGAACCGCTGCTGAAGAACGAATTCCACTCCTGATCATCCCCGCTGAGCGTATACGTACGGGCAGTGGAATTCCCGGACTCCGGTTCCCTTTCCTCTTCCGGTTCTTCCGATTCCGCAACCGGAACCTCTTCTTCCTCTTCGGCTTCCTCAATCACAGATTCAATCTCTTCCGCTTCCTCTTCTGACACCTCCTGCGGCAATGTTTCTTCCGCTTCTTCTTCCTCCGTCAGAAGATCTTCATCGGAATAAAATTCTGTAAGAAAAGCGCTGTTGTCCGACGAATTCTTTTTTTCTGTTTCTTCCGCAACAACCGCCGGATTACCAGCGGTCAGTGCAAGCGCAGCAGAAAAAAGAGCAAATGAAAAAGATCTCAATAAACTGTGTTTCATAACCTTCGTTCCCTTTTCCTGCTTCTATTGTAATGAAGAATCCGGATTTCCACCCCGCTATCGGCTCATCGGTTTTCTGCAGCTTCCGCCCGGTCCGGAACTCCGCCAGAGACAGTACCTTGCGGTCTTCCGGAAAACCATGCAAAATGGTTTATGCGCCTGCATGAAAAAGAGGAAGCGTAAACAGGCGGCGTAAAACGGCTATAATATAAACAGGCGGTCAGAAATGAAACACATTCATTTTGCAAATTATTCTCCTGCAGCAGATATTGTAATCACTGCAATCTGCTTTGTGATTATTATTCTTGTTGCCTTTTCCTATATCACAAAGACAAGAAGCTCCAAGCTGTTTCTCACCATGATCGGTCTTGGGCTCGGAGCCTCCTGGGCAGATATTCTGTTTTATACCCTGGTTACCCGGCCGGAGATGGCGGGGCTTGCCAACTGGGTCCGCTGTATTTTTCATGCGTTTCTGTTTCTGATCTTTGTTTACTATATCGCCTATCTCTGCGAAATCACCAGTTATGAAAACAGGAACCGGTACCTCCTGCTTTCAAATACCATTTTTGCGGTTGTCATCCTGGCAGATGTCATTACAACACTGCGCGGCCCGACCTTTATCGTCGATGAAACAGGCATCCGCTTTATCGGCAGGGGCATTTTCTTTTTTGCATACTGTGCATTTACCGTGCTGTGTCTGATTCTCATGTTTAACGTCCGCAAGCTTCTGTTCCATCGCGTAATGCTGGGATTCTTCGGAACGATGGCAATCTCCTTTGCCCTGCTGTTCATGCAGGGGATCTGCGGTCAGTCTTCCTTTACCGTCACTTCTATTTTCCTGCCTGTAATTGCCATCATGTATTTCATGCATTCAAATCCGTATGACGCCTCGCTCGGCGCAAATGATGTCAGAACCATGCAGGATTACATCAGGTACTGCTCCGACATGCATCTGGACTTCATATTCCTGAGTCTTTACATGAAAGATTTTGATGAAAGCGGAACGGATTTCCCTCCGGAAATACAATCCGCTGTCCGTGATTTCACCTTTCGCCTTGCCCGGCATTCCCGTCTGTTCTATGCCGGCAAAGGACAGATGATCCTGATTTTCCTCCGGAAACTGTACCCGGATACCGAGAAGAAGACCAGAGAACTCATCGATCAGTTCTTCCCGCTATATGAAAAATACCGATATGATTACAAGATCGTCATCGGTGAATCCATGGATGCGGTCAGCCGGAAAAACGATTACGTCGGTTTCATCCGCAGTATTCATCGATCCATGCCGGAATGTTCCATTCACGTGGTCGATCCGAAAGACATCGAGGCATTCAACCGCAGTGAATATATTCTGAACGAACTGGCAGATATCAACCGGAGACACGATCTCAACGATCCCCGCGTGCTTGTTTACTGTCAGCCGGTACTGAATGTCCGCAGCGGGAAATACGATACTGCAGAAGCACTGATGCGTCTGAAGCTTCCGGAAACAGGAATTGTTTTCCCGGACCAGTTCATCCCATCGGCAGAAGAACATGGTTATATTCATACACTGACGGAGATCATTCTCCACAAGACCTGTATGTCTATCCGCCAGTTTATCGAGGAAGGCTATGAGGTCCGCCGCATTTCCGTGAACGTCTCCGTGTCCGAGCTGAAGAATGAGAATTTCTGTCAGGATATTCTGACTATCATTTACAGAAGCGCCATTCCCGCCGACAGGATTGCGATTGAGCTGACGGAATCACAGAACGAAGATGATTTCAATCTGATGAAGCAGAAGATCAGCGAGCTGAAGGAAAAAGGCATCAAATTCTATCTTGATGACTTCGGCACCGGCTATTCCAACATGGAGCGGATCATGGAACTCCCCTTTGATATCATCAAATTCGACCGTTCTCTGCTGATTGCCTCCGGTGAGGAAAACCGCTCCCGGAAAATGGTCTCAAATCTTGCCAGCATGTTCTCCGACATGGATTATTCCGTGCTGTATGAAGGAGTTGAAAAGGAAACCGACGAAACGATGTGCAGGGAAATGTGTGCAGCCTACCTGCAGGGATACCGGTATTCCAAACCGGCACCGATCCGGTTTCTTGCCGGTTATCTCAACCGCAGCATCTGAGCATTCACACCATCTGAAAACGGATCCGCAAACATCACTGCAGATCCGTTTTTTTACCGCAGAAAGATCATTAACCTCGCTGCACATCTCTCCGGTTTCAGCTTCATTCCGGCATTCTGACAAACAGCCGGCCCTGTCCGTGCACATCCCGGTATTCTTTTCCGATCACGCCGCCGAGGTCCTTCCGGATATAATCAATCATGCATTCGCTGTCCGTTGTGATATCTTTTTTCGTCACTTTTCCATCATCAAACATCGTATAGCCTCCGCCGCCTTCATACAGCAGATAAGAGATCGATGCGACGGTATAGGTTTTATCCGGATCGACCGGTTCGCCCCTGACCAGCACATTGCTTACTCTGCGTTTCCCCTCTGCAGAACTGAAATGCCCATCTGTATCAACCGTGCAGGGACTTGGTATTGTCGCGTCGATTTCATAGCTGAATCCGGACGGACAGAGAAATCCGCTCTCTTTCGGAAGATTCCGTGCACCCCACTCCAGGGCGTCCAGCAGATCCTGACCTGTGATTTCAGAAACACAGACGGTATTGGAAAACGGAAGCAGACGCATGATATCCTCGTAGGTCACATCTCCTGGAATGATCTCATCCCGGAGCGAACTCGCATTGACGAAGCTGATATCAGCTCCGGTCTGAATCCGCAGGGAATCCGTAATGAAATCTCCCATATTGGTTTCCTGAAGCCGGCAGATCCGTACCGGCTTTCCGGAACTGTCCCTGTTCACCGGATCATAGATGGAAATCGTCACCTCTGATTCTGCTATCTTCACATTCATGGTCTCGCTGAGCGCATCATAGACATCCTGGATCGGCCCGGACACTTCATTGGTGATTCCGAAGACCTCTGAATGTTCCGTATCATTGTTCCAGGTATAGATACCGTTTGAAAGACTTCCGTCTTTACGGGAGATTTTCACCCATCCGATTCCCTGCAGTTTTGTTCCGCAGGCACTGCGGATTACCGGATGACCGCTTTTATCATTCATCGTCAGCTGATCCATGTCGTGGGTATGTCCGTCCAGAATCACGTCGATTCCTTCTGTATGTTCAAGCAATGTCTGAAAGTTAAACGGGGCATCGATTTCGTCTTTTCCAAGATGGCTCATCAGGAATACATAATCCGCACCTTTTTCCTTCACTTCATCAATTGCGTTCTGTACCGCTGTAAACAGTGTGCTGCCGTCAGCGTCCCACATGAAGTGGCAGACGGTATTTCCGTTTTCATCCTGAAAGTGCGCAGGGCTCGAAGAAAAACTGGTCAGCGGAGTTGTCACGCCGATAAAAGCGATCTTCGTTCCCTGAACTTCCCGGATGATATACGGAGCAAACATCAGTTCGTCATTTCTGGTGATATTACAGCTGATATACGGAAAATCCGCCTCCTGCGTCCGTTTCAGAAATTCATCCAGTCCAAAGTCAAATTCATGATTGCCGGGAATCGCCACATCATACCGCAGGGCGTTCATCACGCTGATAACAGCTGCCCCTTTCGTTATGGTGCCGATCGAATCCCCCTGTATCGCATCTCCGTTGTCTGCCAGCAGCACGGTATTCCCCTGTTTCTCCATGGCATCCCGCATCTGCGCAAGACTGACTGCACCGAACCCCTTCTTCAGTCCGCAATGGATGTCACTCGTATAAAGGATAATGATATCTCCGGTGTTCTCTTCTGAAACTGGCCGGGCTGTTTCAGACGGTTCGGCTGAAGGCGCTTCGCTGTTACGGGCAGATGCCGTTTCTGCCGGTGCCACAGAATTCCCTGCACAGCCAAACGACAATACAAGACTCATGACAGCGAGCACTCGTTTCAGATAGTGTCTGTTCATAATCAGATTCTCCCGTTTATATAACAATCGTTTTCCATACTATTCATTATATCGGATGGACATATTTGCCCGGATGAAATTTCATCCGTTTCACAGGAACGCAGCCGACACACGCATGTGCTCCGGTGCAGATACTTCAGTTCGAGACGTCAGACCTGACGGGATTGGTTCTGTGAATCAGATTCCGGTGAATGAAACCCCGGCATTCATTGCGTTTACATGCGCTTCAAGCGCACTGCGCAGAGTCTGATATCCGGGAAGAACCGTCTCATCAAGTTCAGAAAACGGAATGACACGGATATCGGTGCGAAGTGCCGGGTAAACTCCCTTCATGGAAGTATAGAGAAACTCGGCTCTCAGGTTCTCACAGCGCACACGCCGCATCTCTCCTTCCTCTTCCATCACAAGATCAAGCCCTGCAATCATACTGATGAGGTTTTCCGTATTCAGCTGGGAAGAAATCAGATTGCCCAATGCATAGAATACAGGCACGCCATGTATGAGCTCCACCGGATTAATCACATGCACGTGATTTCCGACAATGAGATCGGCTCCGGCTTCAACGCACCTTACCGCAAGTGCCCGTTCTGCTTCGCCCGGGTTTCTGCTGTATTCCTTTCCCCAGTGAAGGGCAAGAATCACCGCGTCGTTCTCCCGCTTTGCCCGCCGTATCTCTTCCAGCATTTCTTCTTCATGACCGGTAAACAGATTGACTTCCCACGGATAATCCGGAACATTTCCGTTGGTCTGCTGGCACCAGGAAAGAAAGGCTGTTCGGATTCCGCCGAAAGTCCGGCTGGCAATGGTGTTTTTCTCCTGCATGGAAGCAGCGGTACCGGCGGAAAGAATCTCCGGATGGCCGGCAAAAAATGCAGAAGTATTTCGAATTCCCTCAAATCCTCTGTCGAGACAGTGATTGGTGGCGGTAGAAATGAGGTTGAACCCCAGAGACGCCATATATTCTCCAAATTCAGCAGGACTGTTGAAGGAAGGATAACCGGAAAGTCCCAGCGCTCTGCCGCCGAGTATCGTTTCCTGATTGTAATATCGCAGATCATACGGCCGGATCATATTTCCGACATCGTGAAGCTGACGGTCAAACACAAAGCTGCCGTCTTCCTTCATCGCATCCATATATACAGATTCATGAATCACTGCATCGCCGCAAAGGACAACGGAGATGCGTTTTTCTGTTTTCACACATTGCATTACTCCACCTGATTCCTCTCTCCGTTTCATTCCGAAGAACGATCCTGACACGCAGAGTGACCCTCGACTGCGCGCAGCACCGTTCTGATCGATTCAGGAAATGCCGGTCCCGCTTTCTATCGGATTACCGCAAAGGACTGCGCGCCCATTTTCAGCGTTCCGTCTTCCACGCAGGCATCCCCGATTCCATACAGTACGGTTCTCTGAATCGTTTCTGCAATATCTGCCGGCAATGCGGCTTCCATAGCTCTGCCTGAGGGATTCACCGCGCAAAGAAGACTGCCCCGCCGGTAAACAAACGGGCTGTCAGGTTCAGCAGTGACCACCCTGAATTCCCCGTCTGCCTGCAGGTCCTTCTCCTGATGGCGAAGTGCAAGCACAGCACGTACCGTATTGAGCAGCGAATCCGGATCTGATTCCTGTGCAGCAGCAGTCGGCGCATCCTCAGAAGGATCGACAGGAAGATAGAGATCTTCTTGTTTCCCTGCCGAAAACCCAAGATTTGCGCTGCTGTCCCACTGCATGGGCGTTCTTGAACCTGTGCGGAAATAACCGCCTTCCCTGGTAGGAAGATACTGGTACTTCATGCCGATCTCGTCGCCATAGTACAGAAACGGGACGCCCGGCATCGTAAACAGTACAGAGAAAGCAAGTTTGCGCTCTCTCAGATCCAGATTGAAGCTCGGACGGATCGTATCATGGTTGCAGGTAAGAAGCGAAATATATCCAAGTCCCTTTGTATCCTCATACCATCTGAGGTACTGATCCAGAAAGCGTCTGATATCCCCTCCTGCATCCTTTCTGAAATAACTGTGATCTTCGGCCGTCTGCTTTCCGTACAGACCGCCTTCGTAATTGCAGTAATCCCGCATCAGTGTGGAATAACCGCTGCCGATTTCGTTGAGGCAGAAATCCATATCAAACCCTGCCCGCAGCGACTGCGGCGGATTGCTCCACTCCGAGACCATCACCGCATCCGGAAATTCCCGATCCAGCATCTGCCTGATATCGTTCCAGATTTCACTGGTACCGCTTTTCTGTGCGTCATCGTTTTTGACCAGCGAGGCTGCCATATCAACCCGGAACCCGTCACAGCCATGAGAAAGCCAGAAGCGCATGATATCTTTCAGAGCTTCACGGGTTGATACAGGAGAAGGATCACGGAAGCTCATCTGCCATGGTTCTTTCACTTCGTAAAACCCGTAATTAAGCGCTGGCTGACACTTGAAAAAGTTCAGAATATAGCACGCACTCCGCTCGCTCTCACCGCCGATGTACGGAAGTCCCATCGGTCTCTGGAAACAGAAATCCGTCCAGATATAACGATCGGAATACGCGTTCCGGGCTTCTTTCTGACTTTCAAGAAACCAGGGATGTTCCTCTGATGTATGACCCGGCACAAGGTCCAGAAGAACACGAATGCCTTTCTGATGTGCTTCGTCAAAGAGCCTGTACAGATCTTCATTGGTGCCGTATCTCGGAGCCACTTTCCGGTAGTCCCGGACATCATAGCCCGCATCTTTGAACGGGGAATCAAAACAGGGATTAATCCAGATTGCATTGCAGCCAAGACTCCTGATATAGTCCAGCTTTTCAATAATCCCGTTGATGTCGCCGATTCCGTCTCCGTTCGAATCTCTGAAGGACTGCGGATAAATCTCATAAAATACCGTATCGTTTAACCAGTTCGCTTTCATGTTCTGTTCCTCCTCGCCTGTGACATGTTTCCTGTTCCGTCATGTGTTCTGACCAGAGCTGTCTGTAATGAAATCATACGCTGAAATTCCGCGGAATGACCCGATAAAACTGAATGTCCACAAGAATTATGAGGCATTGCGGACAGAACGATGAAGGAGAACCTGTTTCCCGGAAGCTGTCTGCGTCCTGTCTCCCGGAGATCACAGATTCCAGGATTGAATCGAAAAAAAGTTGCATGTATAGTCAGAGATAAGGAGGAAACATCGTATAAACAATGGAGAAGTAAAAAAACTGTCCGATCTGAACCCCGAGGAGCTGACAGATGCCGAACTGGAGCAGACTGCAGGCGGAAAGCTGATTATTCACTGCAGCGGTCAGTTTGAAGCATATCAGATCTTCTGTCCGAAGTGCGGAAGCGATGAAATCATTTTTCTGGACGGACACGATCATCGGAACGACGACGGAGAGTTTTCACATGAAGGAGTCTTCACCTTCAGTTCCAGTTTTTTTCAGATTATGTTGAATGCCACGTTTATCTGCAAGCCGTGCGGGTATCATGGCTACGGAGTGAATGACATGGACTTCAAGACGCTTCCTTATAAATATGCAAAGAACGCATAAGCAGAACAGAAAAATTCTCTGAACCGATCCGTACTGCAGATGTTTCAGGAAGAATGTGTCAGTGATGCTTCCTGGGCAGCAGGGAACTCATATGACATTCCGGTTCACCGAAGTTCAGAAAGGCAGGAGACCAGAGGGTACACAACCCCTGTGGAACTCCTGCCTTTTTTCATCGCTCATGATAAGAAATCAGCCCGCCGTTCTGTGGATGCAATACCTCTGTACGGTTAATCGCCATACTTTTCCCGCAGCATCGCCATCACCTGTTCATGACCGATCTGACGTCCGTCTCTCGTTGTAAACGAATTCTCCGCTTCCGGATTAATGGTGTTGAATAAGACTTTGTCGATCGGCAGATATACAATCAGAGCTGTCGCGATCGCATCCTCTCTCGGAAGATTGTCGAACTCCGGAAACTTCCTGTGGATATAGCTGTACATTTCCTTTGTTTCCTGTTCCGTTCCTCCGTTTACAAACTTCATTACCTGATCCAGAATCACTTTTTCACCGCTCATGTTCACTTCCTCCTGCAGACCGCCTGCATCATCAGAAACTCCTGATGATTTTCACGATAATATACGTACGTTACTTCATTCCTCCGTTTTCCACTCACGCATCCGTTCCGGACACGCCGTTTTTCATGACGCCAAGGATAATCAGCCGCTCTCCGTTCTCTTCCACAATTGTTGCCCGAAGAGTAACCGGAACGGGTTTTCCATCAAGAAGCAGATGATATCGATGCACAAGGAACCTCTCTTCCCGCATCACCTGAAGCATGTTTTCCCTTGTCATGACCCGCAGATGACGTTCCATATCTTCCGGTGCAATCGCCTTCTGCGCATCGCGGATGACATCGCCGAAGAAATCATCTCCGCGTGAAGCGAGGGAAAACTTCTGAAATTCATTTGACGGATTGTACTGCATATATCTTCCGGTTTCCGGATCAACCGTATACAGAACAATATAATCCGGTGACAGTGCAGCAATCCGGCCGAAAGAGATTCTCTCCTGCCGCATCACGCTGTCTGCTTCCTGCTGTTTCATCTGTGCATCAATAATACTGATGCCGAGTATGATCCGGTTACCTCCACGCATCCGGGTCACCTTCATATTTACATACATCGGCTCACCCGTATCGATCAGTCTGTATGTAGTCGTGAAAACACCCTGCGCATCGAGTTCTTTCAGCACGTTTTCCCTGGTAAATATGGTCAGAAATCCCTCACGGTCCTTCTGATAAATCCGCACCATTGTATCCCGCTTTGCGGATTCAAAGAAATCCCTGCCGCGCCGCACCTCTGCAAGTTCCTCTCCGCCTATGTTGGAAGAATACTCAATGAAATTGTCCGTATCAAGATCAATCACAAACATGTTGTAATAATCGGCCGCAAGTGCATGAGCGATATCCGCATAGGTTGTGCTTTCTTCCGGATCCGTGACGGAAAGAATCGCAATGGACACAGCAACACAGCCAGTAGCCGGATTACAGCCGATTCTTCTCAGAAAGGAATGGATCACAGATCCATCGGGCATCTTCTGATCAAAAAACGGACTCAATGTACCGGAAATGTATTCGTTGATATAAGTGAAAAAGGGAGCCGCATTTTTCAGATCAAAATTATTCATCTCAAACGAGCTGTCCCGGACAGTGTCATCGAAGAACCGTCTGACAAATTCCTGGTACGAGCGGCTGTAACGGATGATCCTTCCGCTGCCGTTACAGATCTCGATAATGGCTGCGGGAAGGGTTTCAAACACATTGTGGAATGCATCCGTTTCTTCGCTTGAGATTGTCCTCAGATCATACAGATTCGCTCTGCTCAGGCTTTCATAGTATTCCGACTCTTC
The DNA here is from genome assembly GCA_017543025.1 of Solobacterium sp. The sequence goes on from JAFYGX010000261.1 coordinate 22,911, forward strand.
CGGTTTTTCCGCCTTGATCAGTGTATGGCTTTCAGCCATCTTCCGAATCGCATCGAATGGGACCGGCCGGCCAAAATAATATCCCTGCATTTTCGAGCAGCCGATCTCCCGCAGAAATCGTACATGTTCCTCCGTTTCCACTCCTTCGCAGATGGTATCAAGTCCCAAGGCGGAAGCCATTCGCATCAGTTCTGTCAGAATGATTTTTCCATTCCCGCCGTCATCGAGTCGCCGCAGAAATCCCATGTCAAATTTGATCAGATCAAACCCGATGCTCTGAAGAACATCCAGTGAAGAGTATCCGCTTCCGAAATCATCCATCCAGACCGGAAAGCCAAGTGCACGGAACCGTTCCACCTGCAGTTTCATGAACTCGAAGTCACTTCCGATGATGCTTTCAGTTATTTCAATACTGATCATGTCCCGGCTGACGCCCGCATCATCAACACGTCTCCGAATCTCTTCAACCATATCGCAGGCATCAAAATCAGAACGGGAGAGATTGATCGAATGCGGGATGACAAAAATACCGTCTTTCTCTTCGATCTTTATATTTTCCAGAACACGTTCAAGCACATACAGATCAAGCCTGTAAATCAGGCCTGCTTCCTCAAGGAAAGGAATGAATTCTGCCGGTGACAGGAATCCCCGTTCCGGATCAATCCATCTGGCAAGCGCCTCAATATCACATACCTGGCCGCTGACAGAACGGATAATCGACTGATAATAGACCTGAATCCAGTTCTCCGCAAGCGCCGTTTCAAAATCATCGAGGATGAACTGTCTGTTTTCAAGTCCTTCCTTCATCTCATGACTGAAGTATCTGAATGAGGATGCATAGGTTTCTCTGATTACATCGCAGGCCATTTTTGCTCTGTCATATGCCATGCCGGCAGGAACCTCTTCTGTCCGGTTCAGAAAAATCCCGACACGGATCGAAAGATATTTATCCTCTCCCAGCTGTTTCCATTCCTGAAACATCCGGTTCAGATTATCCTCGAGTCCGTTTTCATCCGCAATTGCCGCAAACCGGTCAGCTCCGATATGACAGCAGTGTTCCGCATGAAAATAACTGCTGAGCAGCCGGGCGAAGCTCCGAAGCATTTTATCGCCTTCTGCGAAGCCGTATTTGTGGTTGTAATGTTTCATCCCGCTCAGATCAATATAGAGAAGCGCAGGTGCTCCGCCCTGATCCAGCATGTGTTTTCTTCCCACTTCAGCAAGTTCGAAAAAATAGCTCAGATTCGGAAGACCGGTCAGATAATCATAATGAAGTGCCTTACTGAAGCTTTCCTCATGGATCGCCCTGCGGAAAGAAGACCTCAGATCCATATCGGCTTCTTCCCTGTAATCCCCTTCATCCAGAAACCACATTAACGCAAGCCGTGTGCCATCTGAGATTTCTTCATGTTTTCCGATCATCCGGATAACCTGATACCCCGTTCCGTCCTTCTTCAGAGAGCGGTACAGAACCTCAAGCGGTTCATCCTCCGCAGAAAAGCGGAGAATTGCATTCGTTATCCCTGCGGTATCTTCCGGATGTACATCCTTGAACATATTCCGGCTGATATCAGAACCAGCCTGCCCGCGATCTGTATAACCGAACAGCTTGCAGAATCCGTCTGAAACCGCCAGAACCAGCGGTCCCTTATCTGTCGGCTGACACACAGCAAAAGCTGTCTTCATACGTTCGATGAACTGCTTCTGTTCGTCCGGGATTTTATATGTTGTCATACACACACCTTGTTTTCCGGCCATATCATGGCTGCTGCGAATACCGCATTCTGTTGTTTTATATTATCCAGCATGATCAATACAGATATGCTAACTTAATTCCGCCTCCGTTTTCTACATGGAACACAAAATAAGCCATCACATTCCTTTTTTGTCATACACAGAGCGCAGTCTGGGCACATCTTACTTCATCCCGCCTGTAATGACGGCAGGCAACCGTTCTCTGCTGCGCATCCCATTTCCTGCAGGCATAGCCATCATCTGATTTCCTTCAGCATCCGCTGTGAAACCGGATAAGAACGGACTCTGCCGATTCCCGTTCCTCATCCGGACAGGATATGTCCGGGAAGCAGTCTGAATACCTGCCGGGATATCTGATTCGGAGCGTGATGATATGGCTGCTTCCTTTACTCCTTCCACTGGCTTACCAGGAGCCTCATTGGAGTTTATGCGGTTTAACGGATTGTCCGGCTGTCTTTTTTGCCATAATCCCGCAGCCGGCAGATCCAGCGAAACAGTTTCGGATCTGTTTTCCATACCCTCAGCATGAGCCGGTTTTTCAGCGGCATTTCGCTTGGAATCCCCGGAATGGAATCAAGAATCCGGGCAGCTTTTCTGACATCCTCATCATCGCATTCCGTAATCATCATGAAGGTGAGTGCGCTGTTCCATACCGTTGCCCGGTGAAGCTCAGGCGGAAAATTCCATTTCTTCAGATCCATGTAATGATCCAGCGCAGATAGAAAGCAGTCCCGCTTGTTTTTCTCAGACCATGTATGCGCTATACTTCCGGAACGGACCCGATAATCATAAAGAATATCCGGAATCATCGCGATCCGCTTTGCCGCATGGAACAGACGATAGGTAACGATCACATCGACAAATTCACGTCCCTCCGGATAACGGATCTGATCGAACAGTTCCTTCCGGTAAATCTTTCCCCAGTCAGAAGGTTCTCCTTTTCTGATTGCCGTCTCTTCATCAATGATTCCGTATGGCCGGACGGAAGTGTCCGTTTTGCCGGTCAGTTTCTGAAAGAGCCGATTCACTTTTTCAGAGAACAGTTCTTCCCAGAGAATTCCGTTTTTCCAGGCCCGGAAATCGAAGATCACAATATCCGCGTTAAAACTCCTGCGCTGCTTTCAGAGGAATATCACAGAAACCCGGTTCCACCCAGTCATCGCCATCCACCAGCATAGTCCATTCACCGCGTGCCTGTTCGAGTCCGTAATTGATTGCGGCACCATATCCCCTGTTTTCCGTATGAAACACACGAAATCTCGGATCACCCGCATGGTCCGCGATCCTGCCGCTGGAATCCGTCGATCCGTCATCAATCAGAATAAATTCCATATCCTCTCCGGTACCGGGAATCCTCCGGAGACTGTCGATACAGTCGGGCAATTCTTTTTCAAGATTGTAAATCAGTACAATTACCGAAATCATTGGGTTTCCTCTTCTGTGCTCAGCTGATGCATCATACTGACAGTTCCCGGGAAGTCATTTACACACAGTTCCCGATTTATCAGAATCTCTGCAAACCGGATGTTGTCACTTCCGGCGAATATGAATCCGCACGAGTGACTGCGGCGCATGCCGGAAAGGCGCATATCGTACGGCTTCTATGATCCGCTCAGTCAGCCCGCACGCTGCAGGATCCGTCCTGTATTCACGCATGATACTCCCGGTCATCCGGTTTTCATACGTCGCATTAATGCTATGACTCAAATGGTTATCTGCATTGTGATGAACGCTCTCTGAATCTGGCCAGAATTGCCTCCGGAGTCGGCGGACAGCCTTTTACACAATACGGGCTTCCGGAGCAGCAGTTTCCAATTCCCAGCGATGGGATCTGCTTTCCTCTC
>JAFYGX010000262.1 GCA_017543025.1 Solobacterium sp.
CCCGTTCAGAGAATCTCAGATCGCCGCAAAAGGCGCACTGATCCTGTATCCGTTTGATCAGTTCGGAGTTCGCTCATGGTAGATGTACAGTGGTATCCGGGTCATATGGAGAAGGCCCGCCGGGAGATGGCAGATCATCTGAAAGCGGTCGATATGATCATTGAACTGCGGGACGCAAGAATTCCGATGGCCAGCCGGAATCCGATTCTGGATGAAATGGCTCCGCAGAAGCCGCGGCTGATTATTCTCTCCAAAACCGATCTTGCGGATGAAGCGGAAACGAAGCGCTGGGAAGCGCAGCTGAAGGGGGAGAATCGGGACTGTCTTGCGCTGGATATCGCTTCTGATCCGTCGGTGAAGAAACAGATTATCGAAGCCTGTGCGGAGCTTACGAAAGAGAAGCGGAATCGGATGATCCGCCGGGGAATCCGGCCAAGGGCAATGCGTGCAATGGCATGCGGGATTCCGAATGCCGGCAAATCCACGCTGATCAATCGCATTGCCGGGCGGAACCGTGCAAAGACAGCGGATAAACCGGGCGTCACCCGGGCACTGACATGGATCAAAGCGGATAAGACGCTGGAAATACTCGATACGCCAGGCGTCCTCTGGCCGAAATTTGAAACCCAGCGGACAGGCAGTCTGCTTGCGGCAACCGGTGCGATCAACGAAACGATTCTCGATCTGAAGGAAATCGCGATGGATACGATTCATGTGATCCGTGAGCGGTACCCGATGGTGCTGGAAACGGAATATGATGCGGAAGCGGATGTGCGAACCGATGTGCTGCTGGAGCGGATTGCAGAGAAGCGCCATCTTCGGAAGGACAATGACGAACCTGATATCGATCGGGCGGCTTCCCTGTTTCTGCATGAACTCCGGCGTGGAAAACTTGGCCGGCTGACTCTGGAAAGCGCAGACTCATATGAAAGTGAAAAAAATATGTGCAAATGATTTTGAGCATGAATCCTGGCAGAAGGACGCGCTTGTGCTCGGAATCGATGAAGCGGGAAGAGGGCCGCTGGCCGGACCTCTGGTAGCGGCTGGCGTGATTTTTCCGGCGGATTATGAGAATCCGGAGATTTATGATTCCAAAGCCATCAGTGAAAAGAAGCGTGAGCTTCTGTTTGATGAGATCATGAATGACGCATTATATTTCTCGATTGTGATCGTTTCTCCTTCTGAGATCGACCGGTACAATATTTACCGGGCAGACCAGCTCGCCTTTGCGTCAATTGCAGAGAGTCTTCCCGCGGATCAGGTTCTGACGGATGCGATGCCGCTGGAGCTTGAGAAACGGGTTATTCCGTTAGTGAAGGGCGATCAGAAATCGATCAGTATTGCGGCAGGTTCGATTCTTGCCAAGGTGACAAGAGACCGCATCATGAAGGAATATGATGCGGTATGGCCGCAGTATGGATTTGCGAAGAATAAAGGCTATCCGACAAAACAGCATCTGGAGGCGCTGGAACGTTACGGTATTACGGAAATTCACCGGAAAAGCTTCGGCCCGGTTGCGGCACAGCAGCTGAAGCTTGATCTGTTCGGGGACAGCTGAATCCACGCCGGTCACTTCGCTGAAATCGTCCGCAAGGTTAGCAGCAGGATTAAAATCTATGGTATCGTGTTCTATGTATTTCTTTCAATATTTCGGTGTGGCAATCGATATAACAGGAAAAATACAAACCAGGAGGCAGGCGGTGTTCAAGTGAACACTCAATTGCCTCTTTTATAATTTCTCAAAACGGATTACATCAAAGTCTCCGGAGAGTTCGGAAGTTTAATCATGGCAGAAAACCTGCTTTTTTTCTTTCCTGATCATTCCCGGCAGAGATTCTCCGGGGAATCGGAAAACCTGCGGCTATATAACCTTAGAGTGCACTGCTGTGCCTGGCAGGGGTGTTTGACAAAGTCGTATACAGAAAAGAGAAATGTTTCATACAGGGAAGAGGCAGCAGCGGATGTTTTCAGCACAGGAAGCTGGACCAGTCAGTCAGAAGAGAATTCGCCCTGCAGAAACAGGAGAGCACTATATCACAGAAAGGAGAAAGGCAATTCCTCTCCATCTGAATATGAATAATCAGATGGAGTTTCTTTGCCTGAAATAACTGATGAAAGAGCTGTCAAAACAGGAGATTCTGGCATCCTACAGCTGGAAATATGCCGGCGACTGGGGAAAGATCGCAATCGCAATCCGGGAAAACGAACCGGCGGAAGTATATCCGCCGACGGGGAATTACATCACTATTTATGATGCGGCGTATCCCGACCGGCTGAGAGGGCTGCGCTATCCGCCCTGGGTGCTGTATTACCGGGGCGATCTGTCGCTTCTGAAGCGGCCGTGCGTAACCGTGATCGGAAGCAGAGAGCTTTCGCAGTACGGGAAGGAAGCGACCGAGCGCTGTTCGGCACTGCTGGCGAAACAGTTTGTATTGGTATCCGGTCTTGCCAGAGGGGCGGATGGGATTGTGCACCGCACAGCGATCGGCGCCGGGGGAAAGACGATCGGCGTGATCGGATGCGGGATGAACGTCCGGTATCCGAGAGAAAATGAATATCTGTATCGGATCATGGAACGCCATCAGCTGATCCTTTCGGAATACCCGGATCCGACCGGTGTAAGAAAACATCATTTTCCCTGGCGGAACCGGATTCTGGCTGCGCTTGGAGACTGTGTGATTGTTACGCAGGCGGCCGTGAAAAGCGGGACGAGCGGAACGGTTGCGGCAGCGCTGGAGCTTGGCAGGGAAGTCTGGTGCATCCCGTATCCGTATGATGAGGAATGCGGAAAGGGGTGCAATCTTCTGATCTCTCAGGGAGCGAACATTCTGTATGAGGATTCCATTCTGGATGATCTCCGCCCGCTTCGTGCGCTCTAAAAACGCTTGCCATTCAAAACCGCTTGCGTTATCCTTTGAAATTGTTCCTGAATCATGCGTTTTGTCAGATGCTGAGTTTTGATTCATGACCAGACAGTAATTAGAGGGAAACAGATCTGTATGAAGAATCTCGTGATTGTTGAGTCGCCTTCCAAATCAAAGACGATTCAGAAATATCTCGGAAAGGATTATGAAGTAGTCTCTTCCAAAGGACATATCCGCGATCTTTCCATTGCCGGCAAAGGCGGTCTTGGAGTTGATGTCGATAATGATTTCAAACCGACCTATGTCATTTCCGAAGGAAAAGAGGAAACGGTCGCAGAACTGAAAAAGCTTGCCGGCAAATGCGATACCGTGTATCTGGCAACCGACCCGGACCGGGAAGGAG
>JAFYGX010000263.1 GCA_017543025.1 Solobacterium sp.
CGTACGCGTTACTCACGTTGTTCCGTTCACACGTTACTACAGTGTCTGCGGTATGACCGAGTACAAGTACAAGGGCCTCCAGCTCCAGGAAGACATCGTAACTTCCGAAGAGTACGACGCAGCTTATGCGAAGTGGGAGAAGGGTGAGTAATTAACTTACTTCACAGCCGAAAAGGGACTGTTCTTCGGAACAGCCCTTTTTTTATTCTGCCGGATACAGCTTACGGTGATTCGCGGCTTGTATACGAAAATGAAAATAATTTTCATGAAGTTTCAGGGTATGTGGTATTTTTTTCAGATACGGGCGGAAATGGAGCCTCTTATTACAATATATATGTTATAATTTCAAACACTTGGAGTAAGGGGATTTTTTATTTGTTTTCTGAAACTCAAAGCTGTGGGGTGAAGATATGAAGAAATACATCTTTAGGCGAATTCTGAAATCGATCGTATCAATCTTTGCGGTCGTCTCGATCATCATTGTCATGATCTACACAATGGTGCCGAGTGAAAAGGTGTTCGATAATGACGCCGGCGCAAAAAAGATGAAAGGGGACCAGCTGACAACGTACAAGTTAAGGAAGCTGGAGGAACTCGGCTATCTTGATTTCGCAAGCCGTCTTGATATGTGCACGGCGACCTTCGGCGATGAAGCCAAGGCGTGCCAGGACGGTGATGAAGCGATGAACGCACAGGCAGTTGAAGCGTTTGCCGCAAAGGGATATGAGATCAAGGAACTGAAATCCGGTGAGAAGTACGCAATGCATACATACCGCTGGTATGAGCTGCTCTGGCGCTTCTATTCCAAACTTGTGACTGTGGACTCCAAGAACGCGATCCAGGACGCGGACAACCCCGATCTTGAACGGAAGTACTACTGGGGAAAGAACCCGTACAACGGAAGTCCGGCGCTGCTGTGCTCCGGATGCACCTACAAGTATCAGATGTACTTTGACGGTTCGTTCCCGTTTATTCATCAGAACAAGTTCAAACTGAACTTCGGAACATCCTTCCCGATCAATCAGGGTGTGCCGACCATGCAGGTCATCAATGACGGCCAGGGCTCCACAAAGAAGATTCCGCAGAAGTTTGAGACCGGTCTTGAGGAAGACAGCGCGCTGATTCAGACAAGTTGCCAGTACAAGTATCTGACCGACCATCTTGATGAGAAGCGGTTCACCGATCACTATGCGACCTGCCGCTCGTATCACGAATCTCCGTCGATGGTCGAGACGTCCTATATTCTCGGTCTTATCGCGCTGGTCATTGCCTATGTCATGGCGATTCCGCTCGGCATCAGTATGGCTCAGCATAAGGACAAGCTGATCGACAAGATCGGTATCGCATATATCAACCTGCTGATCGCAGTTCCGTCGCTCGCATTCATCTTCTTCATGCGTTCGATCGGCACACTGTTCAATCTGCCGGATAAGTTCCCGCAGCTCGGCTTCAAGGACATCCGCTCCTATATCATGCCGGTACTGATCCTTGCCCTGCTGCAGACCCCGAGCCTGATGATGTGGCTGCGGCGTTATATGATCGACCAGTCCAATGCGGACTATGTCAAGTTTGCACGCGCAAAGGGTCTCTCCCAGCGTGAGATCTTCCGCAAGCATATCCTGCGCAACGCGATCATCCCGATCGTCAACGGTATCCCGGGATCGATCATTCTGTGTATCAGCGGCGCGCTGATCACCGAATCCGCGTTCGCGGTTCCCGGCATGGGTAAGATGCTGCCGGATGCGATCAAGCAGACAAACAACAACATGGTAATCACCCTCGTCTTTATCTTCACTGCTCTGTCGATTCTGTCGGTACTGATCGGCGACCTGCTGATGACGGTGGTTGATCCGAGAATTTCGTTAACGGAGAAAGGAGGGGAATAAGCGATGACTGAACTGAATCAGGATCTGTTTGAAATCCAGATCGCGGATGATACCGAATCCGAACATATCGCTGCTCCGCAGTATTCCTACTGGCGAAGCGTGTTCCGCAAATTCTTCTCTTCCAAGCTTGCCATCTTCATGATGATCCTCTCCGGCACGGTCATTCTGCTTTCGATCATTCAGCCGATGTTCTCCGGCTATGATCCGAACATCACCCCGAACATC
>JAFYGX010000264.1 GCA_017543025.1 Solobacterium sp.
AGAAAGGTGATTCTGTATTTTTATCCGAAGGATCTGACCGCGGGCTGTACGAAACAGGCGTGTGCATTTGCGAAACTGTATCCGCAGTTCATGGAGAAAGATGCGGCAGTGCTTGGCATAAGTAAGGACAGCGTCGCCTCGCATAAGAAGTTTGAAGTGAAATACGGACTTCCGTTTCCGCTGCTCTCAGATCCGGAACATCAGGTGATTGAAGCGTATGATGTCTGGAAGGAAAAGAACATGTATGGCCGGAAGACGATGGGCGTTGTGCGGAGCACTTATCTGATCGATGAAGACGGAAATATCATCCGTGCATTCTCGAAGGTAAAGCCGCAGGAGAACGCTGCGCAGATGCTTCGCGAGCTGGAATCCGAAGAAGAATGAAACGATGCACCGGTAACTGCCGGTGTGTTTTTCTTCTGAGGAAATACTGCAGAATCAACAGTGAAAAGATAATTTCCCTGCCACAATAAATTTCTTTTCAAGATACCTTGACAGATGAGGTATCTAAGACTAGATTAGTGGTGAAGAGAAAGGAGCAGCGGAATATGGAAATCAGAAAGAAGACAAAACCGGCAGTGCTCAGGGACAGTAAAGCAAAGGACACGTTCAACCAGTCGGAATTCAATGCCAACAAAGAGGCGTTTTCCTGTTGCTACAGCGGACTTTTCTTCTACTATCCGAAACGGGTGACAAGGTAACGCAGGTAATATGGCCTCCATTGCATCTGACATGATCCGGGGAAATACCGATACGATTCTTCTGCGGTTTCTCTGCGAAAAAGACAGTTACGGATATGAGATCAACAAGCAGATTCTGGAACTGACCGAAGGAGCGTACGGGCTGAATGAAGCGACGCTCTATACCGCATTCAAACGGCTGGAGAAGAACGGGTTCATCACTTCCTACTGGGGAGATGAAAACAGCGGTGCACGGAGACGCTATTACACGGTTACAGAGGCAGGAAGAGCGGCGTATGCCGAAAACTGCCGGGAATGGCAGAACGCAAGAACATTGCTGGAAAGGCTGATTGAACATGAAGCGGATCAGGGAATATCTGGATAATTGTTTTGGCGAGTATGTCATGAACGAAGAACTGAAAAACCTGAAAGAGGAAGTTCTTGCGAATGCGACGGACCATTATGCAGACCTGCTTTCTCAGGGGGAGAGCGAGGAGGCGGCAGAAGAAACCGTACTGCTGTCGCTTGGAGATATCGGAGCGCTGCTGAGGCAGATCGGCGCGGAACGGAGAAGCGCCGGGCAGGAAGAAGCGTTCGATCCGTTTGATCCGGACCGGATCCGTGCGTTTACGGATACCGTGAACAGCCTTTTCAGCAATCTGTTCCGCAGAAGCGGAGAGAACGGTACGCTGAGTGAGGTCTATGCGGAGATCGACGAGCTGCAGGTCCATGGAAGCAGTATGGAGACTCATACATCTGCGTCAGAAGATGAACTGCTTCATGTGAATGTCAGAGGCAATCTAGATCAGATTGTCATGGAAGCGGAGAACGGCGTGCTTGTGATCCGTGAGCTGAGTTCGGGAATCAGTCTGCAGAACGGAATTGATCTGGTGCTTGGAATACCGGAACGCGTGAAGAAAGCAGAGTTCCGGCTGGTATCCGGGGATGTGGAGATGGAATCGCCAGTGATGGAGACCATGCGCATTCAGACGGCCAGCGGAGATCTTTCGATCCGCAGAGGCTCGGTTGAAGACCTTGCGTTGAAGACCGCAAGCGGTGATATCCGGCTTCGGCTGAAGAAGCTGAACCGGTTCTATGGCGAACTTGCGAGCGGAGATGTGGATGTGAAATGCACGCATGCAGGGCAGTTTCTGTGTACCTGTCAGAGCGGTGATATCGAAGCGGAAATCGAACAGGAATTTGAATCGGTCTGGTTCCGTACAGTCAGCGGAGACGTTTCACTGAAACTGAAGAATCCGCCTGCTGTGCACACGGAGCTTCAGACGGTATCCGGATCTGTGAACTGCAGGCTTCCATCCCATACAGACGGAAGTGAAATCAACATCAGTACGGTGACCGGAGACATCCGGATCAGAGACTGAACTGAAAAAACAGATGGAAAAAGAATGCGGATTACGTAACAGATCCGCATTTTTTAACATCCCAATTCAGGATAAAGACTGTGTTTTCCGCCGCAAAGGATATTTCCGAATCAGGAAATGTCCAATAAAAAAAATCAGAACATTCGGATTTTTATGATACCTGCTTCCGACAGCCGGATGGCAGATTCTGAATCTGAACCGGACGTGTAAAGCAGGACAGATTGTTGCCGGAAACTCTGTGTACCTTGTTATAATTTTCCTGTCGGACTTATCCGGCTGAGAGCAGACCGGAGAGAATATTCAGTTTTTTTTCAGACAGGAGATCGGGTTATGAATTACAGAAAACAGAAGTTCAGAAGCTGGCTGCTGCCGCTGTTTGCGCTCAGTATCAGCCTGTATCCATCCGCTGTAACTGCGGAAGAGGAGGAAGCGGCGGCGAACAGCGAAGAGCTGGCGGAAGAAACCGGAGAACTTCCGCAGGAAGCACCTGCGGTTCCGTATATGGCATGGGATGAAGCATCCGGAACGGTAAAAGAGGTCGAGGGCGGCTGCACGGATTATACGCTGCTCAGCGATCAGACCGTATGGGATGGAAGTGCAGGAGACGCATGGTATGCGGTCAGTCAGGAAGTTGCCATCAGCGGCCGGATCACCGTTACCGGCAAGGTGCATCTGATTCTCTGTGACGGCGCAAAACTGACCGCAGAAAACGGAATTACAGTGAATGCGAATGATAGCCTTTTCATCTATGGGCAAAGCCAGGGCAGCGGGGAGCTGAATGCGGCTGTCGCAGATCAGGATTCATACGGCAACCACGCTGTCATCGGCGGAGCAGCTTCCGCCGGCGGAGGATCGATCATCATTCATGGCGGAATTGTTAATGCGGTGAATGAAAGTGCCTCCAATGGTGCGGCGATCGGCGGCGGAATGGATGGCAGCGGCGGCTCGCTTACCGTCTATGGCGGGACTGTACATGCACGGATCGTATTAAGCAACGGTGCAGCGATTGGCGGCGGCTATGGCGGCGCAGGCGGCACGGTACTCATTCAGGGCGGAGAAGTCCTTGCGGAAGCAGGAAACGCTCAGACCGCAGGAGTATCCGCCGCAATCGGCGGCGGAATGCGCGGGGCCGGGGCTTCAGTGACAGTTAACGGCGGTACGGTAACCGCGATATCCACAGGCCAGGGCGCTGGCATCGGGGGCGGAATTCTCGGTGACGGCGGAGATGTCACAATCAGCGGCGGAACCGTATCGGCGTCCTGCATAGATACCGGAATCGGAATCGGAGCCGGATTCGGCGGCAGAAACCATGGCGCACTGAATATCGGCAATGGTGTGCAGCTGCAGGTATCCGATGACAATACAAACTGGTCTGTTTATGACGGGCAGACCCGTATGCAATACATGAAGTCCGTATTCCATGTTCACGCCTTCGCGGATATTACGCATTCAGCGGATGGCTCGGCAATCACTGCGACCTGTACGGCAGAGGGCTGCTATCTGCCGGATCATAAAAGCGTCATTTCAATTATGCCGCCCACACTGACCATCTATGGCCAGAAAGGCGAAGGAATCAGCTCTGAAGGAACGTTCGCTGACCGGTATAAAATCTGGGGCGCGGGATCCATCAGCTATTACCGGACGGGGGCGGACGGGAAGAAGACTGGCGAAGCACTGAACGCCGCGCCGGTGGACGCCGGCACCTACTGGGCGGAAATCGTCCTTCCGTTCGGCGGAACGAGCCTGACAATGCATGTGGTTTATACGATCGCAAAGGCGGAGCCTGCTGTACAGGCACCGGAAGCGGAAGCAGTCGCAGGCCAGATGCTCAGGGATGTTTCGCTGACCAATCCGGCCGGCAATATGCCGGGAACATGGACCTGGGCAGAGGAGGAATCCACCCCTGTCGGCAGTGCGGGAAGAAAAACATTCCGGGCAGACTTCACACCGGAAGATTCGAACAACTATAACCGGAAGCGGAATGTTGAGGTGACGGTGAACGTCCGAAGGACAGAGCGGAGTGCCGATATCTTCCGCATGTACAATCCGAACAGCGGTGAACATTTCTTTACCGGAAGCAGTGAAGAAAAAGAAGCCCTGATCCGGGCGGGATGGAACTATGAGGGCGTCGCATTCCGCATGATGGAACTGTCCTATATTCCCGTATACCGTTTATACAATCCGAATGCCCATGATCATCATTACACTGTAAGCATTCAGGAACGGAACAGTCTGATGAAAGCCGGCTGGAAGGATGAAGGAGTCGGCTGGTATGCCGATGACAGAGGCGGCGATGCGGTTTACCGGCTGTATAACCCGAATGCAGAGGGGCCGGGCGCGCATCATTACACACTGAACATCGAAGAAACAGAGAACCTGATCCGATGCGGCTGGAAGAGTGAAGGAATCGGGTTCTATGCATGCAGATAAGTGTTCGCTGAGATCTGGTACAGACAGTAAAAAATGATTCCCGCGGGAATCATTTTTTGGATTTACAGCCGCATGAGCCAGAATAGCTGCAGGATGACCATGACTGCAAGATAACAGGCCATACCGGGCGAAGCCAGCGCTTCCCGAAGTGAAATGCCGTCTCTGGAACAGTCATTGGAACGTAGCTTCCAGGCAGAGACGACCGTGCCGTACAGGCCGATCAGTACGAGCAGAAACAGATATGTGACGATCAGCAGGAATACCGGATGCGAAAGCAGGGTGCGGATGTCCGCTTCATACAGCATATGTGTGCCAAAGGCGCTCTGCGCAAGGCTGAGAATGCCGGGAGTGATCAATGAACCCATTGCATTGATCGTCATATGAAGCAGAAATGACCAGCGGATCGTACTGGTGCGCAGATACAGATAGCCGAACACCAGGCCGAGCAGAGTGGCATAGAACCACTGCGGAAGGCTTTCGTGAAACATTCCGAACGCCAGCGCTGAGCCGATGAGAGCTGCCAGCTCGCCATACGGCTTCAGCCTGCTGATCAGGGCTCTGCGGAAGATCAGTTCTTCGATCAGGGGCGAACAGACAGTCAGAAACAGCACCTGCAGGAAGCTGTGCCCGGCCGGAAGTTCGGGAACGAAAGGGAACGGGAGCTGCAGCGGAAGCGCCTGTCTCAGCAGCTGCAGCGGCCCGCTCAGAACGCCTGCTGTGATCAGCCCGAGAATGTTGCCTGCAGTCATCAGAAACACGCATGCCGCAAATGCCGCAAAGAGCTGATGAAAGGAAAGCCTGACAGGAGCCTGTTTCGAGGAAGGGACTGGAAGCAGGCGAAGAAATACGAATGCGCAGAAATAGACCGGAAGATAGAGGGCGAGGACCGGAAGCAGGGAGTTGCCTGCCAGTACAGGCGAAGAAAACACGATTCTCGTGCTGACTGCCTGCAGAAGATGGATCGCAGCGTAGAGTGCGAGCAGAGCGAAGCCGATCACACTGAAGGCTCTGACTACGCGCGGTCTGTCCAGCGGAAAGGACGGATCTTTTGCCGGCTGGCCCGGGCAGGGGTTCAGCCAGACACCGCAGAGTCCGAGAAACAGTGCGCTTAGTATCAGGTTCAGAATAACAGCTGAACAGATCGCAGCAGCGCTGCGCTGGCCGATCAGGCCGAATACGAGGATCATTTCGTCCGGAATCATGCCGAGATACAGCAGAATGATCTGCAGCACCTGTTTGAGCGTCTTATCAATGGAAGACGGAATCGCGGCATCGACAAATGTTCCGGCAGAGGTTGCGAACAGATCGATCGAAACGATGAAAGGAAGAAAAACAAGCCCGTCCATAACGGAACATCCGGCTGCGAGAGAGCCGATGATCAGCGGGAGAAACGAATCCATGGCGCAGTTGAGCGCTCCGCCCGCAAGCGAGCAGGCAAGCTTTGCCCAGGTGTTTTCCGGAATCATGAGAAAGGATTCCCGGCGGATATCTTCACTCATCGGACTTGCGATCGTGCGGAAGAATGCGGATACCGCAAGGATCGCAACCGGCGGGTAGACAGAAGGCTCTTCCATGAACATCCGGACAAACAGACCGCCTGCGGCTGCGACCAGCGAATAGGTGACGAGGGTTCTCGTAAACAGGCCGAAGCGGGCAAACCGGAACCGGTTGACCAGCGGCTTGAAAAAGAAGACCGAAGCTCCGCTGCCGTGATGAAAGCACTCCCGGTCAAGCCCGTCTCTTCGCCTGGCGGCCCGGGTGACGAGCAGACCGGCGTTCTCCATTGTGACATGTTCCATATACAGCGCGATCTCTTCACAGCGGATCGACGCTTCTTCGTAGTAATCGACCGGAAGAATGCGGACGAGAATGATGAGGATGACAAGAAGAATCAGACAGAATATGCCAAGCAGCAGGGAAGCGCGCTCATTTCCTTCCAGGGCAAACGCCATCATGCCCTTCAGCCAGCCCCATACCGGAATGAAACGGGTCCACGGCGCATTGAAGAACCGATGGGCAGATAAGAGAAAGACCTGTTCTTCACTGAAGTGATAGGAAGCGTAGAAGAGAAAGAAGAGAACCGTGACAGAACCGATGATCAGAAAGCGCAGATTGCGGTGAAGAAACGGGTGCCGGGAACAGAGCTCAAACGTCAGGATCTTGAGCAGCAGGGAGAAGGCAAGCGTCATACACCAGGCAGCGATGATCGTTCCGGAGGCATAGGGCGTGATATGAAATCTTGAAATCAGTGAAGGAAACTGAAAGAACAGATAAACCGAAGCAATGACCGCTGTGCCGATCGTGGTAAACAGCCGGAAGGAAAGCACTTCCTGCGGCGAGCGGTCACTTGTGAAAAGGACATTGACATCGGCCGGCAGAAACAGGCGGGAAACACTATTTTCCGCCCCGAAGATCTGCAGGATCAGGATGGAGAGAATCGAAAGGCCGGCGCCGAGTTCAAATGCACTGACGCCGTTCAGGCCGCTTGCGTCAAAAAACTCCATAAGGGATTCGGGCAGAACGGGGCTCTGACTCTGCATGGAGCTCATGAAACGGAATGCGCCGAGGCCGATCAGCCCGCCGCCCAGCACGATGCCAAGCAGGATCAGAAACAGCCAGGTGCGGAACAGCTTGCGGAACTGGTTCCAGGTTGTATGAAGCGAATAGTAAAGGGCCAGCCGCATGAATTCAACCCTCCTTTCCGCCTTCGGTGACTTCAAAGAAGAGATCTTCGAGCGGGGTGCCTTCTTCCTCTTTTCGGATATCTGCCCGAATCGTTCCTTTTTTCATGATGATCGTTCTGTCCCAGAGGGCATCGATGGAATCAATAATATGGGTGCTGATCAGCAGAACAGCTCCTTCTTCCTTCAGCTCGAGAATACAGCTGCGCAGCTGCCGGATCGCATGCGGATCCAGACCGATGAACGGCTCATCGAGCAGTAATACCTTCGGCTGGATGAGAAGGCCCATGCATATATTCAGTTTCTGCTGCATGCCTTTTGAAAGCTCGTCACCGAATTTCTTCCGGTGCTCCTGCAGCTCAAACCGCTCAAGCAGCGCATCCGCCCGCTTACGGTAGTCTTTCAGCCGGCAGGCGCGGGCAAGGAATTCGAGATGTTCTGCGACGGTAAGATTGGAATAGAAGGAGGGGATCTCAGGGATATAGCCGATCTTCCGGCGGCTCTGCGGAGCGGTATTGACCGTTCCGTCCACAAGGATCGAACCCTCAAAGCGAAGCAGTCCGGCAGTGGCTTTCATGATCGTGCTCTTTCCGGCGCCGTTGGGGCCAAGCAGCACGGTGACGGTGCCGTCGGGCAGGGCAAAGCTGATATCGCTGCAGGCGGCATTCGCCCCGTAATGTTTTGAAAAATGTGATACTTCCAGCATGACTGTTTTCCTCTTGTTCTGTAATCATATTACGTTACAGCGTTCCGTTCTGTCACACGCATGCATTCAAAGCCGCTGTGAAGGCAGAAAGGACGGGTGCGAGGTTGACATGAAAATGCATGAATGGTTAAATTGAACTGTTCCATGAAAACAGATCGTTTTTTTTCATGCCTGCTTCTGTGCATGGCAGCGCTGTTTCTTATGACCGGCTTCCGGCAGGAAGATTTTCAGCTTGCCAGACTGAAGAACTACAAGCGGGAATTCAAATCCGAAAGTATCGGTGCCTGTGCATCCAGCAGTATCAAGACATATGAAGATTACCGTATGATCACAAGCGTCGGAAGCGACCAGTACCAGTACATTCATAATCACTGCATTGTCGATCCGACGACCGGTCTGCTGATCGATGAAGACGGGTTTATCGGCGTTGCGCTTGCCTACAGCTTCGGACCGATCGGCTCACGCTATTATTTTGTTCTGGATACCGGCATCGTGATTCCGGTGGTAAAGGTTGACGCCAAAGCGGAAGTGGATGCGTCTAACGGATGCACTGCCAATCTCAACGGCAGCGTGCTGGAGTTTGTCATTGACTCCGATATTGCCCTGGAGTATTTCGGCGGGGCAAACGGACTGGCGTCTTCCGGCAATTTCAATAACTGCAGGTATATGACCGGCAATATCGCCGACATCGAAGCGGTGTCGGATGAACCGATTGAGACCGGTGTGATTTACCGCTTCCTTCCGGAAACAGACCCGGTCAAAACGACCGAAGAGAATGACCGGATCCGGATGGTGATCGGAGGCTTCCGCAGATGAAGGAAGTTTTTTTATGAAAAAATTGACCTGTTATTTTCATTTTTGACTGAAAATTTTCGAATTTATGCAACTTTCTTTTGATTTGTGAACATTATCACCTATAATTAGTGACGTTATGCAAGGGGGAAATTAACATGAGTCGTGTTTATAACTTCTCAGCCGGTCCGGCGGTGCTTCCGGAAGAAGTACTGAAGCAGTGCGCAGCGGAAATGCTTGATTACAACGGCAGCGGGATGTCCGTCATGGAGATGTCGCACCGCGGCAAGGTGTATGACGCCATCATTAAAGAAGCAGAGAAGGACCTCCGGGAGCTGATGGGGATTCCCGATGACTACGCAGTTCTGTTTCTGCAGGGCGGCGCATCAACCCAGTTTGCGATGATCCCGATGAATCTGATGGTTCATCATAAAGCGGCCTATATCGTAACGGGCCAGTGGGCAAAGAAGGCAGCTGCCGAAGCGAAGAAGTACGGAGAGGTGGATATCGTAGCCTCTTCTGCGGACAGGACATTCTCTTATCTTCCGGACTGCAGTGATCTGCCGATTGCGGAAGATGCCGACTATGTCTACATCTGTGAGAACAACACGATTTATGGTACAGAATACAAGGAGCTTCCGGATACGAAAGGACATATTCTTGTCGCGGATGTCTCCAGCAACTTCCTGAGCCGTCCGGTCGATGTCACAAAGTACGGCGTGATCTACGGCGGTGCGCAGAAGAACATCGGTCCTGCCGGCGTGACGATTGTCATTATCCGCAAGGATCTCATCCGGGATGATCTGGATGAAAGCGTGCCTACCATGCTGAAATACCAGACGCATCTGGATGCGGGCAGTATGTACAATACGCCGCCGTGCTGGAATATCTATGTGTGCGGTCTTGTCTTCAAGTGGATCAGAAAACAGGGGGGTCTCGAAGAAATGGCCCGCCGCAATGAGGAAAAGGCAAAGATTCTCTATGACTTCCTCGATCAGTCAAAGCTGTTCAGAGGTACGGTAGAGAAGAAAGACCGTTCCCTGATGAACGTTCCGTTTGTCACCGGAAACGATGAGCTTGATAAGGAATTTGTCAAAGCGGCAGAAGCGGAAGGACTTGTATCGCTCAAGGGTCACCGTTCGGTTGGCGGAATGCGCGCTTCCATCTACAATGCGATGCCGAAGGAAGGCGTTGAGAAGCTGGTCGCATTCATGAAGAAGTTTGAAGAAGAACATACGGAGGGTTGAAACAATGGCTAAGTATGCATGCCTGAACAATATTGCGGAAGTCGGACTGAAGCGGTTCCATAACGGCTTTGAGCAGGTTGATGATCCGCAGAAGGCAGACGGTCTTCTGGTTCGTTCCGCCAAGCTCCATGACATGGAGTTCTCTGAGAATCTGCTGGCGATCGCAAGAGCCGGTGCCGGCGTAAACAATATTCCGCTGGATCGCTGTGCGGAAAAGGGTATCGTCGTATTCAATACACCGGGTGCCAACGCCAACGGCGTCAAGGAACTCGTCTTTGCGGGGATGCTGCTGGCGAGCAGAGATATCGTCGAAGGAATCGACTGGGTACGGGCGAACCACGACGATGCGGAGATCGCTGCGGATACGGAAAAGGAAAAGAAGCAGTTTGCCGGAACCGAACTGGAAGGCAAGAAGCTCGGCATCATCGGTCTCGGCGCGATCGGCGTACGGGTTGCCAACTCTGCAGTATATATGGGTATGGATGTCTATGGCTATGACCCGTATGTATCGGTGGAACATGCATGGCACCTGTCCCGCAAGATCACACATGTGCTGAATGTTGAGGACATCTACCGCGAATGTGATTACATCACGATTCATGTACCGCTGATGGAACAGACAAAAGGAATGATCAATGCGGATGCGATCGCAAAGATGAAGGACGGCGTCGTCATCATCAATATGGCGAGAGATGCGCTGGTGGATGAAAAGGCAGTTCTGGATGCGATTGACACCGGCAAGGTGCATCGCTATGTCAGCGACTTCCCGAATCCGACGATTGCCGGTCATAAAAACTGCATCACGACACCGCATCTCGGCGCATCGACCGCAGAGTCGGAAGACAATTGTGCAATGATGGCGGTCGATGAGCTGCAGGAATATATTGAAAACGGCAATATTCGCAATTCGGTCAACTATCCGAACTGCGATATGGGCATCTGCGCAAGCGAAAGCCGGATCGGCATCTTCCATAAGAACCAGAAAAACATGATCGGCGGCTTTACACAGATTCTTGGTGACGCCGGCGTGAATATCAGTGAAATGGCGAACAAGTCAAGAGGCGAAGTAGCCTATACACTTCTGGATCTGGATTCCAAAGTGGATGAGACAACGCTGGAAAAGCTGCGTGTCCTGAACGGCGTGTTCCGTGTAAGAGTTGTGAAATGAACAGAAAATACCTGCCCGCGCAGGTATTTTTCAGTCAGTTTTCATCCGAAACGATGCGGAATATCGCAAAACGCGTGATTTCGGTGCATAATTAAAACCTGCCGGACATACGGACGCAAGACAGATACTGTCCGGCAGAAGTGAAGCGATCCTGACTGCGCAGCAGATGCAGGATACGGACAGGTGTCCCGGCTGATGCGTGCTTATAAGTGCCTGCGGAAGCTGCAGGATGGACAGCGGAACAGATCAGGATAAAGGAAAAGGAAGTACAGGAAGTGAATATGATGAGAGAAACAGTGCAGTCCGTGAATATAAACGGAAGGATGATGCGGTATCTGAGATTCGGAAAGGAAGACGGAACGACCGTTGTGATCATTCCCGGTGTTTCGCTGAAGAGCGTGATGGGTGCCGCAAAGGCAATCATGAAACAGTATGCATTGCTGGGAGAAGACTATGATGTGATTCTGTTTGACCGCATTTCGGTCTATCCGGAGCCGTATGATGAAGCGATGATGGCGAAGGACATACTGAAAGCGATGGAACAGCTCGGGATTGAGCGTGCATCCGTCATGGGTGTTTCACAGGGCGGAATGATCGCGCAGATCATGGCCGGAACCAGACCGGAAATGGTGCATTGCCTGCTGCTCTGCTCGACAGCTGCGAATATGAAGTATGCGGATCTGAAAGGGATCGAACAGTGGCGTCAGGCGGCGGAAGACGGAGATGTGAACAGACTGATGGAGCTGTTCGGGTCAATGGTATACACACCGGAATTCTACGCGCAGTATAAGGAAGTGATTATCGCATCCGGCGAAGGCGCCACTGCGCAGGAGCTGAAAAATCTTGCAATTACGCTGAAAACACTTCCCGCATTTGACTATACGGATCATCTGGACGAGATCAGATGCCCGGTTTATGTGATCGGAGCCGGGGAAGACAGGGTGCTTGGCGTACAGGCGTCGAAGGAACTGATCGAACGTGATCGCTTCGACGGCTATATCTATGAAGGGAAAGGACATGGCGTCTATGACGAGGCGCCGGATTATGTGGAACGGGTTAAGGCATTTTTCGATCAGAACCGGTAATCGAAAACAGAACCCGCATGGTATGGAGGAACGGCGGTTATGCTGGATGTGACATTGCTTGGATGCGGCGGAACGATGCCGCTGCCGGAACGGTGGCTGACATCACTGTATGTGCAGTACAACGGCCGCGGAATTCTGATTGACTGCGGTGAAGGCACGCAGATCGCAATGAAGGAATTCGGGTGCAGCGCACATAATATCGATGTGATCCTTCTGACGCATTTTCACGGAGATCATGTGATGGGGCTGCCGGGAATCCTGATGTCGATGGGGATGCAGGGAAGGACTGATCCGGTGACGGTTGTCGGACCGCAGAATGTCAGTGAAGTGGTCGCCGGTCTGTGCATTGCGGCAGGGATTCCGTTTGAAGTGCGGACATATGAACTGAAAAAGAATGATGAATGGTTCGGCTTTCCGCAGGATGATCTGCTCACTTTCCATGCATTTTCCGTCCGGCACAGTGTGACGACGTACGGGTATACGATTGATCTGCACCGCAGACGGAAGTTTGACGCAAAGCGGGCAAAAGAACAGAATATTCCGCTGAAGCTCTGGAGCAGACTGCAGGTCGGCGAGACGATCCGGGAAAACGGCGTGGTCTATACGCCGGATATGGTGCTTGGCGAAGAGCGCAGCGGCATCCGGCTCACCTACTGTACGGATACCCGGCCCTGCAATCGGATCATTGAAGCAGGCATGGATTCTGATCTGATGGTGCTGGAAGGGATGTATGGCGACAATGAGCGGCTGGAAGCGGCGAAGGTCAAGAAACATATGATTTTCTCCGAAGCGGCAGAGATCGCAAAGCAGGCAAATGCAGTAAAGCTCTGGCTGACGCATTTTTCTCCGTCTGAACCGTTTCCGGAACAGTGGCTTTCCAATGCGACGGAAATCTTTCCGGCAGCTTCCTGCGGAGAATGCGGCAAACACGTTGAGCTCAATTACATGCCGGAGGAAAAGGCAATCCGGGATACCGTCGGCTCATTGCCAAGCGACTGGTCCAGACTGGAGCAGGAAGCGGAGAATCACCGGTAACAGGAAGAGAATCATACAGATAACAGAGAAGGTCTGTGCAGCTGAGGCTATCCGGGAAAAGGTGAAGGCCTGGAGAAACGGTCCGGATACGCGTTCAGGCTTTCTCCGTACCCACAGCGCAGACATTGATTCTGTGCAGACAAATGGCGCTGATCAGACTGCAGAAAATCGGATCACTCCGTCTTAAAACGGGGTGATTTTTTATCTGCGGCGGTACTTTGTGCGGACAGAAGATTCTGACACGCAGAGACAACGGGAACGGGCATCGGTATGACACTCAGGCTGCGTGACAATTCTGCTATAATGTACGGGCATTCAGAAAGAGCAGATTATGAAAGAACCTTCCTATTCGCCGATGATGATGCAGTACCTTCAGGTAAAGGAACAGTATCCTGATGCGCTTGTATTCTATCGGATCGGTGATTTTTATGAAATGTTTTTCGAGGACGCAAAGACCGCAAGCAGGGAGCTTGACCTTGTTCTGACCGGCAAGAACGCCGGCGTGAAGGAGCGGGTTCCGATGTGCGGGGTTCCTCACCATGCGGTGCAGTCGTATGTACAGCGGCTTGTTCAGCGCGGCTATAAGATTGCCATTGTTGAACAGATGCAGGACCCGAAAGAAGCGAAAGGGATTGTCGAACGGGATGTGATCCGGGTGATTACGCCCGGCACGTTGATGGAAGAGATCACAGATGAGAAATCATCGGTGTTTCTCTGTGCAATTGAAGATTACGGATACGGCTATACGCTGTCGATGGCAGAAGTCAGCACCGGGGAATCGGTACTGATTGATATTGCGCATTCCATGGCGGTACTGAGCGGCAATCTGCTGCGCAATAACGTCCGTGAGGTGGTTGTCAGCGCAGCGTTTGATCCGGCTGTGATCCGGAAGCTGCGGGAGATGCAGATTGTGGTTTCCTATTGCGAAACTGCGGAGATCAAAGACCTCTATCAGCCGCTGTGCACCTGTCTGAAGCGCGATTATCAGCGGACTGCGTACGGCCGGATGCTGAATTATCTGGAAGCGACGCAGAAACATGCGCTGGGGCATCTTTCCGCGGTGCGGATCGAGAGCGAATCGGAAGTGATGTATATGGATTACGCAACGGTGCGCAATCTGGAGCTGATCGAACCGCTTCATAAGGAGACCAGAGGAGAATCGCTCTGGAATTTTCTGGACGTCTGCCGGACAGCGATGGGCTCCAGACTTCTTAAGCGGTGGATTGAAAAACCGCTGGTAAACAGGGAGGAGATTCTGCGCCGTTATGAGCGGCTCGAGGCGCTGAAGCAGGATTTCATGAACCGTCAGACGCTTCGGGAACATCTTGGCGGTGTGTATGATCTGCAGCGGCTGATCGGCCGCTGTGCGATGAACAGTGCAAATGCGCAGGACTGTCTGCGGCTTTCAAAGACGCTGAATGAGATTCCTTCGATTCTTGCCAGCCTGAATGACGATGCGTTTGCGGACTATCGGGAACTTGACCCGCTGGAAGACCTCAGGGCAATGATGGACGGGGCGTTTGTGGATACGCCGCCTGCCTCGCTTGCGGACGGTGGTGCGTTCCGCGACGGGTATTCCGCGGAGCTGGATGAGGCAAGAGCGATTCAGCGCAATGGCCGGCAGTTCATCCTGGATCTTGAAAACCGGGAGCGGGAGCGTACGGGAATCCGGACGCTGCGGATCGGATACAACAAGGTATTCGGGTATTATATCGATATTTCGAAGGCAGCTGCTGCTCAGGTAAAGGAAGAATGGGGCTATGTGCGCCGGCAGACTCTGGTGAATAATGAACGGTTCATTTCCCCGGAGCTCAAGGAAAAGGAAGACATGATCCTGCATGCGGAGGAGAATGCGATCCGGATCGAAAAGCAGCTGTTCGCAAGAATGCTGGAAGCGATCCGGAAAAACCTTCCCGGTCTGCAGCGGCTGTCAATTGCGCTGGCGGAGCTGGACTGCTATGCCTCGCTGGCGGAAGTCAGCGATAAATACGGATATGTGCGGCCGGAATTTACCGATGATCTGTTTGAGATCGTACAGGGCAGGCATCCGGTGCTGAGCGAGCGGATGAAAAACGGCCGCTATATTGCAAACAGTCTGAAAATGGATCAGGCGGAGTCAATCCTGCTGATTACCGGACCGAATATGGGCGGTAAATCCACTTATATGCGGCAGACCGCACTGATCGTGATCATGGCGCAGCTGGGCTGTTATGTGCCGGCAAAGCGTGTGGCCATGCCGGTATTTGACCGGATCTTCACCCGAATCGGAGCCAGTGATGATATTCTCTCGGGGCAGTCGACCTTTATGGTGGAGATGTCGGAAGCCAACAACGCCCTGCAGAATGCGACTGCTTCTTCGCTGATCCTGTTTGACGAGATCGGCCGCGGTACCTCTACCTATGACGGAATGGCGCTTGCCCAGGCGATGATTGAATATATCGCTGCCTGCGTTCATGCAAAGACGCTGTTCAGCACGCATTATCATGAACTGACCTCGCTTACGGATTCGATCGGCTGTGTGCGCAATGTACATGTGGTCGTAAAGGAAGATGAGGAGAAGGTGACCTTCCTCTATAAGGTAAAAGACGGCAGAGCAGACCGTTCCTATGGCGTCAATGTAGCGCGGCTTGCGGGACTGCCGGAGGCGGTGATTGATCGGGCAAAGGGACTGCAGAAGGAGCTGGAGTCCAGGAAGCGGGTCGTTCAGCAGAGCTATCAGCTGATTGAAATGAAGAAAGAAGATTCGCTCGGCGAACTGCTGAAGCAGCAGCTGCGCAGTGTGAATCCGGACGATCTGTCGCCGCGCGAAGCGTGGACGATGCTGGCGGATCTGTCACAGAAGGCAAAGGAAGAAAAGGAGTGACACGGTGGAACTGGATAAACTGATCATACGCGGTGCGCGTGAAAACAACCTGAAAAACATATCGCTGGAGATTCCCCGGAATAAATTGGTCGTGATGACCGGTCTTTCCGGATCCGGAAAGACCAGCCTTGCCTTTGATACGATCTATGCGGAAGGCCAGCGGCGTTATGTCGAATCGCTGAGCGCTTATGCGAGAATGTTTCTCGGCGGGGTGGACAAACCGGATGTCGAACTGATTGAAGGACTTTCGCCGGCAATTTCAATCGACCAGAAAACAACCTCAAACAACCCCCGGTCCACAGTCGGCACAGTGACGGAAATCTACGATTATCTGCGTCTGCTCTATGCCCGTATAGGCGTGCCGTATTGCCCGAATCACAATATTCCGATCACCGGTCAGGATATCAGCGAAATGGTCAGCCAGGTGATGAGTACGGAAAACGGAACGCGTCTGACAGTGATGGCACCGATTGTCCGGAATCGGAAAGGCACATTCCGGGATCAGTTTTCCAGACTGATGAAGGACGGATATGTGCGGGTTCGCGTCGACGGCGAGATCCGCATGCTGGAAGATGAGATCGAACTGGAGAAAAACAAACGCCACAATATCGATGTAATCGTAGACCGTATCATAAAGAAAGAGGAAGCGAAGGGGCGGATTCACGATTCGCTGGAAACCGCGCTGAATCTTGCGGGCGGAATGGCAATTGTGCTGGAAGGAGAGAAGGAAGAACTGTTTTCCAGCAACTATGCCTGCCGCATCTGCGGTTTTTCGGTACCGAAGCTGGAGCCGCGTCTGTTTTCCTTCAATGCGCCGCTTGGGGCGTGTGATACCTGCAAGGGACTCGGCTTTACGGAAGAGGTGGATGTCGATCTTCTGATTCCGGATAAAGACCTTTCGATCAATGAAGGGGCGATCCGCTATTACAGGAATATTGTCGGAACGGAAAATATCGAATGGCAGACATTCGAGATCCTTCTGAAGCACTATAAGATTCCGATGGATGTACCGGTCAGAAAACTCACGCAGAAACAGATGCAGATCGTTCTCCACGGGTCGGACAAGCCGATTTCCTATCGGATTACTAGCTCCGGGGGAAATACGTATCTGAGAAATGATTACATTGAGGGCGTCAAGGATCTGATTGAACGCCGTTATGTGGAAACCAGCTCGGCGATGACAAAGGACTGGTATCACTCCTTTATGGTGGAAAGCAAATGTCCGAAATGCGGCGGGAAGCGGCTCAATGAACAGGCACTTTCCGTACGGGTCGGCGACCGCGATATCATCGGCTTTACCGAACTGTCGGTCGTTCAGGCACTGGACTGGCTGAATCATACGGAGATGAGCGAGACACAGGCAAGGATTGCCGAAATGGTCGTGAAGGAAATCCGCAGCCGCCTGACCTTTCTGAAAGATGTCGGGCTTGAGTATCTGACGCTTGACCGGCTTGCGGGAACGCTGAGCGGCGGCGAGGCGCAGCGCATCCGGCTGGCAACCCAGATCGGATCGAAGCTGTCCGGCGTGCTGTATGTTCTGGATGAGCCGAGTATCGGCCTCCATCAGCGGGATAATGCAAAACTGATTGCGACCCTGAAGAATATGCGGGATCTCGGCAACTCACTGATTGTGGTTGAACATGATGAAGAGACGATGATGAGCTCTGACTGGATCGTCGATATCGGTCCGGGGGCCGGCATCCATGGCGGAGAGGTGATGTTCTCCGGAACGCCGCAGGACATCCTGCAGGCGGAACAGTCGATTACAGGCCGGTATCTTTCCGGCCGGGAACGGATTGAAGTGCCGGCAGAGCGGCGCAAGGGAACCGGAGGCTGCGTGGAAGTGGTCGGGGCTTCCGAACACAATCTGAAGAAGATCAATGTGAAGTTTCCGCTCGGCAGACTTGTTGCGGTGACCGGCGTCTCCGGCAGCGGAAAATCAACCCTGGTCAATGAATGCTTCATGAAGTCTGTTCAGCAGTATCTCGGCTATACCCGGGTTCACCCCGGCAAAGTGGAGCGTGTGAAGGGGCTGTCCGCTGTTGATAAGCTCGTGCAGATCGATCAGGATCCGATCGGCCGGACGCCGCGCTCCAATCCGGCAACCTATACCGGTGTGTTTGATGACATCCGTGCGCTGTTTGCCAATACGCCCGAAGCGAGACTGCGCGGGTATGACAAAGGCAGGTTCTCCTTCAATGTGAAGGGCGGCCGGTGTGAGGCGTGCATGGGAGACGGCGTGAAGGTGATTTCCATGAACTTTCTGCCAGATGTCTATGTTCCGTGTGAGATCTGTCATGGCAAACGGTATAACGAAGAAACACTTGCCTGCACGTTCAAGGGCAGGAATATCTATGATGTACTGGAGATGACCGCAGAAGAAGGACTTGAGCTGTTTGCCAATCAGCCGAAGATCCGCGGCAAGCTGCAGACGCTGTGTGATGTAGGTCTTGGCTATCTGAAGCTCGGCCAGTCTTCCACAACGCTTTCCGGCGGTGAGGCACAGCGTGTCAAGCTTTCGTCTGAACTGCAGAAAAAAGCAACCGGGAAGACGGTCTATATTCTTGATGAACCGACGACCGGCCTGCATACAGATGATGTGAAACGTCTGATCGCAGTGCTGCAGCGGATTGTGGATACCGGCAATACCGTCATTGTGATCGAACATAATCTGGACGTGATCAAGTGCGCCGACTGGATCATTGATCTTGGTCCGGAAGGCGGCGATAACGGCGGCACGGTAATTGCGGAAGGAACTCCGGAACAGGTTGCGGAACATCCGGAGTCATGGACAGGGCAGTATCTGAAAAAAGTACTTGCACGGACAGAAAAAAGTTCTGAGGAGGCGGGAAAATGATGCTGAGTTATGCGGTGATTGCCGTCTGTGTTGTGATGTGCATCCTGCTGAACCGATCGCAGTTTCCAGTGGATGCGGCTGTGAAATACGGCGCGCTGGTTCCTCTGCGGGTAAAGCGCAGAGAGTACTGGCGGCTGCTTACGGCAGGGTTTCTTCACATTCAGATCTGGCATCTTCTGATGAATATGCTGTCGCTGTACAACATGAGCGGGCTGGAATATGTATTCGGCGTGCCGCTGTATGCACTCATTCTGTTTGGTTCCGTGATCGGCGGAAATCTGCTTTCCGTCTTCTTTGCGGAAGATGAAGCACAGGTATCGCTCGGTCTTTCCGGCGGGCTGTACGGACTGCTTGGCGCATATTTTGTGCTGCTGTTCAAAATGGGGGCGCTGGGGAGTACGTCCGTGCAGATGTCACTGCTCCGGATGGCACTTGTGAACCTGCTGATCAACCTGATGCCGAATGTTTCGCGCATGGCGCATGCGGGCGGCTTTCTGACCGGATTTGCACTGGCGATGTTCATGCTATAATCGGGGCGGGAGAACAGCAGGATGGCAGGTAATGAAAACAACAGGGTAATGATCCAGGAGATCGTTGATTTCTTCGGGCTGGAACAGCTTACCGGGGATGAGAATTCACTGAACCGGTGGGTCGTCATACCGGACGTGAACCGTCCGGGTTTTGAGCTTTCCGGCTATTTCCAGCCGACAGAGCCAAGACGTGTTGTCATCATCGGAAACAAGGAAATCGAGTATATCGCCCAGCTTGGTGAAAATGAGCAGCGTGCCCGGTTTCCGTCCATCACCGACGGGTTTACGCCGATGATCATCATCACAAAGAACAATGAGCTGCCGCCGCTTCTGAGAGAAGCTGCCGTGCAGCGCAATTTCCCGATTTTCCGTACTGCAACGCCGACCTACCGGATCATGGTCGATCTGATCACGTTCCTCGATGAGCGGCTGGCGCCGGAAGAAACCTTATCCGGCGACCTGATGGTCGTTTATGGCAAAGGGGTACTGATTACCGGCGAAAGCGGAATGGGAAAATCCGAAATCGCGATGGAACTTGTCCGGGACGGCCAGGTGCTGGTCGCGGATGACCGTGTGGATGTGCAGAAGATTCACAACAATCTGTACGGACATGCGCCGGATCTTCTGCGGGGAATGCTGGAGATCCGCGGTATCGGCATTGTGGATGTGGAACGGATGTTCGGTGCCAACAGTATGGTTAAGAGTCATCGGATCGATCTGGTAATCAACCTGGTAAGATACGATGCGAGTGAGGAATATGAACGGATCGGCGATGAGATGACCTCCTTTACAAAAATCATGGGCGTCAGTATTCCTGCCATGTCGCTTCCGGTCAGTCCGGGACGCTCGATGTGCGCGCTGATTGAGACTGCGGTATCGAACTTCATTCTCAAACAGGAAGGATACAACAGCACGGAAGAGTTCAAGGAGCGTCTTCATGCCGAACTGATGCGGCTGAGTCAGGGAAAGTGATATGCGGATTGATGGAGCGGTATTTGATTTTGACGGCACTCTGATGGACACGGAACCTGCAATTATGGCGAGTTTCGAACATGTATTTGAGCTGTACCGGACCGTTGAGGAGTTTACTCCCGACCGCCGGATCAAGGTGCTCGGGCCGCCGCTGGACAGGATGATGGCGGAATTCTTTCCGGAACAGGACCCATGGGAATGCGTCGAACAGTACCGGAAGTATCAGAGAGAACATCTGCGGGATCTGATCCGGCCGATGAGCGGCGCAATCGAGATGCTGGACCGGCTTGCGGAGCTGAAGATTCCCTGTGCGGTGGTGAGCACGCGGTATTACCTCTCGCTGAAGGAGCTGATGGACCGGCATGATATGAGCCGCTATATGACAGTGGTGCTTGGAAATGATTCCGTACGGAATCCCAAACCGGACCCGGAAGGAATTCTGCTTGCGAAGGAGAAGCTCGGGGCAGAAGAGATCTGCTATGTCGGGGACAGTGTAATGGATGTGGAAGCCGGAAGGAATGCCGGTGCGTATACGATTGCCTATCCTTCCAATGAAGGAAAGAAAGCAGCTCTGATCGCTTCCGGACCGGATCTTGTGATCTATGATCTGCGGGATCTGCCGGCGGTGCTCTCAGAAAGAAAGTGATAACAGAGAATGAGTACTTCAAAAACGATTGATTATACGTGCCCGTATTGCGGCAGAACGTTTCCGGCTGAGATTTATGAAAGCGTTACCGCAGATACGGATGAAGATCTCAGAGACCGCTGCGTCAGCGGAGATCTGTTCCGGGTATCCTGCCCGAAGTGTCAGCGGGAGTTCATGATTCAGTATCCGCTGGTTTATCTTGACCGCAGGCATAAATTTGTTCTCTGGCTGCTCGACCGCGAGCCGGGAACACATATGATGCGGGAATTTGCGGAGCCGCTGGCTTCTGCCGGCTATCATCTGCGCAGGGTCACAACCCTGCAGGAGTTTACGGAAAAGATACAGATCTTTGAAGATGAGGTGGATGACCGGCTGGTGGAGCTTGCGAAATATGATTCTCTGATCGAATTCATCGACAACCGGAAGGGAACGGCAGAGGATGTGACGTCAATCGATTATCAGAAGACCGAAAACGGCGTGATGAAGATCAATGTCCGGACCGGAGACAGGGGGATGTCCTTCCTGATCCCGGTGTCCATGGTGGAAGAAGAACTTAAGCAGAATGAAGAGCGCTATGCGGTGGATGAAAGCTCCTTTCCCGTCATCAGCAGCGAATGGATCATCAGTCTGTTTCAGGAACCGGAATCCTCGTTTCCAAGCTGAACCATTTCAATTATTCGAAAGATATCACTGTTCCCTCATGAACGGTGATATCTTCTTTGTAGGAAGTAACTGTCAGAAACGGATTATCAATATGAGAAAGGGTTCCCGGCTTTCGCAGCTGCCGGGTCGCTCCTTTGTCCGCAGCGGGGCAGTCTCAGCGGCAGATGAAAGAAAAGCCGATGTTCCGGTTCAGGGACATTGATGAATGTTTTTCATATGCGGCAGAGCCGGAGCGCCCGGACGATCCGCTTCATAGTGAGGTGCGCATGAGAAAATTATTTACAATTGATGATTTTATGGTAGCGATCATCTCTGCGCTGGGCTATGGCTTTGGCGAAACCATCGCAAAGCTTTCCGGATGGCCGGAGATCTTGTGCGTGGCGGCCTGTTTTGCCCTCGGAATTGTGATGGAGGAGATCATCACCAGAATCATCTTCAGCAAAGCGGTTCAGAAGAGCACGGCAAACCGGGTGTTTACCTATATTGCGATTCTGCTTGTCTTTCTGCTGGCCCAGTATGTTTCTATCCGGTGGATGGGCGTTTCCATGATGGAATACCTGCAGGAGGAATTCATGTATGTCGTCGGTCTTCCCGTCCTGGGTCTGATCGTGAACCTGATCATCCGCGGCTTCCGGGTGTGGAAGATCCGGAAGCGCTACGGGGACGGCAGCGGGGGATATGTGTTTGACGTAACCGAGAAGGACCTCGAGGAAGTGAACCGGCAGAACCGGGCTGTTGAGGGCGAATATGACGAAGACTGCGCCATCAGGACGCGAACCGGCGTGTACGTCGGTGAGAAGTACAGGAAGGCGCTGCTCTTTCTGGGAATCCCCTATGCTAAACCGCCGGTGGGTGAACTGCGATGGAAGGCGCCGGAGCCGCTGCCTTCGTCCGAAGCGGTATATGAGGCCAGGTATTTCGGTGCTTCCGCCATACAGGTGGAGCACAAGGGTTCCATCGTCAGGCATCACCGGCAGAGCGAGGACTGCCTGACGCTGAATATCGCAGTCAGTGCCGGAAATCGGGAGACAAAAAAGCCGGTGCTCGTGCTGTTTCACCACGGCGATTTTACTTCCGGGGGCGCAGTCGACCCCCTGCTGTACGGCGGCGATTTTGTCAATGCGCATCCGGATGCGGTGCTTGTCAGCTTCAATTACCGCCTCGGCATCTTCGGGTTTATCGACTTTTCTGAGGTGCCCGGCGGTGAAGCCTGCCCGGATGCTCTGAATCTCGGTTTGCTGGATCAGATTGCGGCGCTGAAGTGGATCAGAGAAAACATCGCTGCCTTCGGCGGCGATCCCGGGCAGATCACGGTAATGGGCTTCGAATCCGGCGCGACCTGCATCAGCCTGCTGGCCGCATGTGAGCAGGCGAAAGGCCTGTTTCAGAGGGCTCTGGTTTTCAATGGCAGCCCGGACTCGGCTTATGACACGCGTGAGGCATCCGGAGCTCTGGCAGAGGCGCTGCTCAGGGAGACCGGCACTTCAACGATGGAAGAGTTAATGCGGCTGGATACGGATACGCTGAAGAATGCGGCACAGAAGCTCTGGATGAACATGTGCGCGCCGACCTGCGACGGAACGCTGCTCCCGGTTGATGTGTATCGTGCGTATCAGGAAGGTGCGGCGGCGGGCGTTGAGTTTATCGTCGGCATCACCAGCAGAGAAATGCCGCAGCTGCGGTCGTCCTTCGGCAGTGAGAACTACGAAAATGCGGTCAATGCGGCTGCGGACAGCCTGCTGAACTTCATGAATGATTCACTTGCTGAGGCGGTACAGGCATATCTTCGGACTGAGA
This sequence comes from Solobacterium sp., assembly GCA_017543025.1. Next base: position 23,535 of record JAFYGX010000264.1, read on the forward strand.
CGGCAGCGTCATCCGAACTCGAGGCAAAAGCGAAGCTGGTCGGACAATGGATCGCGCTGAGTATTTACCGCGTTGCGGCAAAGCTTTCCGCGGGCGGAAATAAGGTGCATCTGATGTACTGGGACGAGACGGCGCTGATCGAAAATCTGGGGTCGGGTACCGTCGATGCGCTGGCGACACTGCTCGGAAACGGCGAAGCGCTGCAGATGTACGGCAGCGTGCTGAATGAGGATCTGTCGGAGATGCTGCAGAGCCTGCTGGTGAAATTCGTCAGAGGGGATGCTCTGCAGCTGTACCGCAATGAGATTTCGAAAACTGACAGCTTAGACTGGAAGGCGTTTCCCCAGGCGCTCATCGCAGCGGACGGGAAGCTCACATGTGCTGCGATCGAAGATCGGATCACAGAGGTCAGGGCCTTGCTGGACTATATGCTGAAATGACAGGGGTGGCTTCACCCCAACCAAATTTACATAGTCCAAAAAAGCGAAGCAGTGCTTCGCTTTTACTGTCTCTCAGTGTTTATTCAAGACCGATCGCTTTTGCGGGGAAGTCAGCTCCGAGCGTGTTCCGGATCGAATCAAGCCGTTCTCTGAGCGGAACCGGATAACGGGATACCCAGCCTCCGATGAAGCCGATTTCCTTCAGGCTTCTGATCCGTTCTTCAAGTGCTTCGCGTTCTGCAGAATCGCCCGGTTCAAGCTGATTCAGCTGCTCTGATGCTTCGAAGAGGAGACCGCTGTGAATCATGCCGAAGCGGGAGATCCGGTTCGGCGTAAGCATCTTCGGATCAATTTCTGCCGCTGCGCAGGTATTGAGGATCATGTGATGCATTGCCCGGTAATTGAATTCAAGATGGCGGGTCGTCAGGAAGAAGGCCCGGGAATCTGTGGAAATGCCGATATATTCGTAATACTCCCGGAGCAGTTCCTCAAACTCGGGGGAGAAGAGGAATGTGCCGGTATATTCCCATGTAATGGAACGGTTCGGCGACTTGCGCACATAATGTACCGGATAGTTTTCCGTATAGTAAATGCTTTCCTTCCAGGGCTTCGAGGTGTACTCAAGGAATGTGCCGCAGCGGACTTTCAGAGAAAGCCGGCGGTTTCCTGTGCCTTCTGCGGTGAAGTCGCTGATCTTCACATCCTGAATCTGAGCAGGGGTAAGGCCTGCATACAGCATCAGTGAGAGGATCAGTCGGTCTTCCAGCGGCAGAGACGGGAGAACATCGATGATCTTCCGGATAACGGAAGGATCTGCGAAGAGATCTTCTCTGAATTCCGTACGTTTCCGGTTTTCGTTTGTGACAAGCCGGCTGAATGGGTTTGAATAACCGGGCCAGATATCCGGCCGTTTCTCAATCCGTGTACCGATCGAGCGGAGAGTTGCTTTATAACGGTGTATCGTGTTTTCAGACAGTGTTCCTTCTGCACCTCGCTGGTCCAGATAAGCGAAATATTCCGCTGCCTGATCCTTGGTGAGCGTGCCGATGTGAAGTGCACCGTCGCGGTAGGAGTGGAGAAGGTTTAGGACTTTGCGATAGTCGTTCACAGTGGACGGACGGTCTTCAAGACCTGTGATGACTGCATTCCACTGTCCGGTTGTGAGTCCTTCCGGAGTCCTGTTTTTCATGACGCATCCATACATATTCAGCGGAAGTATCTGACTATGTTTTTCCTTTCTTCCCTCGCGATGGCGAAGGACTGTTTGACCTGAAACCAGTCTTCCGAAGTCATTGGCGGTTTTTAACAGTAAAAATATACTTGTACAGCATGGTTTTTTCAAGAAAAAAAGTCACTGTACCAATATGGGCATTCGCTTTGCGTCAAGAAAGGGTACATATATACATCACATTTTTTCACATTTTTCAAACATATTTATGCGGAACCAGATCCATATTATAAATATGCAAGCAGTAACTTGCCCTGGATGACCGCTCCCCCTTTAGCAGGTTGTTCAGAGATTCTATCCCCTAAGACAGCCGAAAGGCAAATAAAAGAGCAGAGGCCGGCAACGGCCTTTTCTCGTTGTTGCCGGAATATGATATGATTCAGCTGGTTTACAGGCGTGGTTTGCAGGAGGAGAGATGAGACAATGAGACAGTTTTATATATTTCTGGATATTGACGGCACCCTGTTCAGTCCGGCGATCGGACGCATTCCGGAGAGTGCGGAAGCAGCGCTGAAACAGGCGCGGAAGAACGGTTCAAAGATCTTTCTGTGTACCGGACGTGCGCTGGCCGGCTGCAGTAAATATCTGCAGATGGATGTCGACGGGTTTGTGTTTGCGGCCGGGGCAATGGTCTATGCCGATCATCAGCGGATCTTTGATCACCCGCTCAACAAGGAAGAGGAGCTGATGATCAAGCAGCTGATTCATGAAGAAGGGATGGGTTATTCGGCAGAAGGGCAGGCCGGCGGGTATTGCGATGCATTTGCCTATGATGTGCTGATGCGTTATTTCGGCGGCATTGATACAGAGGCTGATATACAGCGCAAGCGTGTCAGCGACAACTGCTTCTATCCGGAGTATTATGAAGACCCGGATGAAAAAATCTATAAAGTATGCGCATATACCCGTCATGGCGGCAGTTTTTCCGGCCTGCGGGAGAAGCTTCCTGCAGGCTTCCAGCTGACTGTGACGGTCCGTGACCCGCAGTTTGATGACTGTGCGGAGGTTACGAATTCACAGATCACCAAAGCGACGGGGATTGAACGGATTCTGAGGCATTACGGGGCAGACCGCGAACAGGCGGTTGGAATCGGCGACAGTGAAAATGATATTCCGATGATCCGCTTCTGCGGCACCGGAATTGCAATGGGCAACGCCATGCAGGCGGTGAAGGATCAGGCAGATCTGGTAACGACCGGGATTCTGGAAGACGGAATCGCCCATGCGTTTGAAACGATTGGGGTAATCTGAGCATCAGGGCTGCTATGACAGATCTCTGCGGTCTGTCTTTTTTTCTGCTTCTGCGGCAGGTATGAAGGAAAAAGAAAACCCGCAGAATCAGATCTGCGGGGATCAACGCAATTCTTATAGCCGAGCTGTAATCGCAGCGGCTGTTTTCTCAGTACAGATAGATATATCCGTACAGTGCCTGATAGGAACGGGGGTAATAGGCAGGGAACCATCCTTCGTGATAGCCGCCGCAGTAGCCTCCTTCAACGATATAGACCATCGAACCGTCTTCGCTTACATCTGCGACAAATCCGACGTGTCCGGACCAGACAACGATACTGTTCGGGACAGGGACCTTTGAGGTGTAATACCCCATTGCCGCAGCGTTGTTCATCCACTGGCCTGCAACGCCGAGGGCGGGAAGGGCAATGCCCGTTCTCTCATATGTAATCTGCCATGCGGACCATGTGCAGTTTCTGTAACCTCCGAAATACGGGTTTACCGGGAGTACTTCCTCCCATGCTGTATCTGTCCATTCAGCGGGTGCTTCCCAGTCTTCCGCATGAACTGCTGCGGGAGAAAGCAGAAGGATACCGGCTGTAAGAATTGCGCTCATCATTTTTCTCATTACCTGAAAATTCATAATGTCAGCTCCTTTCGTGTTCGTTTTCGGAACACCTCGGGCACTTTACCACTGAAAAAATGACCTCGTCAACAAAGAGAAAAACATCACAATTTTAAGCGGTTACACCCGAAAACGCTTCCAAAGCATGCAGGCATGAATGCGCTGAAACAGCATAAATATACGAATATGAAATTAAAGTATCAGTAAAACCATGCGAGCATAGTACGCTGCTGGCATTACAGATTTTATGTCATCCCACCAATTCAGACCCCGCAGGAACCGTTGTCACAACGGGCGGAAAACGGAGTAAGATGAAATACATATGATCGAAGAAGGAGGATCCTCATATGCCGATCAAGATCCCTGCAGGGCTTCCGGCACGTCAGGTACTGGAGTCAGAGAATATCTTTGTGATGGATGCGGAACGGGCAACCAGTCAGGATATCCGTCCGCTGCATATTCTGATTCTGAATCTGATGCCGACGAAAATCGTGACAGAGACACAGCTGGCCAGACTGCTCGGAAATACGCCGATCCAGGTGGAAATGGAGCTGCTGAGAGTACGCAGCCATACGCCGAGGAATACAGCGGCCGAGCATATGATTGCCTATTATCAGACATTTGAAGATGTGAAAGACCGCTATTATGACGGCATGGTGATTACCGGGGCGCCGGTGGAGCAGATGCCGTTTGAGGAAGTGGAATACTGGGATGAACTGTGCGTGATCATGGAATGGACAAAGACGCATGTCTACAGCACCTTTCATATCTGCTGGGGTGCACAGGCAGCGCTCTACTATCATTACGGAATCCCGAAGGTTCCGCTGAAGGAAAAGCTGTTCGGCGTTTATCCGCATACGATCACTCATAAGCGTTCGATTCTGTTCCGCGGATTTGACGATGTGTTTCTTGTGCCGCATTCCCGGCATACGACGGTAAACCGCAGCGATATCGCGGCAGTGGACGAGCTGAAGATCCTTGCAGAGAGCGAGCAGGCAGGGGTTTATGCGGTATCGACCAACGGCGGAACACAGATCTTCATCACCGGGCATTCCGAATATGATACCGAAACGCTGGAGAAGGAGTATCTGCGTGATAAGAAAGCCGGACTTCCGATTCATGTGCCGGAGAATTACTATCCGGATGACGACGATACGAAGCGGCCGCTCAATACCTGGCGCAGCAGTGCGAATCTGATCTATTCGAACTGGCTGAATTATTTTGTCTACCAGTCGACACCATACGATCTTTCTGCGATTCCCTCTTCCCGCATCTCCCCGGAAGCGGACATGCCGGGCAAATCACATGCGGAAAAGTGAAAGATATCTTATAATCACAGCGTCTGCAGGCTGATCAGACTGTTCTGATTCAGCCGGAAAAGGAGAAGAACGATGAAAAAACAACTGATTGCCGGCCTTACGGCTGCACTGTTTCTTGCCGGATGCGGTTCGGCTTCCGCGCCGGCTTCCGGCGGGGCGGATCATCTTGCCCGGATCAGAGCTGCCGGCACGATCAAAGTCGGGCTGGAAGGAGACTGGCAGCCGTTTTCCTACCATAATGAAGCGGATGAACTGGTCGGCTTTGATGTGGAAGTGGCACAGAAGATCGCAGAGATCATCGGCGTGAAGGCGGATATCATCGAAGCGCCGTGGGACGGACTGTTCGCAGGAGAGACCGCGGGCACATATGATATCGTGGTCAACGGCGTTGATGTGACGGAAGAGCGTCAGAAAACCTATGACTTCAGCGATCCGTATGCATATGACCATACAGTGCTTGTGACGCTGAAGGAGAATGAAGAAATCCGTTCCTTCGAAGATCTGAAGGGAAAGACAACCGCGAATTCAATCGGCTCTACCTACATGGAGATCGGTGAGCAGTACGGCGCAGAGGTCAAGGGAGTTGATACACTTGCGGAAACGATGTCGATGGTGAAAAACAAGCAGGTTGATGCGACGGTCAATGCCGAGACTTCGGTTCAGGATTACTTCAATACGACCGGCGAAACGGGACTTGAGGTCCGTGCAAAGCTTGACGAAGTGACGGCGTATGCGATTCCCCTTGTGAAGGGTTCTGACAATGACACCCTGCGTCAGGCGATCAACGATGCATTGAAAACAATGCGGGCAGACGGTACGCTCGCAGAGCTGTCCGCAAAATATTTCGGGGCAGATCTTACTGCAAAATAAAAATCAGAGACAAACAGGTATCCGGATGTTCGGGTGCCTGTTTATCTCTTCGTTATTAAAATGGGATTTGTCCGGAAGGCAGGAAACGGTATGAAACAGACGACGATTTATTATGTGAGACACGGGCAGACCGTGTTCAATCTGCAGCGGCGGATACAGGGAAAATGTGACAGCCCGCTGACGGAAAAAGGACGGAATGATGCCGTACGGGCAGAAAGCGTATTGCGTGTAATCCCGTTTGACAGGGCATACTGTTCCAGCAGCGAGCGCTGTATCGATACTGCGGCGATTCTTCTGCGCCGGCAGAATATCAGTGCGCGGCCGATGAAGGAGCTGAAGGAATTTGATTACGGTTCATTTGACGGCTGCCTGATGGAGCCGATAGCCGAAGAGCTTGAACGGAGAAAACGGGAAGAGAGCTTCTGGGAAATCGGCGGCGATTCCCGGGAATCAATCGGCAGGCGCATCCGGCTGGTCTTCAACCGGATTGCGGACAGCAGTCTTTGGGATGACAGGGTTCTGGTTGTCTCACACGGGTCGTTTGGCATGCATACGCTGAATGAGCTGTTCGGCCTGGATATGCAGGCGTACTCCCGGATCCGGAAAGCGCAGCATCCGGACCAGTTTGCCTTTCCCAACTGCGGCATCATGAAGATGCGGCGAAGGGAAGGCGTCTGGGAGCTGCTTGAGCTGCCCTGTGAGCCGGAGGAGTTTACCGATCGTACGGAAGCTGTGACAGACTATCCGCGGGTCTGAAACGCACCTGATGCATACAGGTACCGAAAGAGCGCTGTAAGGCGCATGGAAGAAGGATGATCTGCGGAGGCGAAATGAGGATTGACGGAACGAAAAGCCCTGTGATAAATTGGTAACGCATCTGAGAGGTTTTTTCATTATGGCAAAGGACGGAAAAGTGATACTGGCATGTACGGAATGTCTGTCACGGAATTATACGACAAACCGGAGAAAAAACAGTTCAACGAGACTGGAGCTGAATAAATTCTGCCCGAAGTGCGGAAAAAAGACGCTTCATAAGGAAACCAGATAGGAGAGGTTATATGGACAAGACATTTACGTGGAGCGGTATCAAGAAAGAAGCACAGCGTGTCCGCTGGCCGAAGCGGAAGGATGTTGCGGAAGATACTACTGAAGTCATTTCATTTACGGCATACTTTGCGGTGTACTTTGTACTGTGCGATCTCATCGTTGCGTCGCTCCTTCGTCTGATCGGAATCGGAGGATAAGTGCTATGGCAGACAGCGAAAAGAAGGTCAATCCCGTAATTGATGACGAACATGAAAAACGCTGGTATGTGGTAAATACCTATTCCGGACACGAGAACCGCGTCAAGGAGAATCTTGAAAAGCGTGTTGAATCGATGGGAATTCAGGATTACCTGTTCCGCATCCTTGTTGCGGAAGAACCGGTGATTGACGTCAAGAACAACAAGCAGGTCGAAAAGATGCAGAACATGTTTCCGGGATATGTGTTTGTTGAGATGATCATGACGGATGACGCATGGTATGTTGTCCGAAACACACCTGGCGTCACCGGATTTATCGGATCTTCCGGCGGAGGCGCAAAGCCGTTCCCGGTATCCCCGGTTGAGATGGAATCGATTCTGCGGCGGATGGGACAGGGTGAGAAAAAGGTTATGGTTGACTTTGAAGTCGGCGATACCGTTCGGATTCTTACCGGACCGTTCTCCGGAATGGAAGGACGTGTCAGTTCCATGAACGATCAGACACAGACGGCAAGTGTGCTGACCATGCTGTTCGGGCGTGAGACGCCGACAGACATCAGCTATAACGACCTTCAGAAAGTTACGGATTAAAGATTATCTACAGGCTGTCCCGGAATAAGAACCGGGACTTCTTTGTAATACAGCCCTGTTACTGAGAGGGAATAACGATGGAAGTGTGTATCAGAAGGTTCAGTGAACTGCAGACGGATGAACTTTACCGGCTTCTGAGACTGCGGGTTCAGGTATTTGTCGTCGAACAGAACTGTCCCTATCAGGAACTGGATAACCGCGATCAGGAAGCGGTTCATGTCTGGCTGCAGGAAGACGGCAAGATTCTTGCCTGCCTGCGCGTGATGGACCGCGGCGCGGAAAGTGAAGACGTATCAATCGGCCGGGTGGTCTCACTGCACCGGAATCAGGGCCTCGGCATGCGTGTCCTGATGGAAGGACTCGCAGTGGCTGAGACGGTATTTCAGGCGGACAGCGTGTATCTGGAAGCACAGGTACAGGCTGTGCCGTTTTATGAAAAAGCAGGATTTATTCCGTTCGGAGAAGTATTTATCGAAGACGGAATACCGCATATCCGCATGCGGCGTCAATGCGGCTGACTGTTTTTTCTGACAGACGGCTGCCGGCTGGACGTACTGCAGAAGCAGACAGAAACGGAGTGGAACAATGAGAAGTTCAGAAAACGAAGCGGCAGTCAGAATTCTGAATTACTGGCGCAGAATGGAATTTCTTTCTCAGGAAAGCTATCCGGATGTGCGCCGGATCTGCACAGCTGCAGGAGAGCATAAACTCGCGGTATCCCGGGGCATTCTTTCACATCGTGCGGTGACGGATTTTCTCGTGTTTCATTCCGATGATCCTTCTCATCTTCTGATCCAGTTTGTCCGGGCAGATATGAAATTCTGCATGATGCGGCTCTGCGGTCCGGTTACGGTTTATATCGGCCGGGTGCGCCGGTCTGCCTGCGTGCGCCGGCTTGCGAAATATGCGGAATATCAGGAGAATCTCGATTTCGGCGAAGAGGGAAGCGAGCTGATTGCCTGTGCATCACTTCAGATTACGCCGGAAGGCAGATATGTGCCGAAGTCTTTATCTCTGTCGCCGCTGTTATGGACCATTGAGCAGATGCGGCAGTCGTGCCCGCTCACGGAAGAAGACTACCGGATGTCGCTGATCCAGCTGGAAGAACGTCTCGATTTATATGAAGGCAGACATGGAAAGCTGCTGACGACAGCGGATATGAAGCGGGCGATGGCACTGATCGAAGACGAATATGTTCCCGGGAATCTGGAAACATTCAGCGGGAAGAGCGCAGAGCCGGAAGAGATCATCGGCGGTCTGTTTCAGATGTTTCTCGATGAAACCGCAATGGCAGTGTATCAGTCTGCCCCTTCCGGTTCGTTTGCCGAAAACCGTCTGACTGAAGAGCTGCGCACCATAAGCGGGTTTCTTGAAGCCGGGGGAGAGGAAGAACTGCCGATACTCCGGTATCTGAATGCATTCCGCGGAAAGGAAGAACGGCAGAACCGGATCGATGTACTGTATCCCCGGTCGGCATATTACGAAGACTATAAAGCATTCCTGAGAGAAAACATGCGGGTGGCGGATGCGCCGGAAGGAAAGTGGCCTGCCTCCGAAGACCCGGAGTTCCTGCGCCAGCTTGCGGTTAATCTTTCCGCTTCCCTGGCAGCCAGCCGGGATCATTCGCTGTTTTCCGTCAATACACCTGCCGGTACCGGCAGAACCGAAGTGATCCGCGATCTTGCGGCGGATCATATTGTGAAGCGTGCGCTGCTGCTTGCGGAGTACGCAGACCCGGATGATGCGTTTGAAGCAGATCCGGCAGAGGGAACCGTCTGTTTCCGTTTCCGGAATGACCGGCTGAATCATTTCGCAATGACTGCCGTTTCCCGGAATCCGGTCTCGCTTGCCGAGCTGACGCTCCGTCTGAATGAACTGCCGCAGGAAGAGCAGATCAGTGCAGAGGAGCTGAAGAGCGGAATCGGGGATGTCCTTGCGCTCTGGAAGATCAGTGAGACACCCGGAGGACTGCTTCTGCAGCAGGGCGTCAGAGAACTCTGCGGGTCAGAGAACGGCTGGCTGATCAGTGCGCCGGCTGGTGAAGCGGAAGAATGCGGCCGGCTGTACCAGTCGTTTCTCCATCTGTTTTCCGCAGAAGACGAGCTTGAAGAGCAGGATCGTCTGAAGACCTATCAGGAAGCACGGGACGAATTCCTGAAGCAGGCGGAGACGGTACAGAGTTACCGGGATGCGCTCCATGAACATGAAGCGCTGTTTTCCGAGCTGTATGAGGTCAGCAGCCGAATTGCGCCGCTGAAGGAAGACTGCCGCACAAAGCAGGAATATGTCCGCAGCGTGCGGCTGAAGACGCAGGAGGCGATCCGCGGATACCGGGAAGAAATACTGCAGAAGGAACAGCAGATCAGAGATCAGAAGGAAATCCTGTCACAGCTGCAGGAGGAATCCAACCGTACGGTTGCGTTACTGCAGGAGGCAGATGAGGCGATCCGGGAAGCGGAAGCGAAAGCGGAAGAAGCAGGAAAGGCAGTTGGACCGGTTTCCCGGGTGCTGCGCACCTCTGCGTACCGCATTGCGAAGGAAGAGGAAGAAACCTGGAAGCAGGAAGCGTCTGACAGAAGACAGGAAGAAGAACTGCTTCGCCGGCAGTTCAGCGAGCTGACGGATCAGCGGATACAGGAAGAGCAGGAAATCGAGCTTGTGAAGGCAGAGATCGTTTCAGCCGGCGAAGCCATACAGCTGGAAGAAGAAACGAGAGAACAGGCCGAGGCGGGATTGCGCGCAGCGTATGAAGAACGTCAGAAAGCGGAACTGCGGCTGGAAGAGCTCAGGGGTCAGATCGACGAAATGTACATGCAGGGAAAGATGCCGGAAGCGGATCGCTTTCTACTGCTGGACGATGCGATGATCGAACAGCTGAATTCCCGTACCGGCGCAGGTCGCGGTGCGCTTAAGGCGCCGTGGCTTACCAGACGGTATAACCGTGAGCGGGAAAAACTGTTTTTAATGGCAGTCCGTCTGAACCGGGAGTTTGCGGCTGCTTCAAGGGCATGCCGGATCAATTACAGCCGGTTCGGATCGCTGTTCGGGTATGGCGCTTCTGAATTCAGTGAAGCTTCCCGCAGAGAAGATCTGGTTACTGCGTTTCAGTGTCTTTCACTGGTGGTGCCGGTGCTTACAATGACAATCCAGCAGGCGATGAATCTGTTTGCGGGGGTTCTCAAACCCGATATGATCGGTACGCTGGTTTTACTGGACGGAGGTACCGAAGCGCCGAGAACGGCAGCGGGTGTGCTGTTCCGCAGCCGGCATGTGATTGTAATGGGAGACCCTGCTCAGCTTGGCCCTCAGGTACGGCACGAAGAATATGTGCTGCGCAATGAGATCGGAAGTGATCTGCCGGAGATTTACCGGGACCAGCGTGCCAGCGTGCAGACCTATGCGGATGAAGCGAATCTGTTCGGTGCCAGTCTGAAGACGGAATACGGCACATCGGAGTGGGTCGGGTGTCCGCTTCGGGTGCAGAGACGCAGTATTTCACCGATCTTTGAAATATCCAATGAGATTGCGTATTGCGGAAGGCTGCTGAAAGGGGCACAGATGCCGGATCGGACAACTGCGGGGAAACTGATCTATCCTTCTTCCCGCTGGATCAGCATTCCGGGCAGTGAACGCGACAGCGGCAGCCGGTATGTGGAAGCGCAGGGAGAAGAAGTCTGCCGGATGCTGGAGGCGTCATTCCGCAGAGTCAGCGAACGCGGAGATTCTGACGGGAAACCGGATCTGTTTATCATGAGCCCGTTTGAGTCGGTCGTGCAGGGGGTGCGGGACGCCATTTCCCGGTATTGCCGGCAGAAGGGAGAGAATACAAAGATCGATGCGCACTGGATTCTGAATGAAACCCGCCGCCGCATCGGAACAACAAGGGACTTTCTCGCAGAGGAAGCAGATGAAGTGATTTTTGTGCTGGGCTGCGATTCGTCTTCCGAGGGTGCCCGGGCGATTTCGCTGGTCGGTGCAGCGGAAGTGAATACAGCGCTGACCCGCGCAAAATACTGTGCCTATGTGATCGCAGATGAAACGGTGTGGCGCCATAATGCGGTGCTGAATACCGTGAAGCACATCATGGATACGCTGGGATTCCGGCGGATGAAGGAAATCGAACGGCAGAGGCTTTCGGCAGGCGAATCGGATATCCGTCTCAGGGAAGCGGTACTGCTGATTCCGGGGAGCCGTCAGTTTACGGTGACGGAGACGAAGAATCCGGACCGGATTTCGGATTACGATGCGGATACGTCATATCTCGTACGCAGCTTTGAAACGATGCGGGCTGATGAGAGCCCGGATCCGCAGCTGCTGGCGCTGTTCGGCATCCGGGAACCGGACGCATTGCAGGAGCTGCCGGAGGAAATGCGGGATAATCTGCTTACTGCGGTTTATCTGTACGGGATTCTGGAACCGGCATGGCGGTGCAGAATCGATGCGGACGGCGGTGCAGTCGGAGTATTGCTGTTTCGGGTCATGGAGCTGCAGGTATGCCGGTGCTTTGCGGATCTGCTGCGAAGCGTACTGCCGGAGCAGAATATCATTACCGCAAAGGAGCCAAGGGAGATTATCCGTCTGAAAGACGCAGTGAACGATGAACTGACACTCGGGGTGATCGATATTGCGATCCGGGCGAATCTGAAGCGGCTCGGAAGCTATGGCGAAGCGCATGGCTGTCCGGAACTTGACGAAGCCTGGTGGAATACCTTTGAAAAACGTCTGAATATCTTCCGCATGCTGAGACGGGATGCATTGCGCAGCGGAATGATGCGGCGCAGTGTGATCAATAATCTCATCAGTCTGCTGTTCCGTCAGAATGCGAATACCCATACCGTCGGGCTGATGATGGAGTGTGAAAACGGCCGGAAGCTGCTGGCACAGGGGCAGTCCTGAACCTGCGCCTGCAGATATGTATCGGATACAGAAGAACGTCCGTTCTGCGGAAACGCGGAGCGGACGTTTCTGCAAATAAACATGCAGGACAATTGAGAATTTGCCATCGTGCATGGCATGATAGAGATAACGGAGAAGGAGTCTGTTATGGCAAAGAAACGACTGACAATTCTGCACTCGAATGATCTGCATGGAGATTTTCTGCCGGCGGTAAAAGACGGCCGGACGGTCGGTGGGCTTCCGCTGCTGTCGGGGTATATCAACCGGGTACGGAAGGAAGAAAAAAATGTGCTTTATGTCATTGCGGGAGATATGTTCCGCGGGTCGATCATCGACCAGGAATATCTCGGTTTATCAACGATTGATCTGGTGAACCTCATGCGGCCGGATGTGACAGCGCTCGGCAATCATGAAGTGGACTATGGCGTCGCGCATCTTCTGTTTCTTGAGAAATGCGCCCGGTTTCCGATCATCAATGCGAATCTTTATGTCACACTGAACAGCACGCGTCTGTTTCGGCCGTATATGAATGTCGAGATTGACGGAATGCGCATTCTGTTTATCGGCATCCTGACGGAGGAGGTGCTGAGCTCCACCAGGAGTGAAAAGGTGATCGGCAGCTTCATTGATATTGATGAGGCTGCGCGGGAAGTCGGCGTGATCTGCGATAACTACCGCACCAAGGATACCAGCATCACCGTGCTTCTGACGCATATCGGAATTGAAGAAGACCGGAAGCTGGCAGAGAAGCTGAACAGCGATCTCGGGGTGGATATGATTATCGGCGGTCATTCGCATACGATGATGGACGAAATGGAAGTGGTCAACGGGATACCGATTGTGCAGGCCTATACGGGAACCGGACAGATCGGCCGGTTTGATATCGAATTCGATAGCTGGCGCAAACGGATCACGGATCTGAAATGGAAGTGCGTGCGGATTGATGAAGACGCCGCAGAGCCGGATGCGGTAATGGAAGAACTGCTGGATTCCTACCGTTCGGTGACGGACCGCAAATACAAGCGGATCGTAACCCGGCTGGCAAGAAAGCTGACGCATCCTTCCCGGATTCAGGAGACAGAGCTCGGCAACCTGTATGCGGATATTCTGCAGGATGAAAGCAGCTTTGATCTGATGCTGCTGGGGTCGGGTTCGATCCGGAAGAAGGAATTCGGGCCGATTGTCGAATACCAGGATATGCTGGAAAATACTCCGTTTGATGATGCATTGTGGATGCTGGAAGTCACCGGGGAACAGCTGCGGCGGATGGTGATGCATATCATGCGGGATGATGCGTGGGAAGGACATACAGAGTTCTATCAGTATTCCCACGGGATGCGCATCACATACCGTAAATCCACGCATACACTGGAGAAATTCGAGTTCCGCGGGCAGGAAATCCAGCCGGAACAGCGGATTCTGATTGCGATGCAGAATTATCATTTTGTGAATTTTGATGAATTCTTCGGCGTTCCGCTTGCGGAAGTCAGCCGGAATCTGAAACCCCGGATTATCGCGACATCCGTGCAGAATATTGTGGAAGAGTATTTCTCTACCCACAGCGGGCTTGATGCGCAGATTGAGGGAAGAATCACTCTGCTTGAGTGATTGTCCGTGGATTATAATAGAAGAAACGTTCCATGGAGGTAACTGAATATGCAAGATAAAATCAAATGGGCTTCCATTTCCACTGCTGCGGTATATGTGGTTGCGGGAATTGCCCTTCTGCTGTATCCGGGGCAGATCCGTCAGATGTTCTGCGATCTGTTCGGCATTGCGATGATTGTTTACGGAATCATCAATATCGTTGTCTATTTCATGATCGATATCCGTGAATCGCTGTACCGGAATGATTTTTCATCCGGAATTATCAAAATCCTGCTGGGCGTCATGGTGATTTATCATAAGGAAATGTTCGCGCAGATCATTCCGTTCCTGCTTGCGATTGCCATTATCGCCAGCGGCTTCTCCAAGCTGCAGGACGGCGTGGACGCTGCCCGGATCGGGTATCCCCGCAGCTGGATGTATGTGATTCTGGCAATCATTTCCGTAGGATGCGGAGTTGTTGTGCTGTTTGACTTCATCAGAGACCCGGACAAACTGCTGCAGTTTTCCGGTGCTGCGCTGCTTTACAGCGGTCTGACAGATCTTTTCTCCACGCTTTCGCTTTCCGGCAAGATCCGCAGATTCCTGCAGAACGGAGGAATTATCAAACCGAAACCGGAAGAGAAAAAAGGAGAAACCGAGGAGCCTTCAAGCACTGCGCAGTATGTGAACTGGAATACGAGTGCAGAAGGAATGGAAGCCATCCGGGAGGACCGTTACCCGGTTCATCCGATTCCTGCCCTGGCTGAGCCGAAGCCGGTGATTCCGGAGGTGGTGAACCCGGAAGAAGAGACGGTCAATGCGGTACCGGCTGAGCCGCTAGAAGAAAAACCGGAAGAAAAAACAGAAGATAAACCGGAAGAAACTGCAGAATAAGCAGAATCATACAGAAAGAAAGAGGAAAAGCAATGGCAAAGCTGAGTGAAGGAATTTATGAACAGCATGGCACATCGTTTCGTACACTGACCCTGACAGATGGCGGCTGTTCCATTACGGTAGCACCGGAACGGGGCGGCATGATGATATCCATGAAAAAGGGAGAAGAGGAGTACGTGTGGCTGCGCGACAGGAACTTCGAGTCGACCGAACGTCCGCGCTGTGCGGTTCCGATTCTGTTTCCCTGCTGCGGAGCGCCGAAGGACGGCGTTCATATCTTCGGCGGAAAAGGATATCCGATGGAGAATCATGGTCTGGCAGATCTGGTCGCATGGAATGTGAAGCGGGCAGACGACAGTGCGGTTGAGCTGGAACTGAAAGAAAACGGACTGACGCGGTTTGTTTATCCGTTCCCGTTCCGTCTGGTGCAGAAATATGAACTGAACGGTCCGAAAGCGACACTGACCCTGACGGTGGAAAATACCGGAAGTGAAACAATGCCGTTCAGCGTCGGGTATCATCCGTATTTCTGCATCAGCGATATTGAAAATGTCACATTTGACGTGCATGCGGAAACCGCCGGCAAGGCCTGGCATTCCGAGCTGGTACCGATGCGTGAAGCAGCGGCATTCCGGCATACGGATGCCAGTGAGCAGATGATCAATATGCGCGGGGTGAAGAGCCCGATGATTCTCAGAGACAGCGGCAATGGCCATACTGTACGGCTGGATTTTGATGAGAAGTTCACGAATGCGGTGCTCTGGGAACAGGAAGCGGAGTCCTTCATTGCGATGGAACCGTGGAACGGTTGGCCGAACAGCGTCAATGAACCGGGCAGACATGAAGAACTCGCTCCGGGACAGACAATGACCTTTATCTGGTCCATTACGATTGACTGAAAATAGGTACATAGAGCCGGCATGAACGGAATGTGTAATTCCGTCTGTGCCGGTTTTCTGTTTCATAAACCTTCAGATCTGGATTTCCTGGCCGCGGCAGGAAGCCGACGGGGTTCATTCGGGGTTTCGGGATGCACGGCAGCCGCGCTGTCAGGATGCCGTTTGCTTTTCATTCCGGATCAATCGGCATAAAATGATACCCGGAGGTTCTTTTTATGTATAATGACTGGCTGAAAATCGGTTCATTTACGATTCATGGCTATGGTGTAATGATCGGGATCGGAATCCTGGCTGCGTTCTTTGTCGGGGAGCGTCTGGCAAAAAAACACGGGCTTTCTTCGGATGAACTGGATAACCTGATCTTTGTGTGTCTGATAACCGGATTTCTCGGATCGAAACTGACCTATATCCTGACGAATTTTCGGGATTTTCTCACCCGTCCTGCAGCGTATCTCAGCCCGGATGGCTGGGTCGTCTGGGGCGGCATCATCGGCGGCCTGCTCGGCGGGTATGCGTGGTGCAGGTTCCGGAAGCTGGATTTCATGGCTTACTGCAATCTTTCGGTGATCATCGTAGCGCTGGCGCAGGGGTTCGGAAGGATCGGATGCTTCTTTGCGGGCTGCTGCTATGGCAAGGAAACGACCGGCCCGGGAATCGTATTTCCCGAAGGGTCACTGGCACCTGCGGGCGTCCGGCTGATTCCGACGCAGCTGATCTCTTCCTTCGGAGACTTTGTGCTGTTCTATGTGCTGTATAAGATGTATGAGGATCCGAAAACAGAGAATAAGACCGCTGCAGCGTACCTGATTCTTTACAGTATCGGGCGGTTTGTGATTGAATTTTTCCGGGGAGATGAGGCACGCGGATTCATCATGGGGCTGTCTACATCTCAGTTTATTTCGATTATCATGTTTGTAATCGGTGTCATCATACTGGTGAAATACAGCAGAGCGAAAGCAAATACAGAAGGAGAAAACTAATGAAGAAGATTATTTTCGGAAATGACCACAGTGCGGTGGATCTGAAGAAAGAGCTGATTCCCTATGTGGAAGCCAAGGGATATGAAGTTGTCAATGTCGGGACGGATTCTTATGAGGCAATCGATTATCCGGTGATTGGCGAACAGATTGCCAATATGGTAGCGAATGGCGAAGGAGACCTCGGCATTGCGATCTGCGGAACAGGCCTCGGCATCAGTCTTGCCTGCAACAAGGTAAACGGCATCCGTGCCTGCGTATGTTCGGACGCCTATACGGCACGCTACAGCCGTCTTCATAACAACTGCAACATTCTCTGCTTTGGCGCCCGGGTGATCGGACCGGAA
Source organism: Solobacterium sp. (assembly GCA_017543025.1). The sequence goes on from JAFYGX010000264.1 coordinate 40,681, forward strand.
ACGGCAAAGCTTCTGATTGATGAATTCCTCGATACGGAGTTTGAGGGCGGCCGGCATGCACGCCGGGTAGGCCTGATCATGGATATCGAGCGCAGAAACAGGGAACAGGGATGAATATTCTGAAACCTGCAGTCACTGCGGGGATTGTGCTGCTTGCACTGTATTTCATGCCGTTTGTGACCGTGAAGACGAATGATGCCTCTGGCCGGAGCTGGCGGGTGCCGTTCGGTACATGGTTTGTGTCGGATAACGGACAGGATATTACGTTCCGGGGCTTGCGGAGCGCTTATTCACTCGGAAAAGACAGCGAGAATGCACTGCATTCCGGTGAAGAGATCAGATGTTACGGAAAAACCTATTACTATCAGAGCGATAAGGACGTATCGCTGAGCGGATATGATACCGGAAACGGTCTCGTGTCATCCGTGACATATCATTATCAGCCTGGCAATGCATGTCTTGGATGGACGGGCGACGACGAGGTTGCCTGGGAACTCGGACCGCTTTCGGAAGCGGATCCGTCGATTTCTCCGGAAGCGGCTGCTGAAAAAGAATGGTTTGTCATTCAGGACGGGAAAGCGCTGAATCCGGGGATTTACAACGATTTCTCCCGGCTGGTCAAACAGGGTGTCTATTCTATCCTGCGGACAATGGTGACGGAAAACGGCGAAGTGACCTTTACGGACATTCAGCTTCTGGAGAATCCGAAGAAGGTGAAGAACGGCGAAAATGAGCAGGATGCATACTATTGCGTCAGGGTACTGAAAAACGGTGAAGTGAGTGAGAACTACTATACCCGCTACAGTGAAACGGCAGAGACCGATCCGCGCATCGTGTCGGTTTACCATAAGGATGCGCAGGGACAGGAACATGAAACCGTGCTGTTTACTTACCGGGTGAAATGAGTATGCATTGAAAAAAAACTGTTTGTTGGAAGAAAAATGTGGAATAATAAGTTTTATATGATACCAGGGGGAGTAGTGTAATGAAGAAACCGGAATTCAATGATGAGAAGCTGAAAGAGAAACGTAAGATGCATAAGGCGTTCGGCGGCTATGTCGTCGAGATTCTTTACGGCGCCAGAGATGCGGAAGGAAATCCGGTCGAGCCAAAAGAGAATGCGGACGACGGCCATGGACGCTGGTCTGGAATTGACTGCGGAGGAGAATATACGATGTTCTCCTGGACACATTCCAGAGAAGAAGGCGGCGAAACCGAGTACGCAACCGAATATAAAGATGACGCCGTTGCAGAGATGGAACGTCAGCTGAAAGAGAAAGCGGATCTCTGCCGTGAAGCGGAAGAAATCGCAAGAGAATATGAAGGCGAAGACGGCCAGGAGAAGCTGGATGCGATCAGAGCGAAGTATGATGCGATGAAGAACTGGGGCACGCCGAAAGACGAAGAGCTTGCCAAGCGGTTTGAGCGGGCAGTAAACGAGTATGCGCCGCGGGCAGAGGCAATCAAGACAAACACCGAAGCAAAGCAGGCAGTTGTTGCGAAGGCGGAAGGCATTGAGAGCATTGTCAATTTCAAGGAAGCCAAAGCTGCAGTCCGCAGTCTGAGAGATGAACTGCAGGAAATCGGTTCTGCCGGAGCAGAAGCGGATAAGGCGTTTGCGAAAGTGCTGAATGATCTGGAGAAGGACATTGAGCGCCGCCGCAAGGAATTCTTCGACAACCTCGACAGCAACCGTGCTGCCGCAAGAGAAAAGAAGGATCAGATCATCAACAGCGCAAAGAATCTTGTAGCGAATGCCTCCAACTGGAAAGCTGCAGGCGATCAGCTCAACGGGCTGTTCAATGACTGGAAGGCTGCCGGTTCTGCCGGCCGTGAGAACGACGATGAGCTCTGGGCACAGTTCAACGCGGTCAGAGATGAGTTCTATGCAAGACGGAAGGCATTCTTTGAAGAGCGCAATGCGAAGTTCAAAGAGAGCGTAGAGGCTAAGAACCGGATTATCGAAGAAGCGGCGAAGATCGCTGCGACAGAGGATTACGGCCGTGAGAATACCGAACGGATGAAGCAGCTGGATGTTGAATGGCGGAAAGCGGGCTATTCCGGAAAAGAGGACAACGACCGTCTCTGGGCAGAATTCTCGCAGACGAAAGAGTCGTTCTGGAACAGCAAGAAAGCGCTGATCAATGCGAAGTTTGAAGCGGAGCTGAGCGACAAGGAAGCGAAGCTTGCCCGTCTGAAGTCAGAAGTGGAAGATCTGAAATACCGGATTGAGATCGCTGAGACTCCCAGCATGAAGGAAGGCTTTGAACGGGATATTATCCTGCGCAGCTCGCAGATCGAAGATGTCGAGAATGAGATTTCCATTCTCAGAGACAAGATCCGCGGCTAAGCGAATCTGTAACACACAGAACAGGAAGGCAGGCAGAAGTCTGCCTTTTTCTGATGCCGTTTGGGAAGATTTTGAAGATAAGAAAAAAGCACGGTCCTTCCGGTTACGGAAGAAGCGTGCAGGGATTGATCAGGCGGCAGATGGTGATGGCTGCGGTGCAGCTGTGCCGCTGGTCAGAAGATTCATGAATTCCTCGCCGGTAATCGTTTCCTTTGTGTAAAGGAAGTCAGCCAGCCGGTCAAGGTCTTCCTTATGATCGTTCAGAAGCTGTTTTGCCTTTTCATGCTGGGTTTTTACCAGTTCGACGACTTTGCGGTCAATCTCCGCTGCAGTGGCGTCACTGCAGGAGAGGGAGGCGTCGCCGCCGAGATACTGGTTTGTCAGATGTTCCATGGCAACCATGTCAAAGTCATCGCTCATGCCGTAACGGGTAATCATGGAGCGGGCAATCTTCGTTGCCTGTTCGATATCATTGGAAGCTCCGGTTGAAATACTCCCGAATTTCAACTCCTCGGCAGCTCTGCCGGCAGTGAGAGTGGCAATCTTGTTTTCCAGCTCTGTGCGGGAATACAGATAGTGATTTCCTTCCTCAACCTGCATCGTGAAGCCGAGCGCACCGCTTGTGCGGGGTATGATCGTGATCTTCTGCAGCGGAGCAGAGTGCCTCTGCAGCGCAGCGACCAGCGCATGGCCGGTCTCATGGTATGCGACAATGCGCTTTTCTTCATCGGTAAGAATCGCGCTCTTTTTCTCATAGCCGGCAAATACCACTTCAATACTGGCTTCAAGATCGCGCTGGGTTACGGTCTTCCGGTCTTCCCGGACAGCCCGGAGTGCAGCCTCATTGACGATGTTGGCGAGTTCGGCACCGCTGGCACCGCTTGCCATGCGGGCAATTGCGGTATAGTCGACATCCGGCTCAGTCTTCACCTTTGCGGCATGGACCCGCAGGATCGCTTCCCGCCCTTTGAGATCCGGCAGTTCTACCGGAACCCGGCGGTCAAACCGCCCCGGACGAAGAAGGGCAGGGTCAAGGTTTTCCGGCCGGTTTGTCGCCGCAAGGATAATGACGCCGTTATTGCTTTCAAAGCCGTCCATTTCGGTCAGAAGCTGATTGAGTGTCTGTTCCCGTTCGTCATTGCCGCCGAGATTGCTGCTGTTGCGCTTGCCGCCGATCGCATCGATTTCATCGATAAAGACGATACAGGGTGCTTTTTCCTTTGCCTGACGGAACAGATCGCGTACCTTGGATGCGCCCATACCGACAAACATCTCAACAAATTCCGATCCGCTGATGGAGAAGAACGGAACATTAGATTCACCGGCAACCGCTTTGGCAAGCATGGTTTTTCCGGTACCCGGAGGCCCGACCAGCAGGATGCCCCTCGGCATGGTTGCGCCGATATCGGTATAGCGTTTCGGATCGTGAAGATAGGTGACGATTTCCTGCAGGATTTCCTTTGCCTCATCTTCGCCGGCCACGTCCTTGAACAGAATGCCGGTTGTGGATTTGATATAGACCCGGGCGTTGGACTTGCCCATGCTGAACATCAGAGAATTGCCGCCTTCCTTATTCATGTAGCGGCGCGTCAGAAGCTGACCGAGGAAGATGAAGAATGCGAACGGCATCACCCAGGACAGCAGAAAGCTGATCAGAGGGGACGCTTCCTCCCGGATAACGGTGGAGAATTCGGCTCCGGAATCATACAGGCGTTCCGTGAGGCCGGGGTCGTTCATCAGTCCGGTTTTGTAAATCTTCTTTTCCCGGTCGGTATTCAGTGTGTAGAGAATCTTGTTTGACTGAATCTGAACATCTTTGATCTCGTGCGCTTCGGTCTGTTTCATGAAGGTCCCGTAATCCACTTCGGTGATCTCTGCCGTGTTCATGGCAGGGATTGCAAAGAGATTGAGCAGGGCCAGCGCGAGAATGACAATTGCATAGTAGTATATCAGCGGTTTTTTCGGCTTGTTAACTTCATTCATGCACAATACTCCTTTCTGTTTAGACTACGGACCAATTTTAGCATACGGTTTCTGAAAACTCTGCCGGCATGCCTGTATCACATGCGGGCAGGTATTCAACCAGCCGGAATATTTCCGGTTGTGTTTGACAGGGTGACGTGCTAGTATAACCAAAGAATCTTTAAATCGGCTCCGTGAGGCCGGCAAGATGACCTGAAACAGGGGAGCTCAGTGTATTTTCAAGGGGTCTTGCGGCATGGAGGATCCCTTTTTTCTGAAAGGGAGCGATGCGAGGTTCTCAAGGAGGATAGAATCGTATGAAACTCATGTACAATGTCGAAGATCGTCCCGATAAAACACAGACAATGCTGTTTGCGTTCCAGCAGATGATTGCGATCATGGCTGCGACGCTGCTCGTGCCGATGCTTATGTCGAGCTTTCCGACAGCAGGCGGAGAAACGCTGAGCTTTGATCCGGCGGCTGCGCTGTTCGGTGCCGGTATCGGTTCACTTGTCTACATTTTCTTTACCAGGCGGAAAAGCCCGGTCTTTCTCGGAAGTTCGTTCACCTTTCTCGGCGCCTATGCCGCGATCATCGGTCAGAATTACGGTTACTGGGGAGTGATTCTCGGAATTCTGTTTGCCGGTCTTGTCTATGTCGCACTTGCGCTGGTTGTCAGGGCGGTCGGAAGTGCCTGGGTCAACAAGCTCATGCCAGCGATCATCATCGGGCCGATTGTCGCATTGATCGGACTTTCGCTCTCCGGTACGGCAACATCCTGGATGATGACAAACGGCGGTGATACCTACAGCCTGCTTACGATTGCGATTGGCGCAGTTACGTTTCTTTCCATTGTCATGGCGTCCATACGCGGTTCCAAGACCGTAAGACTGATCCCGTTTGTGGTCGGGATCGGCAACGGCTTCCTGGCTGCGCTTGCCCTGACGCTGGTTGGCAAGGCAGCCGGGATTGAGCAGATGGAGATCATGGATTTTTCCTTCCTGAAGAGTGCCTTTGTTCCGTTTACACTCGGTTCAATCGTCCGCATCCCGCAGTTCACGTTTATTTCGGCAATCCGCTCCAACACGCTGAGTTCCATCAACGGAGCGGCGCTTTCCAACATTGCGATCACATTCGTGCCGATTGCGGTTGTTGAACTTGCCCAGCATATTGCCGACCATAAAAACCTCGGCTCGATCATTGAACGCGATCTGATCACGGATCCGGGTCTTGACCGCACATTGCTGGGTGACGGAATCGGTTCGATTGTCGGCGGTTTCTTCGGCGGTGCCGCAAATACGACCTATGGTGAATCCATCGGCTGTGTTGCGATTACCGGAAATGCTTCGATCGTTACCATCGCAACGGCAGCGGTCGGCTGTATGATTCTTTCCTTCTTTACACCGTTTGTCGCAGTAATCAACACGATTCCGAAGTGCGTCATGGGCGGAGCATGCGTAGCGCTGTACGGCTTCATTGCGGTATCCGGCCTGCAGATGCTGAGGAAAGTGGATCTTGGAAACAATAAGAATCTGTTTGTCGTCAGTGCAATCTTTGTCACAGGCATTGGCGGTCTGACACTGAATTTCGGTACAAACCACGCAACCGGCGGTGCTCTGCTTACAATCACCTCCCTTGCGACCGCACTGATCTTCGGTATCGTTACAAACCTGATCGTCAATGACGGCCATCTTTCCGCAGATGAAGAAACGGATTCCATGGCTGCAGCTGTAAAGCATCTGAGTGAAGTGGAAGTCGAAGATCCCTACGACAGTAAGCAGTAAGCAGCAGAAGAATCAGATCAGATATACGGAAGAATACAGATACTGACTTCTGTCAGAACAATTCTGATTGCGATGTCAGAAAACAGAACTGATATGAAACGAAGCCGCATTCAGCCAGTCCGTGCAGTACGGAAGGGCTGAATGCGGTTTTCTTCTTGTTTCTGCGATAAATGGAAATGTTCTGCTGTGACAACCGATTCCGGGTTCTGAATGAACAGGGAGTAGAGGATTTGCGGTCAGCTGACTGCGCAATTCCGGATGAGCGAACATTCTGTGCAAACAGCCTGCAATGTCTGTATGTATGAACTGTACAATAACTTCATATATGGCAATATCAGCGCAATCGGACAATGCAGCACAGAGAGATTCACGGATGCTGTATCAAATCATCTTTACCGGTTGTTTCGGATTGCGAACATTGCAGGAGAGGAAAGGGAAAAGAGAATGAAAAAACATGTTTTGTTTTTGCTGAGCGTTTTTCTGATGTTCAGCGGACTTGTCACCTTCATCCATGCGGAAGAAGTGGAAACCGGACCGGAAGAATCCACGGAAGAGCCGGGGGGTGATCTGTGTTTCGGTTTTTCAGATCCATCCTATGCAGTGATCGGTGAAAATGGGGCTGGCACCGATGCAGAAAAGGGTATTGAGTCCGATGAGCTTACATCGTTTTCTGCAGACGCTGCCAGTGAAGCAGACGGGATTCTGGGCTTTTTCCGGTGGTTAACGAAATTTACGGGAGTATCCGAAGATGTACGGAAAGATGCGAATGTGGCTGTCATGATTCTGACAAACGACAGCAATCTGACAAAGGATCCGGTGTATATCGGGGCGGGCGCTCGCGGAATACCGCAAAGTATCAGCGAGCTTATGGCAAATGATACAGATTATAACGACTTATCCTATCTGACACAGAGTCTGGAATTAATCAGAGAATGCAATGAACTGCGGAGAACAGATCCGAACTTCAAAAATACAGATGGCTCAGATCTGCTGCCGCTTAAAGTGAGCTCGCAGCTGATGGCTATGTCGATGCTGCAGTTAAACTGGTCTTCGAACGTGATTGATCATTCCGAGTATTTCAATGTGGGGGAAAACCTTGCATGGGGATATCCGGATCCGTTCCGCGGCTGGTACGATGAGGAAAAAGAATTATACGAATCCGGGGAACAGATTGGCACCGGTCACTACAGAAACATCTGCCAGAGAAGTTATGAGGCAACCGGTTTTGCGATTGCAAAAAAGAATTGCATGTATGACATTGCACATGGGCAGGTGTTCACTTCGTTTCAGTTAGATGGTGCCTTATCAGTGGACGACTATGAGAAACTTGTGGCAGCTTACCTTGCGGACATTTCGCCCGACAAACCGGATCCGACACCGTCGCCTGTCCCTACAGCAACCCCTGTACCGGAGCCCACGGTTCCGCCGACACCGACTCCGGAATCCGGCAAAGTACATATGTTCCGCATGTATAACCCGAATTCCGGTGAACATTTCTATACCGGAAATG
>JAFYGX010000265.1 GCA_017543025.1 Solobacterium sp.
CTTCTGAAATTTCACATATTCTAAACGGTCATGGGGTGTAACTTACCCCGAGTTATCTCGCAGTGAAATTCCGGCCACCCCGGACAAATTTGGATCGCCAAATAAAAGAGGCTGCAGCCCCGGTACAGGAATCAGCCTGTTCCCCGGATACCCGCTGCAGCCCCTTTTTTAAACTGAATTGCTCAGAGCTCTGCTTTCCAGAGACCATGCAGATTGCAGAATTCATAAACTGCTTTTGCATCGTCTTCGGTAAGGAATTCTGCATGAGGAGCTTCACCCGGATTCAGATATTTCAGAGAAATTCCGGATGCAGTCTCAAGCGCAACAAACATGATGTAATGTTCCGGCAGCATCGGATGATCAACCGATCCGACATTCACGATAACCTTCTGACCATCTCTTGTGACAGACGGAACATGCTTTTCAGCCGCACCATCCGTGGTATTGGCTTTGAGCAGAACCATTTCCTGACCACAGCACATGGTCGGACATGCACTGCCGTTCACTTCAACATGAATCTTTCCGCACTTCGTGCAGCGATATACCTTAAATTCTTTCATTATCTTTGAAATCCTCCATTGCATATATTATGGAGGATTCATCCGTCAGATTCAAGTCAGCTGCATCGCTGTTATCACCCTGACGCAATGGGCCGATGCAATGGACAGACGCATTCATATAGAACCGTCTCTCCAGGTACAGAATCCAGTCAGAACAAGAAGTTCAGGCTTACTGATAAAACAGACAGTTATCAAAAACAGAGCAGTTTATACACCAGGATTAACGCAGGCACCGGTTCATCACAAAACAAGAATAGACAAACCTGAAGTCAGAAACCGATATCGTTCACTTCAGCCGGCCGGCTAGCTTCTTTGGCCGGACACAGCCTCTCTTTGTGTGTTGTAACGGAATACGGCAGACTGATGCCCGAACATACATAACCTGAATTATTTGCGCATTGCCGGCAGCGCGTTCAGTAATTACGGTTTTTTGACGCCATCCGATTCTGTCTTTATCCATCCGTTTCTCTATTGCAGAGTGCGTCCGCTTCGATAAGAACCACCAGCCGCCGAAAACGCATATACCCTTCAGAACAGGCATGCTGTTTTTCACTTTCAGATCAGCGAATCCGGACTTGTCTGTAATTCCGGTTCTTCCTCATCAGTAATTTGAAAGCGTCAGCACGGATAACTGTTCTTACAGATGATCCGCTGCGGCCGCAAAGCATTATGCTGTTTTCAGTCCGGCATCTGTATGCATCAGTTACTCTACGCTCTTCAGTGATTCTACCATCTGAATATCGCGTAATTTCGGACGCATCATCCAGTTTACAAAGAGACCGAATGCAATTGTCAGAATCACACTGTAAACATAGCTCATCGGTTTTACTACACGGCCGTACATGATATTTGAAAGTTCAACCTGCAGCATGATATAGTTCGCCAGAAATGTTCCGACCGGCAAGCCGATCAGTGCGCCTATGAGAACCAGTACATTGTTCTCCTTGTAAATGTAATTCTCAACTTCATTTGTTCTGAATCCCAGTACTTTCAGCGTAGCGATCTCGCGCATACGTTCTGAGATATTAACATTTGTAAGATTTCCCAGCACAACAAATGCAAGTCCCATGGAAGAAACGATCAGAACAATTGTTACTGCCCGGATGCCCTTGATCATTGTCGCAAAGTTGTCGATCGTAGGCTGATCGTAATTCACTTCCGTAATACCTTCCAGGGTGGCTGCTGCCTCAATCTCATCTTTTGATTCCTTCGTCTTATCATTCATGATGAACAGTGTGTTCTGAACCGGTAAAGTTCCGAATGTTTCCTGATATGTTTTTTCGGTCATCAGAATTCCATGGAAAACGTAATATTCCATGATCCCGCCGATCCGCACATATGCTTTGGAACCATCCTGTCCTTCCACACGAATGCTGTCACCTTTCTTCAGCCCGTAGTTTTCTGCTAATTTTTCATTGATGATCACACTGCCGTCTTCGATCGGAATTTCGTGATGTCCGACTCGTGTACGAACAGTAAACAGCGTGCGCAGGGCTTCCTCATCTTTCATGATCGTAACGTAAGCAACATCTTCAAGCTTATCCGGCACATCAACCGCGGAAGAATATCCTGTACCGCGAAGCATTGACTGCGTGCTTTCCAGCTTGCCGAAATAGTCTTCTGCAGTTTTCAGATATTCCGGATCACTGACGCTGACAGATACGGAATACTTCTTGATCTGAGTGAAATGGAGATCAACAAATTTACTGACAGAATCGTTGATTCCGAATCCGGTTACAAGCAGTGCCGAACACCCTGCTACGCCAAGCACCGTCATCAGAACCCGCTGCTTGTTACGAACCAGATTCCGTATGGTGACTTTCCATGAGAATGTCACTTTATCCCAGATGAATCTGATTTTCTCAAGCAGAATATCCTTTCCGAGTTTCGGACTCTTGGGACGCATGATAACTGCAGGTACCTGACGGATATCATCAAACAGAACCCATCCGGTTACACCCACCATCATTCCGACAAATACAAGCGTGCAGAGAAAGATCAGCTTCCACGGAATTTCAAGACTCATTTCCGGAAGGATATAAAGCATCTTCCACGTATTGTAGATAATAATCGGGAAAACCATCAGTCCGATTATGGTTCCAAGAACGCATCCGATCAGAGCGGCAACTGCCGAATAGGACAGGTAGATGAACGATACCTTTCCGCCACCGTACCCCAGAGCGCGCAGGGTTCCGATCTGTCCCCGCTGTTCACTGATCAGACGTGTCATGGTAGTCATGCATACCAGCGCAGCAACTGCGATGAAGAAGACCGGAAAGATACTTGCGATTGTTGTCATCTCTTCGATCGTTCCCCGATAGGTTTCCGATGCGTAATGCTGAGTGCGGTCAAGAACCATCCACTCCGGTTCCGCCATGGAATTGATCTGTTCGAGTCCGGAATCCAGTTCCGCTTTTGCCGAATCAAGTTTTTCTTGCCCTGCTTTCTTTTCCGTATCAAATTCTGCTTTTGCGGAATCCAGCTCACGCTGTCCTTCGTTCAGCTGACGGACGCTCTTTTTAAGCGTATCCCAGCCGCTGTCAATTTCTGCCTGGCCGTCGGCAATTCTCTGATGCAAAACCTGCCAGCCTTCGGTAAGAGCTACTTCGCCATCCATCAGTTCTTTTTCCGCTGCCGCAATCTGTTCTCTTCCCATCTCAAGCGCATCATCAATCTGTGCAATGCTGTCTGAGATTGCCCGTCGAAGATCTCCGAGCGTTGCATTCTCCCCAAGGTCAAGCTCTGCCCGGACTTCTTTCAGATCCGGCTGAAAGCTTTCCAGAAATGAGAGGGAGATACTGTCCGGAAGCGGCTGGTAAACAAGCGCATACAACGCACTTCTCGCAGCCACAATTGAATCAGCGAGCACATTGATCATCTCGATTCCGGCATGAACTTCTAAATCATAGACATCCGACATTGCGGCAAGGGTCGCAAAGGTCTCATTCTGAGAAGACATCAAATCAGAAAGTTCCCAGAAGCTCACCGGTGTATAAACCTCGATCGCTTCATAAAGTACTTCCTCTTCTGATTCTTCATACACATAGCTGTCGTCAATCGGAACAACAACGTCATCTTCCGGAACTTCTTCCCCATCTTCGTACAGAACATCCGTGAAACCCGAATAAGGGGATTGCTCTGTTTCATAGTTTAAATCCAGAAGCGGTTGACTTACCGCAACATATTCAATTCTCGGAGCCATGATGTCATTAATTGTCGCATTCATTACAGCAATCGCTTCCGGATTAACCAGATAGTCCATCCGGTCCAGCACACCCTGAACGGTAATGGTACCGGGGTCAATTCCGCTGACCAGAAGCAGCTGCTCAATATTGCTGCGGCATGGTTCATTCACATAGCTGAGAACATTTTTTAACGAAAAGCCGGGACTCAGCAGTGGCTGATTCAGCTGATACTGTGCATCTGTAAGCTGCCTGCGCATCGATAATGCAAATTCTTCCTGCTCCGCGAACTCTGCTTTTCCGGCTGCCAGCTGTGCATAACCCTCATCGAGTTTCCGGCGGCCTTCTTCCAGCTCTTTTACTGCATCATCTTTGCCCTGCTCCAGCAATGCCTGTGCATTTTGCAGTTCTTTTCTTCCGGCATAGACTTTGTTCCATCCGTCATTCAGCTGTTTTTCTGCTGAATGAATTTCCTTCTCTGCAGCAGCGATGCCTTCGTCAAATTCCTTCAGACCCGCCTCGTACTGTTCCACACCTTCCTGATACTGTGTCATTGCATCATTGCGGATTTCATTGTACCGATCGTATTTCTGATCTGTAGCAACTGTTTCAATCTCTTTTTTGATTTTCGAACTGTATTGCCGGTATGCTTCCGAGAATTCGTCATAGGTCTTCCCGTCTTTGATCAGCACATTCATTTCGGTGTAATAATCATTCACAAATGCGTCATCCGGAATATAGAGAAACATCCGGAGGTAAATGTTGGAAATCGTACTTGCTTCACGGGTCGCATTCAGATACAGCGGCGTGTCAATCGTACCTACAACGGTAACTTCATCCATCTTCAGATAATCACCAACATCATTATCCGGACGTGTCAGATACAGCACAGTACCGACAGGATATCCCTTTACCATCATGGAGCCGTTATCCGCCAGCACCTCATTCGGAGCTTCCGGAAGGCGTCCGGAACGAAGAACAAAGTGATTGATCTGTGAATCATCCGAAAAGGAATGAACTCTCGTCATCACCTGACTTCCGCCATCACTGGTAAAGAGGTCAACAAATTTTCCGCCCTCTGCCAGTTCAACAGAATCCAGTTCATTGACCGCCTTTACATCCGCATCATCAAATCCGTAGTTGGAATAAATGGTAATATCTTTCAGATTGTGTTCATCATCATACTTGTTTACAGAACTCGACATTACTGTACTGACAGATGAGACGCCAATATAAAATGCCGTTCCAAGAAGAACAATTGCAATCAGTGAAAGAAATCTTCCCGGAGACTTTTGGATCAGTCTCGCTGTCATTTTTACTATGCCGCGCATGATGAATAATTATAAAAACGAAAATCAAAAAATAAAAGACAGAATTTTGATTCTGTCTTTTTCCGGATCATGAATTACTTTCTCAGACCGAGTTTCTTAACGAGATCTCTGTAACGGTTAACATCGTTCTTCTTCAGGTACTCAAGAAGATTCTTTCTGCGGCCAACCATCTTCAGAAGACCGCGGTTGGAACTGTAGTCCTTCTTGTTGGCCTTCATGTGAACTGTCAGACGGTTGATCTGCTCTGTGAGCATAGCAACCTGTACTTCTGCAGAACCAGTGTCGCCTTCCTTACGTCCAAACTCCTTAACAATCCGTTCCTTTGTTTCCTTTTCAAGCATTTCATTTTCTCCTTTTGCATCATATGCCCTTTCATGCCGAGTTTGCCGCAGGAGATGCGAACACCCCAGCACAAAAGCTTACTTACAATACCATATCCCCTCCGTTTCGCCAACAGTATTCAAAGATTTTTTTGTGAATTCTGCCGCCTCCGAAAACCAGAAAGCCGCATCCGGTTCACTAGCCTGCAGTTGCATATACTGCCGAAAAGCCTTATCTGAAGCCGCATACGGAGCTGTATTTGCAAGTGTCAATATGGACACAGATCGGCGCACAGATATTCGGAAGGATACAGAAAAGACACTTTCAATTCAGAATTCACGACGTGCTGCGCATCCCCTGTCGGCTCGTGCACAGTGGTTCAAAAAAGCATCCTGAATACGCCGCTTCACTGTACAGAAATCCCGGTATCCGTTTCGGCAATCATGTCTGTCCTGATTCTGAATATCCATTCTTCACTCAACAGTCTGCTGCAGATAAACTGTTTTTCCAAATGGCAGCGTATCATTCGCTGCGCCATATACATCAGATAGGTCAGCGTTAAGGAACATTTTTCCTGTGCCGGAAGCTGCA
>JAFYGX010000266.1 GCA_017543025.1 Solobacterium sp.
CACATTCCAGGCACCTTGCAGGAATCTCTTTCTGTCTTCGATCTGACAAGTCCGCAATACATCCGCTGCAGTTCGAATCCCCCCGGATACCGGAACCTCATTGACGGCAAGTTCCGCCTGCACCCTTGAAACCATGGCTCCAAGATCCGGAGCACCGAAGCAGTATTCCGGTTTTTTCTTTGTGACTCCCGTATCCCATGGCATTGGCTTCCGTCATTCCGGGTATTCCGATCTGATTTATCGCCTGCGGATTTTTACGCAGAATGAAACCGGTTAATGCTGAAGATGGTTTTATTATCCCTCAGGTTGACCAGTTCAGGAAATATAATCCGCAGAATAATGCGGACGCTCTGTTTTCCAGAATATCATATTGTTCTCTTTCAGACCTTGCACGCATGGAATACAAGCGCCTTGCTGAATTTCCGTCAAAGAATCAGCGCTGGACAGCATTGACTGTTTCGAGATTTTTCGAGGTTGCTTTACAGCCCGATGGATATCCTGTTCCTGGAACATATACTTAAATGAAGCAGGGAAATACTGCATAAAAGGAGGAAAATGATGGATCCGAAAAATAAGATTAACGATGAAAAGATTCTTGAAATCTCCGGAGGAAAATGGACTCTGGAAACGCTGACGCCAGAAGAACAGGATGAGTTTATGAAGGTTTCGGAAGAGCTGAACTGGGGTTGGAACTACGTCGCCTACAACGACTTCATCGAACGAATGAATAAAAAATACGGTGCCTGAGCTGACTCAGATTCAGTCAGATCTCACCATTTATTACAGAAGTAAAAATCAGGGCTGTAACGAGCTTCAGGATTCAGAAATGAAATTCTGAACACCGGACCCGAATACAGCCCTTTTTCTGTTATGTGATGCACTGAACCGTGAGAGAGTAAGGATGCGATACTGAGAAACAGGGATTATTCATCCTGCAGGGCATCATATCCTTTTTCTCCGGTGCGGACACGAACCACATTCTCCACATCGTACACGAAGATCTTTCCGTCTCCGATATGACCGGTCCGCAATACATTCATCGCAGTTTGAATTACCCTGGATACCGGAACCTCACTGACAACAATATCCACCTGCACCTTGGGAAGCAGGGTTACCTCAACCGGAGTACCACGATAATATTCCGGTTTTCCCTTCTGAGCCCCGTATCCCATGACATTGGTTACCGTCATGCCGGTAATTCCGATCTGATTCATCGCCTTCTCGAGACTCTCCAGGCTGCCGGGACGGCAGATGATCTGAACCCGGGAAAACAGATGCGGGTGAGCAGGCCGCTGTGAAACATAGACCGGTTCGCTGACTGGCTCTGGATGGCTGATGATCGGTTCGGGTTTTGGCTCTGTTGTTTCCGGGGTATACGCATCCGCTGTGATTGAGAATCCGGAGTAAGCGGAAGGAAGGCCGTGTTCGGAGCGGTCAAGACCCATGATTTCATCTTCCGCATCCGCCCGTAAACCGATCGTATTGCGGATCAGAACAAACACCGCGGTGATGACAACGGCAGTCCAGGCAATCGTGGACAAAACGCCAAGGCACTGAACGCCGAGAAACCGGAAGCCGCCGCCGTAGAACAGACCCTTCATGGTAGAAACGCCGGTTGCGAAGAATCCGGTCAGAATGGTTCCAAGCGCGCCGCATACCCCATGCACGGAGATCGCTCCGACCGGATCATCAATCCGGACGACCTTATCGAAGAATTCCACTGCCAGTACAATCACAAACCCGCAGATAACGCCGATCACTGCGGCTCCGAACGGATTCACCGCATCGCAGCCTGCCGTAATACCGACGAGCCCCGCAAGCGATGCGTTGAAGGTCATCGATACATCCGGCTTGCCGTATCTCGCCCAGGTAAACAACATGGTTACCAATGTCGCAACCGCGGCACACAGGTTGGTGTTGAAGAAGACAAGGCTCGCCGATTCGATCAGGGAATCGCTGTCCATTCCGACCGTGGAGGCGCCGTTGAATCCAAACCAGCAGAACCAGAGAATGAACACACCAAGTGCCGCAATGGAAAGGTTGTGGCCGAGAATCGCACGCGGCTTTCCGTCCTTGTCGTATTTGCCGATGCGCGGGCCGAGGATTTTCGCTCCGATCAGTGCACATACTCCGCCGACCATATGGACCGCCGTCGATCCGGCAAAATCATGGAAGCCAAGGGAGGCCAGCCAGCCGCCGCCCCAGATCCAGTGTCCCGACACCGGATAGATGAACAGGGAAATCGCTGCCGAGTATATACAGTAGGCAGAGAATTTCGTGCGCTCTGCCATCGCCCCGGAGACAATCGTCGCCGAAGTTGCACAGAAGACGGTCTGGAAAATCGCATAGGCCCAGAGCGGTACGCCTTCCGGAAGGACTGCCGCATAGTCCTTCATGATAAACGGATCAATCCAGCCGAACAATGCCGTGCCGGTTCCGAACATGATTCCGAATCCGAACAGCCAGTAGAGCGGTGTGCCGATACAGAAATCCATCAGGTTTTTCATCAGAATGTTTCCGGTGTTTTTGTTTCTGGTAAATCCCGCTTCGCACATTGCGAAGCCCGCCTGCATGAAGAAGACCAGTGCTGTCCCCAGCAGAACCCAGATCGTATTTGAAGCCGAATATGTCATACCTGTTTCCTCCCTTCCCCGAAACAGAAAAACGCGCCCGGGCTCTGCACACCCTTGCGCGTTTTCGATAAGTGAAGTTTACGCAGGAAACGAAAGAATGTCAATCATTTTCCGAAATATTTTTCCGAAAATATTTGCGTTTCTTTCACAATAGTGCTTTGTGTTTTCAGAAATCAGCGGGATACACGGCAGCTGCCTTAAAACGGCAGATCATCTGTCGTTTCCATCAGTGATTCGTATTGCAGGTCCTGATCCGCATCGTATTCCTCTTCATAAACCAGCGTTTCATCCGGCTCAA
>JAFYGX010000035.1 GCA_017543025.1 Solobacterium sp.
CAAAGACAGGCGACCGGCATGCGATCGCCGGGTATCTCGGGAAAAACGACAGCTTTGAAACGGCGATGACCGGGTATGCCAGAGCATATGCGGATCAGAATGAAGCAGATTATGAAACATTTCTGAAATTCTCAAGAGCCACGCTGTAAGGGGCTGCGGGAAGGAATCAGACAGAAAAGAAGAACCCCGGGCATCTGAGCCGGGGGTTTTCTGCCGGAGGTTCAGGAATTCTGATTCAGAGCATTCAGGGCATCGAGTGCGAACTGCACTTCGACAGCCATGCCGGCTTTGATGGATTCTTCCTGAAAAATGACCTGACTGCTGTGCAGCGGTCTGCCCGCGCCGCCGCCGAGATGTACAAAGCATACCGGGGCATACTTCTGGAAACAGGCAAAGTCCTCGCCGATCATTTCTCTCTCTGCTGTCTGTACCCGTGCTTCTCCAAGCACCTTAACGGCAGAAGAACGGGCAAGTTCATATACTTCCGGATCATTCTGCAGCGGGGGCGTCTTCCGGATGAGCTTCAGCTCTCCCGTACAGCCGTATCCCTTCGGAATTTCCGTAACTGCACGTTCAAGCAGTGACGGTATCTGATCATATAGTTCCGGATCGAAGGACCGGCAGGTTCCCTCCATCACAGCCAGATCGGAAATGATATTCCAGGTGGTTCCGGACCGGAGGGTTCCGACTGTAATCACAAGCGGAGATATCGGGTCGGATGCCCGGGAAACGATTGTCTGAATGGCCTGAAGTACTGCGCTGGCCGCGACGGTTGCGTCCGCCCCTTTATGCGGCATCGCACCATGCGAGCTTTTTCCGTGAATGGTAATCGTAAAACGGTCTACAGCCGCCCAGTCCGGCCCTGCTTTCAGCCGGAGAATACCGGCAGGGGCAAGCGGATCCATATGCAGCCCGTATACCATGGATACGCCTTCCATTACGCCGTCTTCAATCATCCTGGCAGCGCCTTCAGAGATTTCCTCGCCCGGCTGAAACAGCAGACGCACACTTCCCGCAAAGTCTGAACGATGCCGGTTCAGAAGAATGGCGGCTCCTGCCATGATCGCTGTATGCATATCATGTCCGCAGGCATGCATGCGGCCGGGAATCTTCGAAGCGAATTCCAACCCGGTCTCTTCGTTCAGCGGCAGGGCATCCATATCGCTGCGCAGAAGAATCACATAGTCAGAAGGGCCTGATGTTCCGGTGACGGAAGCGACCACTCCGCCGTGTTCGGTTACGGTAAAGGGAATTGCTTCTTCGGAAAGCATTGTCGTAATACGCGCAATGGTTTCCGAGCATTCCATGCCGAGGTCCGGACTGGCATGGATTTCTCTTCGCAGCGAAACGATTCTGTCATAGAGTTCTTCGCATTCCTGCAACAGTCTGTTCATTATCGTCAGCCTCCTTATTCTCTGGTTCCGGATGTCTACTGCTTATTATAAGACACCGCACGATGGGAATCGGATGGTTCGGCATTCTTCGTTTGGACAGATTGCTTGTGATCGTAAACGATCATAAATATGCGATAATCTGATCGTTACTCAATATCTGCGCCGCATATTGTGATTGAATAGATCATAGACTATGCTTCAGGCATACAGAACGGCGGAGGTATAAGTATGAATTACGTTCTTCTTGTAAGCCATGGAACTGTTGCACAGGCAATGCATGAGACTCTGACTGCGTTTTTTCTCGGCGAGCGGAGCGATCTGCTTCATGCATGTATCGAGGAGGGAATGGGGTCTGCAGAATACGCAGAGCGACTCCGGCAGGTGCTCTCAGTAGTCGGAAGTGACGATACGCTGACCGTGCTTGCGGATCTTCTGGGCGGCAGCCCTCTGACCTATGCGTCCTATGTGATCAGCACCATGGGCCTGGCGGATCGAACGGAATATCTCTGCGGGATGAATCTGCCGATGATCATGGAGGTCCTTGGCCGGAATGTGCAGAAGAAACCGGTCTCTGACGGCGGATTTCTGCAGGAAGTACGGAGCACCATCCGTCCGTTTATGCTTCCGTCCGTAACGGAGGCCTGCAGGGAAGAACGAATCTGAAAGGAACGGAAGTATGGTACCTGAAGAGCGGAAACAGCAGATTCTTGCGCTGCTTGAGCGGAAGCGATATGTCACATCAGAAGAGCTGGCAAAGGAGCTGTATGTCAGTCTTCCGACCGTTCGAAGAGATCTCACGGCACTGGAAAAGGAAGGTGCGCTGACCCGCACCCATGGCGGCGCATCCTATAACCAGATCGGAACACAGATTCCGCCGTTTATCCTGCGGGAGAAGAACTGTTATCAGGAAAAGCTGATCATCGGCAATATTGCGGCTGGGCTTGTCGAAAACGGAGATACGCTGTTTATTTCCTCCAGCAGCACAACGCTTGCGATGGTCCGGCAGATCAACCCGGAACTGCATGTGCAGGTGCTGACAAATGGAATGACGATGGCTCAGGTGATCGGACAGAACCCGAATGCGAATGTATATATCCCGGCCGGGCATTATACCTATGAAGATGACGGTATTTACGGACCGGATGTTGTGGAGTCTGTATCCCGCCGGTTTGCCAGATACGGAGTGATCAGCTGTGACGGGATCGACCGGAAAAAGGGGCTGACGGTCATGCGGGATACGGAGCTGTTTCTGGAAAAAGCCTTCCGTCAGAACTGTGAAACACTGGTGTTGCTTGCGGATCATACCAAATTTGATACACATTTCTTCTATCAGTCGATGGAATTGTCGGAAGTGGATATTCTGATTACCGATCAGGATCCCGGAAAAGAATGGGAAGACTTCTGCCGGAAACAGAAGATTGAACTGCTGTACTGACAGAATTGCTGGATGCGGGGCTGCTTTGTACCAGTGGGGATATTTCTGAGTATTCTGAAGCAGTTCGCTGGTAAGATGCAGTACAGGAGGTGCATTTATGCGGATAGAGCGAACGGTGATCGGAGCGTGCAGAACGAATGTATATCTTCTGATCTCGGAGAAAAACAATGCGGTTTTGATTGATCCGGCAGATGAGGCTGAAACACTGATCCACTGGATTGAAGAAAGCGGGGTCAGTCTGAAATACATCTTTATTACGCATGGACATGCGGATCATGTGCTGGCTCTGGAAGCTGTCAGAACCCGATTTTCGGTACCGGTAATCATTTCGAAGACGGACGCAGACCGGCTTGTTCATCCGGAATGGATCAATGAGCGGCCATATGTGAAAACGCCGTTTCATCCGTTCCGTCCGGATCTTCTGGTTCAGGAAGGAGATGAACTATGGCTGGATGAGCTGGAGCTGTGGTTTTACGGAATGCCCGGACATACGGACGGTTCGCTGGCGCTGGTGGCGGAACGGGTGATTTTTACCGGTGATACGCTTATGAAAGGCGGGCATGGAAAAACAACGCTTCCCGGAGGAGATGAGAAGAAGCTGATCGCATCCATCCGCAGGATGCTGGAAGCGTTTGAAGGGGATTATCGGGTGCTGCCAGGGCATCGGGAAGAAACGACGCTGGAAGCGGAGCGGAATTACTGGAGCGTCAGATGAAGTGTGTAATGGAATACGGCTTCTGTGCATTGATATAATTCGTCAGAACCGTAAGAGGGAGTTAAGCATATGCAGGAGATTTTCAGACCATCCGATGTGTTCCGGAAAAACGTTCAGTCCAGTCTGCTGTTTATCGCACCGGCGGAGCTTCTGATCTATAATGGCGGGCTGTCTGATCGGGACTGCAGGAATACTGATTCTGACCATTCTCTGCAGTGTTACGGGAACCATCTCGTTACAGTACAATGCGTTTTCGATCTGGCTCATTCCGGTGATTCTGTCTGTATTCATACAGTGTACGGCAGAAGAGCTGCTGCGGGGATATGTTCCGGCGGTGCTGGAAGGAAGCAGGAAATGGGATACAATCGCATCTGTCAGCGGGACGCTTTTCATTTTCCATCATAGTTTCAATGACTTGCGTGGGGATTTCATACCCTGTTCTGTCTGAATGTGTTTCTGCCAGGCGTTGTGCTGTATCTGCTGATGAAGTGGAACGGTAATTTCTGGCTCACTGCCGGTTTTCATACCGGATGGAATTATGCACAGGTGTTTCTGTTCGGTGTTCCGAACAGCGAAGAGCCAGGCTCGCTGGCGCTGATCAGCGGCTCAGGCGGAACGCAGGATTTCTTCTTTGACAGAGTCTGTGGTTATGAAGGGTGTATCTGTATGACCGTACTCTGTATCCTGATGATTGTGTTTCTGCTGAGCCGTCTGTACCGGAAGGGAACGTTCTGTGCGGAAAAGAAATCTGCTTCAGTGCAGGAAACGGATCGGTCTGTTTCTGACTGAACACGAACCGCTTTTTCTTCTGCAGTTCGGATTCAGATTCCGAGAAGGATGAACTGCGGATTGGCCATATCCAACAGAGACAGAGATCCGGCTTCTGAAGTCAGCGAAAGGATGGATCTCTCTGGAAACAAAAAAACGGTCACAGGGTGGGTGAAAACAGAAAAAGGAGATAACCGTTATGGGTGAAACAGCAAACGACGAAATCATGAATGAGAGCGGACGGAATGAACCTGAAATGACTAAGCTCTCCGAAGAGGATCTGAAGAGCGCAAGCGGAGGTTCGACCCCCGAAGAAGTCAAATATTACCGTATGTATGCGAATGTATATTACAGTGTTAAGGATAGAAGTCTGAAGACGGGACACGGCCAGGCAAGATGCCCGAAATGCGGCATGCATCTGCAGGCGTGGTATCATGTCATACATTACGGTCTTGAAGTATGGAAGTGTGCGGAGAGTAATCAGCTCTACTGCTCTGCCTGCAGACATTCTTACCCGACAGACGACTGGCTGATCAACGCCTACAACCGGAATTAAGCGGAGCCCGGCCGGGGCAGATTCATGAATGATTCGAACACATGCGGTCAGAAGATCGCATGTTTTTGTATGATGGCCGGATTATGAGATAAAAAGCTTCCTGTAAAAAAACCTCTGGTGAAATACCCAGGGGTTTAGTGTACTTTTGGGAACGTCGAGCATTCTTCAGGCAGAATACCGTCGCGCAGTAATAGCAGCAGGCGTGTTTGCCGGGCACCAGGAAGTAAAGAAACAGCTTTGAGGAGGAGAATTCCGGAGTCACGGGTATTTTGTGAGCAAAGCAGGGAAGCATACGAATGAAAGTGTCATCCGGGAATATGTGAAGAACCAGGGTACACAAGGTTCGTATGAACAGCGGTTTCTGAAGATGCAGTCGTCGGGAGCGCGAAGCGGGTCAGAAACCCCGGCCGCATCGCGATAGCAGCGGACGGTTGAGGCTTGCCGCGGGTATTTCATTATTTTCGGGTACATTCATTATTTACTGCATCTCAGTGTCTTTTCTTATATGGAGAATCTGACAGAAAAAATCCTCCCCCCGGCATAAGGTATTATGCGCAAGGGGAGGATTGTGATGGATCATTTTTCTGTATGAAAGAAGATCAGAGTTTCAACGCTGCTTCGTAGCCTTCTTTGATTATGCCGAACGGAAAAACACAGCATAAAAAGAGCTGTTATGGCCCCTGATTTTCGAACCTGAGGTTTTTAGCAGCCCATTCAGAAACAGAATGTCAGGCAGAGATCTGATCTCCGTTGTAGGTTTTGAGGAATGATTCTAGCGGAAGCGGACGGCTGAAGTAATACCCCTGGAAATGCGGACAGCCGATTTTTGTCAGGTGATTCAGCTGCCGTTCGGTTTCCACGCCTTCGGTAATGACGTCCATTCCCAGTGACTGCGCAAGCCAGATGATCGCCTGCAGGATTGCGGAACTGCGGGCTCTGGTTTCGACTTCCTGCACGAAGCTCATATCGATCTTCAGGACGTCTGCTTCAATTTCCTTCAGAAGTCCAAGCGAGGAATAGCCTTTGCCGAAATCGTCGATCTCAACGATAAACCCTTTTTCCCGCAGTGCTCTGACAGCTCTGCAGCTCTTTTTCGGCTCCGTCATCAGGGCGGTTTCCGTAAGCTCAATGCGCAGCCTGCTGTAATCGACACTATAACGCTCCACCAGTCCGGTCAGTGTCTGATAGACATCGATGCTGTAAAAGTCTCTTGCCGAGAGATTGACCGAGATCCAGAGCGGGTCCCATTCGGTATTCTTCCACTCGCTCAGCTGTTTTACCGCAAGCTCCCACATATAGCAGTCAAGCTTCTGAATCAGCCCGGCGCGTTCGAGTGTCTCAATGAAATCGCCCGGCATCATAACGGTTCCGTCCGGCCGGTGCCAGCGTACCAGTGCCTCCGCTCCGATCGCTTTGCCGTCTTCGGTAACGACAGGCTGCAGGTACATATGAAACTGGTTTTCCTTCAGAGCTTCCGCAAAGCCGCTGATGACCGTCTGTTCCAGCATGATCTTATGACGGATTTCCTCATTGAAATAGGCGACAAAGACCGAGAGATTTTCCCGGATCGTGCGCAGAGCGGAATTTGCCCGGCCGCACATGACGGATACCGGTGCATTCTCATCTTCTACCTCATAGACGCCGAAGTGAAGGCAGAAGGTATACATACCGGTGTTGAATGCGTTTGCGAGAATCTTTTCCGTATTGAGCAGCGATTCTTCCCGATAACGGTCCTTTGGAAGGAGGAGCGCAAACTGATCGCCGCCGAGTCTTCCGCAAAGGCCTTCTGCCCGCTCCGATATGCCTCTGAGCAGCGCGGCAGTGCGGATCAGAACCTCATTGCCTTTCTGATCGCCGAACAGCGTATTGACGAAACGGAAGTTCATGATATTGGAGGTGATCATGACCCATCTGACAGAAGGAGAAGACTGGATCCGCTCCCGCGAGAGTTCATAGAATGCCTCTGCATTCAGCACATTGGTCATACTGTCATGCTGGGCAAAATAACGTGCAGCTCTCGAACCGATATTCTCCTGTTCCCTCTCATTTCCATGAAGCTCCGTGTCTTTCTGAATCTGAACGAGTTCGACAACCGCATCATAATTACTGCCGTCCGGCAGTTTCAGCGCAACAGGGGTGGACTGAATATAATACAGCTGGTCCTGAAACTCCTCCGCCTTGGTCTGATGACAGCCGGTCCGGCCTGCCATTGCGCTGGAGCAGTTGAGACAACGCTGACTCGAATTCCAGATGCTGTAACAGTTCCGGGTACCGCTGACGGTACCGTCCTCCTGCAGGTCTAGAATCCGGCATTCCGTTGGATCGACGATGCGGGCCAGATCATATTTTCCGGCCATGGAATCCAGATACTGCTTCATATCCTTTACCGTAAATTCAAGAGCAGGAGAGTCTGCCTCCAGCAGATCCGGTATTGTATTGACAGGCTCCCGGACACCCCGTTTTACCTGATACATCTTTTCATCCGCTTCCCGGATCAGATCACGCAGATTGACGCTGTCATTGATCGCAGCGTGCACGGAGCCGGCGGAGAAGGTTTCCTTTCTGGTTTCACTGATCGTTACGCCCAACCGGGTGACTTCTTCCAGTTTCCGGTCGAATTCTTTCTCATCACAGTCCGGGACAATCACAAGAAACTCATCTCCCCCATACCGGTAACAGCAGTTTCTGCCGAAGGTATCTGCCAGCAGTGCGGCAGTGTCTTTCAGAACCCGGTCGCCTGTCTCATGTCCCAGGCTGTCATTGATATCCTTGAAGTTGTTGAGATCGATCATTGCGACAGAAACGGTTCTGCCCTGAAAGGAATTATAGTCCTGCCGCAGGGCAAGCCGGTTGCGGCATCCGGTCAGCGCATCGGTAAGAGACATCTGATGAAGCTTCTGATTTTCTCTGTGAAGCTCGTCCGTCAGCTGTTCCACCTGATCAAATGCCGCAAGTTCCTCGCTTTTCAGCTGGCATACCAGAATGAAGTCCGCCAGGATGCCGATCAGAGACACGAGCACTTTCTGCGCATTCCGCGGGGAGAACGAGACAAAGCTGTGATTGTCGGAGAAGAAATAAAGCGAATACCCCAGCATGATGATCGCAGCAGTAATTCCGCCGCCATATCCGAACAGCGCGGAGCAGAGCACAAGCCCGGCAATCAGAATCATATTCGGGTTGGGAATATTGAACGAATATACCAGCAGAATCAGTGTGAACATGATTCCTGCAGTGATCAGAATCTGTTTTGAAAGGCCTGCCCGAACCTGCATTAATGTGGGTTTTCCGGAATGTTCAGACATAGATAGCTCCTCCTGAGGCAAGTAACATGTGTTTGATGGCATCTGTACACAGACAGAAGGGAACTCTCATCCATGAACAGGTTCCTTTCTGCGGCAGCCCGGCAACATCATCCGTTTCCGGCTGAACATGCGCAGCCAGATAACGACCTTTTACAGTTTAGCACTTCCCCCTGTGCAAGACCATTGCCGCAGGCTTCTGTACCCGGCTGATCATGGATCCGTGTGTGCCTGTTTCAGGAGGCGAAGGAACGAGACGCCCGGATTGCAGAGGAGAAAAAACAGTCCGGCTGTCCGGTGGTCTTTCCGGGGGACGGGGATTGCGTGGTTATCCGGAGCGGATATCGTATAATGTTCTGGAACAGAGAAATCCCGGAAGGTCAGAGCGGGTTCCGGAAGAGTATGGTTTTTTGAAACAGACAGGGGACGATGAATATGAATGAGAAGGAACTGAAACAGAATACGGATGACGCGATTGAAAAACTCGAACAGATGAAGGAAGCGAAGCTGAACAGGGTAAGCGGCGGTTCCGGAAGTGAGGAGGAAGAAGAAACATCCGAGCGGCAGGAGCGTACAGACCCCCAGCCTGGTATCTGCCCTGCAGGCATGAATCTGCTGTAACATTGAAAAGCTCTGCGATAGATGAATCCGTGGATGAATACCTTAACGGGCTGTCCTGACAGTTCGGATTACAGATGTAATCATCCGTCGGAAGAAGGAAAACTCAGGAGAATCTCCTGAGTTTTTAAGTGATTGGCAGTTGGAAAGGGGATTGCGGATGCGATATGTTTTGAACCGGAAGTACCGGTTTCGCGGCTGGAACAGGAAACCGGCGTGCCTGCTGGATACGGAAACCATGGATGTGCGGAGTATGCGGATTTCGTCGTTTATTCTGCTGATGAAGTGTGACGGAGCACATGACATTGATCCGGAAGCGCTGAGCGAAACAGAACAGAAGGATCTGAAGTCCTTTCTCGAAAACGGCTGGATTCAGATCGCTCAGCCAGGCCAGCTGCTGAAGGAAGAACAGGTGTACCGGACCTATCCTGCTCCCTATCGCAGAGAAGCACAATGGTCTGTGACCGGCGCATGTAATCTGAACTGCAGGCATTGTTTCATGAGCGCTCCGCATGTACGCCATGGCGTTCCTTCTCAGGAAGAACTCCTGCGGATTGCGGATCAGCTGGCGGAATGCGGTGTGTTTCATGTCTGTATTACCGGCGGAGAACCGCTGATCCGGAAGGATTTCATGACGATCATCGATGCGCTGAACGAACGGGAGATTCAGGTCCGTGCGATTTATACAAACGGCTGGCTGATCGATGAGAACTTTCTTGATGAACTGGAGGCCCGCAAGGTACATCCGCAGTTTCAGCTGAGCTTTGACGGAGTCGGCTGCCATGACTTTCTGCGCGGAGTCGAAGGCAGTGAAGAACGGGCAGTCCGGGCGCTGAGGCTGCTTCAGAAACGCGGTTACGAAGTCTCAGTCTCCATGTGTCTGCATAAGAAAAATGCCGGAAGTATACGCAGAACCGTGAAGTTTCTGGCAGAGACCGGCGTCCGCTCTGTAAAGATCAGTACGATCAGCAGACTGGGAGAGTGGGCTGACAGGGATCTGAGCGGGCTTCAGATGACGGAAGAGGAAGCATATGAAGCGGTTATGAACTATATTCCGCAGTATTTTGAAGATGACGCGCCGGTATCTGTCCTGCTGTGCGGATGCTTTCAGTATCGGCGGGAAGATGAAGTATGGGATCTTGTTCCGGTAGGGGAAACAGGAAGCGTAACGGACCGCAGTTATGCCTGTCAGACATTGCAAAAGTCCTTCTATATCGGTGCGGACGGCATGGTGACTCCCTGCATGGGAATGGCGGACACGGAGTCGGCCGGCCGGTTTCCGAATCTGAAGGAACTGCCGCTGTCTCTGCTGTTGAATGATTCGGCCTATGTGAGTTATGCGGAAGCGATCGTCGGGGATGTGCGGGATGGAAATGAACAGTGCAGAAGCTGCGAATATGTTTCCTGCTGCAACGGAGGCTGCCGGCAGAATGCGCTTGTCAGTTCGCAGAATTATTACGCGCCGGATCCGGTTGTATGCATGTTTCATAAACATGGCTGGTATGAGCGCATGCGGGAAGTGATCGAGCCGGCGTATGAAGCGTATATGCGCCGCAGAAAACGCAGCGACTCCCGGCAATGAAGCCGTTTCCCGCATACCGGAAGACTGCGGTGTAAGAGGAGACAGAGAAAAACTGCAGTTAATCCGCTGCAGTTTTATATGGTTCCGATGAGACCGCCAGTACCGCAACAACGGCTGCGGAGGTATCCGTTACCGGATTGTATGCCACCTTGCGCATGAAGAAGTGGATGACGGTGCCATCGGAAAGCGTTTCATCGATGATCGATCTGCCGCCTTCCCGGCAGAATTTCTGAAGTGCACGGAAGAACGGCGTTTCGTGGCCTTCCGGGGGTTTGGAATACGTTTCGGTATAATCTGCTGTCCGGATATGGAATGTCTGAGCCATGAAATTCCGGTAAGCCTGGTTGGTGCGGGCAAAGCGAAGGCAGCCGTCGTGTACTTCGATCACAGCCATCGGAATGGTATTGAAATAATGATGCAGATCGGGTTCATCTTCCTGTGCGATGACTGCTAGATCGTGGAGGTTGATCCGGCCGATTGCCTCGAAATAAGCGGATTCCTGCGGATTTTCAAATCCGATCTGGATCCCTTTTTCATACCGTTCCAGAATCTGATTTACCGGCAGCGGCTTGGTGTAATAGTAGCCCTGCAGTTTTGTGCAGCCGATATCCCGCATGAATTCCATCTGGTCGCTGCGTTCCACGCCTTCGCAGATGGTGTCAATGCCAAGACCGATCGCCATCTTCATCAGTTCTGTGAGAACGATCCGGCTCCGGTCGGTGCTGTCAAACTGCTGCATGAACCGCATATCCAGCTTGATGAGATCAACTGTGACGTTGGAGAGAACATCGAGCGAAGAATATCCGCTGCCGAAGTCATCCATCCATACCGGAAAGCCGGCTGCCCGGAAGCGGTCGATTTCTCTCCGGATGAACTCGAAATCCGATCCGACAATGCTTTCGGTGATCTCAATGCTGAGCAGATGGCGGGGAAGACCGGAAGCGTCCATTTTCCGGGAAATCGTATCCACCATATCAGTCATGTCAAAGTCAGAACGGGAGAGATTGACCGACTGCGGAACCAGATACAGGCCGGAGGACTGAAGCTGATGCATCTTCTTCAGCACCAGATCGATGACATGAAGATCCAGTTTGTAGATCAGATTGGCTTCTTCCAGAATCGGAATGAAATCGGCCGGAGAAAGAAAGCCCCGTTCCGGGTCGATCCAGCGGGCAAGCGCTTCCTCATCGCATACTCTGCCGCTGGCAGCGCGGATGATCGGCTGATAATAGACCTGAATCCATCCTTCTTCCATCGCCTGATCGAGGTGAGAGATGATATACTGCCGCCGTTCTGCGGTTTCCAGCATTTTATGATCATAAAAGCGCAGATCGGACACATATGTATTCCGGATGGAGTCCCGGGCGGTTTTTGCGCAGTCACATGCCGTGGAAAGATCCGTGCTTCCGTCATCCAGGTAGATTCCTGCCCGGATAGCCGGGCGATCGCGTGTATCCAGGGTCTTCCAGGTATGAAAGAGTTCCCGCAGCGTATCTTCAAGCCCTTCCTGTTCGGTAAAGACGACAAAGTGATCGGAACCGAACCGGCTGCAGTTTTCCTCCCCGAAGGTCTGTTTCAGCAATCCGGCAAAGGACTGAAGCAGCTTGTCGCCGGCGGTAAAGCCGTAGCGGTGATTGAAGAATTTGACGCCGCTGAGATCAAGATACAGCAATGCCGGCCTGCCGCCTTTTTTCAGCAGGTCAGCCCGCCGTTTCTCTGTCCGTTCAAGAAAATAGGTCATTCCCGGAAGACCGGTGAGAAGATCGTAGTAGTTCCCGTTCAGAATGCTTTCCTTCAGCTTTTCTTCAAGGCTGTTCTGATAGTCCTGTTTTTCGTTTTCCAGCACGAAGCTGTGCAGTACGCAGCTGGCAAGCATACAGCCGATCGCATACAGCGGCAGTAACGGATGGAGTGCCTGTGCAATGCAGAAGCCGGCCATTGCGGCGCTGGAAATACCGATCGTCCGATGGCGGAATTTCCGGGTTCCCTGACTTCGTGAGGAAATGACCACCGCATAGACGGAAGTCATGAGAAACATCAGGATCTGCAGAACAAGAGTGACATATCTGCCGATTTCCGCATGATAGACGCCCTGGCTGTCAAAGGAAAAGAGGATCGGGTAAACGAAGTTTGCGGCAAGCAGTAAATTATGCGCATGAAACAGAATCTGACCGGTCAGCCGGAGCAGTTTTCCGAAGGTGTTGTTTTCCTGAAGGTATTCCACCGTATATCTGGTCCAGAACAGGATCGAGCATCCCATGGTCAGAAAGTAGAGCTCGGTGTCGAGAAAAGTCAGTGTGATCAGCTGGCGTTCATACAGAATTCCCCAGAGGATGTCGGCACCGTAATAACACAGTACCGAGACGAGAAACGCACGGTAAAACCTGTGAGCAGGGAAGAGCTCAGTCCGGGAAGTACGGAAAAGAACATCGTGATTGATAATCAGATGAATGATCAGTGCGAGCAGTCCGGCACTGGAATATAACATTGCGATACCTCACATCAGGCTGCGGCAGAAGCAGTTTCACTCCCTGCAGAAACGCATCTTGAAATGCCGGTTTTCCACAGCAGAAACGGGTTTTGCCTGTATGTGAATTATAACGGTTTCTTCACGAAACAAGAAGGAATATCGCGAAATTAACAATAAGTTCTCGGCGAACGAACACAGGTGCTGCGGCGTGAGAGAAGATATGCGGGCATATGTCTGCAGGCATGGATGAACTGTTTCGGGCATATCAGAAGCCGAAAACGGATTTGCGCGGTAGGATAAGACAGGTTTGGACAGACGCATCAGAGGAAAAAAGCTGTATCGGCTGATCTGATGCGGGAAAGGAAACAGGAATGGATGCAGAATTTGATATTCAGAATTATATGACAAAGGGCGTTGAACGCGTCGTCTCCGACGCGCTGAAAGCGACCCTGAAGGACCCCAGGGAGAGCGCGTTCATGGTCCGGTTTGCGGCTTCCAGCAGGGCGGCTTCGAAAAAGCGCAGGAAAGCAGAAGATGCGGGAGAACATATTCCACCGTTTCTCATTGCCAGTATCACCAGCAAGTGCAATCTGCACTGTGCCGGCTGTTACTCCCGGTGCAGCCATGCGACAACCGACAGTGAACCGGTACGTCAGCTGAGCGGAGAAGAATGGAAGAACATCTTTGAAGAAGCCGATGATCTCGGCATCAGCTTCATCCTGCTGGCAGGCGGTGAACCGATGCTCAGAAGGGATGTCATTGAAGCGGCAGGAACGGTTCCGCATATCCTGTTTCCGATCTTCACCAATGGCACGTTCATGGATGAGGAGTATTTTGAACACTTCGACAGATGCCGGAATCTTGTTCCGGTCATGAGCATAGAAGGAGAGAAAACTCGCTAAGGGTTGTCAACAGAAAATGTACAAATGAAGAATGCACACTATGAAAATCCGTTCTGTACAGGACGGGTTTTCTTTCGGGCTGGTTGTCATGATTATGAATCAGCTTCTGTAAGCTTCCATGGACC
>JAFYGX010000036.1 GCA_017543025.1 Solobacterium sp.
ATCGTGGAAGAGCTGAAGCCGCAGGAAGTATACCGGCTGTACAATCCGAACAGCGGAGAACACTTCTTTACCGCATATAAAGAAGAGAAGGACCAGCTGGTACAGGCAGGCTGGAAGGATGAAGGCGTTGCCTTCCATACCCGCAGCTCAAAGCACCCGGTCTATCGTCTCTATAATCCGAACGCAGGCGATCATCATTACACTGAAAGCACGAAGGAACGGGATTATCTGATCACAGCAGGATGGATTGATGAAGGCATCGCTTTCCATGCGGAAGACAGTGAAACCGGCGTACCGCAGTACCGGCTGTACAACCCGAATGCGGCATGCGGAGCACATCACTACACAGCAGATATAAAGGAACGGGATTATCTCATCACCGCCGGCTGGAGAGATGAAGGAATCGGATTCTATGCGTTAAGCTGAAATCTGCAGTAAGCTCAGTGTAATAAATAAACGGAAATGCCGGAGACCTGAATCAGGAGCCGGCATTTTCCGATTTCAGATATATTCAAATCAAAAAAAGCGGCTAGCCGATCACAGGAAACCGGTGTCAGACCGCTTCTTTTCTGTATGCCTGAAGCTGCAGGCAGTTCATTATTCTTCGTCAGTGTTCTCGGACTTTGGTTTTCCGTTACGCGTATGCCAGCGCTTTTCCTTTGACGGGCTGATATTCAGCAGGCTTGCGTACAGTTCCTGCTGCTGTTCGCCGAGCAGCCTCTGCTGTTCATGCAGGGTTTCTATTTCATCTTCACATTGTTCGCTGCTGGAAAAACCGGACGGGTGAAACTGATTCGGATCTTTTTCAGTCATATCGAATTACCTCCTTCGTACATTCCTGCGATTGCGCAATTCGATCCGCAATCCGGCATGGAACGTTTCCTCTTACAAGAATAACATCATTTTCCGAAAATACAGTGATCCGTCTGAAACAGCACGGCGGTCAGAACGGGCAGATCTGCTCGCAGAGCAATGCGTCTGAGGCGGAAGAAAGCCTGAAAAACAGGGTGTGGATAATATGTTTTCAGATTGTGCATAAAACCGCGAAAGTTGTGGAGAGGGCCGAAAAGATGTGGAAAGTTTCTGATGGAGGGGGTGATAGAGTGGGAGTACACGCAATTACGTGCAGGAGGATTGAATCATCACGGAGGCATTATGAAAAACTTCAATGAACTGATTTATATGATACGGATGAATGATGAAACAGCCCTGAAGGAACTGATTGGCTGCCTGAAAGGTACGATTGAATATGGAATTACAAGTGTATCTGAGAGGAATGTGTCACTGTGGTCTTACCGGGAAGATCTGAGGATCGAAGCCCTCGTCAGTCTGATGAAGGCGATCGAAACCTATCAGGATGATCTGAACTGTTCATTCGGAACATACGCGGCGGTTGTGCTGAAAAACCGGATAAAACAGCAGGCAGGAAGGATGATTAAGAATAATTCGTATATGATGCTGAACACAGAATCACTGGATGTATGCAATGAAGAAATGCCGGGAATGAGCAATCTGCTTGCGTCAAAGGATATGATGAGCGTTCCGGAATACCGGATGCGGTTCAATGAAGCGTATGATCGTTATCTTGCGGCGCGGGATACGATGAGCGTCAGAGAAAAGGAAGTCTGTGATGCATGGATCGAAGGCGGGACTTATGTAATGGAAAGCGGAAAGCTCGGAATGAGTATCCGGCAGTATGAGCATCAGCTGCGCAGGGTGAGAAACAAAGTGAAGGAGGCTGTTGCGGACGAAAATAAATAACAGGCAAACAGGAGAGAAAAAAACATGCTGTAAGAATGCAGAACTGCCTGCTAAACCGATGCGTGATTTCCGTTATAATTTTCCCATAACAGGGAGGACGTTACGATGGGCATCACCGTACTTGGGGCAGTGTTTGTAGATATCAAAGGCTTTCCGACAACCGCATATATTCCCGGCGGCCGCAATGTCGGCAATGTGGTTCAGGTACATGGCGGGGTCAGCCGCAATATTGCGGAAGATATCGGAAACATTCAGCTGAAGCCGAATTTTCTGAGTATCGTGGACTATTCGGGAACCAGTACCGATGTGATCAGCCGGCTTGAGGAACACGGGGTCTGTACCAGATATATGGCGCGGGAAGAGAACGGGCTCGGTACCTGGCTTGCAGTGTTTGACAACAACGGAGATGTTACGGCGTCTATTTCCAAACGGCCGGATCTCTCGAAGCTTGTTTCGGTTCTGGATGAAAAAGGAGATGAGATTTTTTCGAACTCTGACAGTATTGCACTGGAAATCGATATGGAAGAGGAAATTCTGGCCAGAGTATTTGAACTGGCAGACAGGTATGGCAAAAAGGTCTATGCGGCTGTATCAAACATGTCGATCGCAATGGAGCGGAGAAACTACCTGAAACGGGTTGGCTGTCTGGTATGCAATCTGCAGGAAGCGGAAATGCTGTTCAGTACGGATCTCGAACATGTACCGACCCGCGAACTGATTGCGATTCTGAAAGAAAAAACAGCCAAGGCAAGGATTGCGCAGCTTGTTGTCACGCTCGGACCTGATGGCTGCATCTACACCAACGGGAAGGAAAGCGGGCATTATCCGGCCTATAACGTGGATGTGATCGATACAACCGGTGCCGGAGACGCCTTCTTTGCAGGCACGGCAATCGGCCTGACATACGGAAAGTCATTGCGGGAATCAGCGATTATCGGCAGCCGTCTGGCTGCGTCCGTGATAGCGACAAAGGAGAGCACCTGCCCGAACTTCATGCCGGAGGAATTCGGCATTGCACATCCGAAAGAAGATCAGTGAACCGCGGAACAGCGCGGTTTTCTTCTTATGATATCCGATGCCGCATACAGCAGAAAAAAAACCGGCCAGCGGAGGCTGACCGGGATCAGGAATGATCGTTCTGTTCGACAGGGACACTGGTTTGCAGGGATCTGCGGGCTTCATGGTATTCCCGTTTCTTCCGGTACATTTCCTGATCTGCCAGATTGAAGACTTCACGGAATGTATGGGCGGTTTCCGGGTTGAAGCAGGATGCGCCTGCTGAGATGGAAAGCCCTGCCGGATCATCAGACTGGCTGTACAGTTCGCATTGTGCGTTCAGCTCGGAAATGCCGTTCTGTACGGTCTTCATATCCGTATGCGGCAGAACTGAAACAAATTCATCACCGCCGATCCGGTATATGGTTTCTTTTCCGAATACCCTGCAGATCAGGTCTGCAGCGGCTCTGATGATTCTGTCTCCGTGCTCGTGTCCGTACACGTCATTGATGTGTTTGAGATCGTTGATGTCAAATACAATAATCGTAAATTCTGCTTTTCCGGCATGAATGTCTTCATCCATCTGATCCTGAAGATCAAAGAATGCCATCCGGTTTCCGGTGCCGGTCAGGGCATCGGTATTGGCCCGTATTTCAAGATATTCCAGCGTGCTGCTCAGCATATTGTGCATGTTATGAACCTTGCGGCCGATTTCTTCGATTTCATCGGAAGGCTGTTCCGGTTTTGTATCGGGTTCCGGCTGATGCAGATGATGCTGGGTTCCGGCGGAAACAAGTTCCTGGCTGAGCCGGTCGATATCGGAAGAGAGAACCGAAAGTTCGCCAAGAACCGAACTGACCCGTTTCTGAACCTGACTGCTCATATACAGCAGAATCAGAATTCCGGCTGCGACGGAGGCAAGCGAGATGATTCCGACAGAGATCGCATTTTTACGGATCTGCCCATCATACCACTCCGAATCAAAATCCACGCCGATAATGCCGGCAATTGCGCCGGAGGAGTCATACACCGGACAATAGGTGCTGTAGAAGTTTCCCCATTCATCCTGAGCCGGGGCATCGTCAATACTGGCAGTTCCCTTTGCGGCGGAACGAAGCGCATCTGTGACAAGCACTTCTTCACCGAAGTCTGCCGGGTCTTCCGGGTCAGCGTCAACGGTGAAAATGAAGTGGTCCGGCCCGTCCTGACGTACCGCATAGATATATTCAATATCGGTATTGTTCTGGAACGCGGAGAGCTCTTCCTTTACTTCGGTGAATATGGCGCTTCCCACATCCGACTCCTGCAGAGAGCCGAGTCGGTCGCCGTTTACGATATCCGCTGCGGTACAGACAGTGCTGAGCATATTTTTCCGTACCAGGGAAGAAGTTGCAGAGACAGACTGAAAAATCAGGACTGCCCCGAGAATAATATTGGTCAGCGGCAGTAAAAGGCCGGTCAGAATCACGAACCTGGTTGTAACGCTGAGTGGTTTTGACTGTTTCATATATGGTTAGCTCGTCAAAAGTCGTCTACATTTCTCGAAGTACCCTCTTGTATATAACATGCACGCATGCTATAATGGTATATGTAGGAGGGCTTGCGCATGGCATTTGGAAGGGCTAAGGTACATCAGATGAATCTTCTTACGGATCGGTATTACAACCTCCCCAAGAAGATGAGACGATATGTCGATGAGTCATGGGCTCCGGAGTTCTATGATCAGGTTACCTGCAAGGTGAATCAAGATCGTTTTGAAGTTCTTTATTCTGACAATCCTGCGACAAGACCTTCAGCCCCTGTTCCTCAGATTATCGGTGCGCTGATTATCAAAGAGATGTTTGGTCTTACCGATGAAGAACTGCTTGAGAACATTATGACCAACATCACCTACCAGTATGCGTTGGGTCTTACAAGCGCTGAAGACATTCCTTTTTCTGACCGGACCTTCGGGAGATTCCGTGCCAGGCTGAATGAGTATCAGGCAGAAACCGGCATCGATCTTATCCAGCAGGAACAGGAAGACATCGCAGTTCGTTTCTGCGGATTGCTTGGAATCAGTGGGAAGAAGAAGCGGATGGACAGTCTCATGATTGATTCCCGCGGTAAATACATGACAAGGCTTGAGATCATTCATACCACAAATGCAAATGCAGTAAAGACTCTGCTGGCAGATAAACTGCCTGATGATCTGAAACACTATCTTGAAAAGGATGACAGGAACAAAGTCATCTATCATCAGAAGGATGAAGAGCTTGGGCCGAAGCTTCAGATGGCGGTTTATGATGCATTCCGGATCCGGGATCTGATGGAACAAAACGAATTGAGTAATCTTCCGGAATACAGAATTCTTGTAAGAATGATTGGCGATCAGACCACAGAGGAAGGCGAGCTCAGGGACAAGAAGGATATCAAACCGGACAGCCTTCAGAATCCGAATGATCCGGATGCGACATACAGATTCAAGGCAGGCAATCAGTATCACGGATATGCGGGAAATGTTGCACAGGCATACAACGGTGACGGAGCATCCATCATCGTCAAAGCTGATTATGAGCAGAACACCTACAGTGATACTCAGTTCATGAAGGACTATATTGATGGCAAGGAAGATACCGAAGAAGAAACGATGATTACCGATGCGGCATTCCAGTCTGCTGAAAACGACAAGGCTGCTGAAGAAGCGGGTATTAATCACAAGACGACAAGCCTTACCGGAAAGAAGGTAGATCCGATTGTAACGCAGTTCAACTGGGATGAAGGCAATGACACTGTGACAGGCTGCCCCAAAGGCTTTGAGCCGCTGAAGCAGTCAACATATAAAAATGGAACAACACATCGGCTGATATTTGACAGGAAAGACTGCAACCCGGAATGTCCTTTCTACGACAGATGTCATGCGAAAGAACAGAAGAACACAACGGTAGTAACCATAGATACGGGAAGTATCGAACGGGCAGAACAGCAGAAGAAGCTTGAAACAGAAGAATACAAGCAGGCCGCAAGAGAGAGGAATGCGGTGGAAGGAGTCCCTTCTGTGCTTCGGCGTCGTTACAATGTCGATAACATACCGGTATTCGGGAAAGAGCGCTCCAAAGTATTTTTCCGATTCAAGATCATAGCGTGCAATGTTGTATCTCTGATACGGCATTTGCCCCAAACAAGGGATCACTGCGCCCAAAATGCAGTGCTTGCATGAATATTAAGCAGGAACAGACAGCTGTAACTGCGGTATATTGCGATATATGCCGCTGATATAGAGAAAGCTTGTGAACTATTCTCAAAATACACAAGCTTGACAGATATGAAGGAAAAAATACCCGGCTTTAGACGGGCAAACCATATATCTTTAACGAGTTTTATTGTTTTGACGGCAAAGCACGTCCGGCTTCCATAACGCATGAAGAATGCACAGAACGGTACTGTGGTTATCGTATGACGGTAATGTTGTCTGACGGTTCAAACGAAACATTCTGGTGTTCTTCCAGCCAGGCAAGCAGGTATTCCGCTTCTGTCTTTTCCAGGGAACGTACGGTTTTCAGATTCTGCAGACAGCTGTAGCCAAGCTGACCGGAAGCGCGAAAGCGGGGAAGGCAGATCGTAAATACATCATCATCTGCGATCGGAACGCCATTGCGGGTCAGCTGTTCAATCCGGCTGCCCGGGTCGTTGGACACACGGATGGTATATTCAATACCGTCAACCATATCATACAGGAATGACCTGTCTGTCGGATTGAGAAATCGCGGATTAACGATAATCGAATTTCCATCGATCGCCCAGTATTCTGCAGTTTTTTCAAGATACTGCTTTAAGACGGAGCCGGTTATTTCCTTCACGACCGGATGATCGATATGCCTGCAGCAGCTCATTACATCCCGATAGGTGATTTCCGGGTGAAAACCGGTGAAACTGGTGTACAGGCTGTATGCGGAGAGATCCGCTCCGCTGGCTTCCTGAAGGACATGATTGACCAGCGTGACTGCCTGTGATTTATGAAATCTTGCGGCAAACGGATCGCTGATCGCAAGATCCATGGAAGTATGGGCAACCGGCGTGTTCATCCATGTCTGAAATTCTTTTTCTTCTTCATCAGCCAGAGCAAGCAGTGATTCATCTGCCGGGGCGTCGCTTGTGATCAGCCGCGGTTCGATTACTCCGGTATCAGTATAGATATCGATGCAGCCGAGCTGTCTTCCGCTCTTTCTCACAGAAAGATATGCGGTGGAGAATGCAGTACCGCAGAGCGGAATGTGGGTATGACCGACAATCAGAATATCAATGCCCGGAATATCACGGAGAATTCTGTAGCCGCTGTTGTTCTCATAGCCTTCATGAATCATTCCGGTTTCCGGATCCCGTTCGAATCCGCCATGATACATGACAATGACAATGTCCGGCTTTTCCAGCCGGCGAACCAGTTCAACTGTCCGGCTGACAGTTTCAAACTCATCTCTGATTGTAAGATGTCTGATTTTTGCCGGCTGCTGTTCTTTCAGCGAAATGCTGTTGGTGACCGCAAACAGTACGAGTTTCTTTCCGGCAATTTCACGCACGGCATAATTGGCCCCGATCGGTTTGCTGTGATAAAGGACATTCGCAGTCATATAGGGACAGCCAAGCGCATCCAGATTACGGAAGACTGTTTCTGTACCGTAATCCAGATCATGATTGCCGATATTGACGTAGTCGTAGTGCAGCTCCTTCATGGCCCGGGTGATCGGAAATACCTCATCCGGATGATGGAGAGAATGAAAGCGGGAGAAGAGGGAGCCGGAGAGAAAGTCTCCGTTGTCAAGCAGAAGCGTCGACTCATTCCGCATCAGGTCAATCAGTGTTTTCAGCCGGGCAATGCCGGAATTGGATGGACTGTTGTCGGCGTCTTTATATGGAAAATAAGCGCCATGTATATCAGAAGTGATCAGTAAACGGATCCGGTTGTTCATATTTGTTTATTCCTTTCGGCATTCGTTATTATATCGCAGAGGCAGTTCACACTGCAGGCTTTTCTGCATCATACCGCATGGAATCACTGCCAGAAAGGCATAAAAGCAGATGATGGCAAAGACAGGAAAAACAATCCGGGACGCTTCTTCCCGATCATCCGCAAATTTCCGTGAAAATATCCTAAAATAGAAGCAATGAGAACGGAT
Organism: Solobacterium sp.; assembly: GCA_017543025.1. The sequence goes on from JAFYGX010000036.1 coordinate 7,911, forward strand.
TTATTAATACGCAGGGAAGTGAATTTCCGGAGTCTTGAAGGACTCAGAATGAAGGATGGCCGCCGGATCAGACCCGGCCTGCTGTACCGCAGCGGAGGGCTGTATCTTCTCAGTGAAGAAGAGAAAGACCTGGTGCGCTCTTTTTCTCTGAATACGATCCTGGATCTGAGGCAGCCTGGCGTCCGCAGACGGAAACCGGATCCGGATCTTGGAGCGGATTATGCGGTATATGATGGCAAAACCGCTAAGGGAGGGGATGAGATCGATTTTACACCTGCCGGGTTCGGGCAGACCGGACAGGCTGCGCAGAAGCAGTACGAACAGGTGCTGGAATATTATGTGAACATGCCGTTTGGCTATGACGCATTTCATGTGATGTTTGACTGTCTGCTTGCGAACCGGGCACCGTTTCTGATTCACTGTGCGAAAGGGAAAGACAGAACCGGAGTGGCAGCCATGGCGGTTCTGATTGCGCTCGGCGCGTCAGAGGATGTGATTCTGCGGGATTATCTTCTGACCAATCTGTACCGGAAAGAGATGATTCAGGCAAGAATGGAAGAAGGCAGAAAACTGCATCCTGATGATGAAGGATATCTTCGTCTGATGTTCTTAAGGGAAGGCGTTACCGAAGAAGTCGGAAAGGCTGTTCTGAATTCCATCCGTACCCGGTGCGGAAGCACAGACCGTTATATGGAAATGGAATATGGCTGGACGAAGGAAACAATTGAACACTTCCGGAATCTGTATCTCGAATAATCTCTGCGTTCGGGCTTTGATACTGCTTCAGACGGAGTTTCTGAATTGTCCGGATAAACATGCGGGGACTGATTATGATATAGTGATGTGTAGAAAAGAGGAGACCAAATAATATGGCAAAACCGGTAGTACTGGTAGTAATGGACGGTGTCGGATGGACCGACAAGGATATGGGCAACGCTGTCATGCATGCGTATAAGCCGCAGATCGATGAGCTCATGACAAAATGGCCGCACACAACAATCCGTGCAAGCGGAACAGCTGTCGGACTTCCCAGCGATGACGATATGGGAAACTCTGAAGTCGGTCACAACGCGATCGGCTGCGGACAGATTTATTCACAGGGCGCAAAGCTGGTCAATGAATCCATTGAGAGCGGAAAGATCTATCAGTCCGCCGCATGGAACGGAGCAGTGAATTATGTTAAGGAACATAACGGAAAACTTCATTTCATCGGCCTGCTTTCCGATGGAAATGTTCATTCCAACATTTCCCATCTGATCGCAATGATCAAAGAAGCGAAAAAAGAAGGTATTAAGGAAGTGTGCGTACATGCACTGCTCGACGGACGTGATGTACCGGAAACCAGCGCATTACAGTATATTGATCAGCTGGAAGGAGTATTCAGCGAGCTGAATGATGATTCCTTCCATGGCCGTATCGCATCGGGCGGCGGACGCATGCAGATTACGATGGACCGCTACGAAGCAGACTGGTCTATGGTCGAACGCGGCTGGCATATCCATGTGATGGGCGATGGAAGAATGTTTGCGAGTGCGAAGGAAGCGATTGAGACATACCGGGCAGAAGGCGGTTATACCGATCAGTATCTGCCGGGCTTTGTTGTCGGAACAGACGGCAAGCCTGCAGGAACGATCGATGACGGCGATTCCGTAATTCTCTACAACTTCCGCGGTGACCGTGCAGTGGAGCTCTCCAAGGCGTTCGATTACATGAACAGCGGATTCAGTCAGTTTGAAATGCCGAAGAAGCCGAAGGTGTTCTATGCAGGAATGCTGCAGTATGACGGCGATCTGAAGCTCCCGAACAACTTCCTTGTCGAACCTCCGCATATTGAACACACCATGTCTGAGTTCCTTGTGAACAAGGGCGTAAGAAGCTTCGCATGCTCTGAGACACAGAAGTATGGTCATGTGACATATTTCTGGAACGGCAACCGCTCTGAAAAGTTCAGCGATGAACTGGAAGATTGGGTTGAAGTACCGAGTGACATCATTCCGTTCGATCTCAAGCCATGGATGAAGGCAACAGAAGTGACCGATCTCATGGTTGAAGCGATCGAATCCGGCAAGTATCAGTTCCTTCGCTGCAATTACCCGAACGGCGACATGGTTGGCCATACCGGAAACTATGAAGCGACCATTATCGGTGTGGAATCCGTTGACCTGAATCTTCGGAGGATCATGGACGCCTGCAGGAAGATGGATTACACGCTGCTTGTCACTGCAGATCATGGTAACTCCGATGAAATGTATGACAAGGGAAAGAACGAAGACGGTTCACCGAAGCCGAAGACCAGTCATTCCCTGGCAAGAGTTCCGTTTGCGGTTTATAACGGACCGGAAGGCACTGAAGTGAAGGAAGGCGATTTCGGACTTGCGAATATCGCTGCGACGGTCATTAAGCTGCTTGGCTATGAAAAGCCGGAGCAGTGGCTGGAAAGCATCATCCGTTAAGAGTAACGAGATTGTCCGGGTGATAGTTCACTCTGAGATAACCCGGTGAAGCCCGAACCGATCGAGGCCAGATACTGTCCGATTACTGACAGGGATCTGGCCTTTTTGTATCTTATGCAATGGAAGAGGATATGCGGCTGCTGTGAAGAAGCACTTCGGAATGAACGGTAAAGGTTGGAGTAACACAGGCTGCGATCAGCTGGTATGAAAATGGATATGTTCGAAAAATACCGGACGATATACTTGCGAAAATATCAGACACACTGAATACAACAATCGGTGAGCTGACAGTTGATGATCCGGTTTATTCGTACCTGCATAAAAACAAATTCAGCAAAGAGACCTCACTGATTTATATGATGCAGAACAGAGCACTCTCATGAACACAGCAGGTTTATCTATTACGGCTGACGTCAGGAAAGACTTTCTTTATGCATGGGAGAGAAATGAACGGATAGAAAAATGAGAGTCAAAAAATTCTCTGGTTTTTCTCAGTCTGGCGTTGTCGCTGAGAATACTACTCAGCTTCCTGAGTTTTAAACCGAACCAATTTGAAAATACAGATTTTCCTGAGAAATAATCCGGTACCCTGTCAAGTGCAATTGTTTGACGGTTTCAGAATTTCCGGGCGGTAAGTATTCCGTTTCTGGCAAGGATATCCGTCTGAAGAGAGAATTTATTGATTGCGGGCATAAGTTCAATCTGCTAGTATTCCTATCATATTGAAACAGCGGGGAAAAATACGCTGAAAGACGCTTCTGTTCAGAAGATTTCGGATCTCTGAAGGTACCGTAAAAGCGTTTTCAATGAACCGGCTACACGTTCTCAGATCGTATTGGGCGTTCAGGGAACACGGAACAGTCATGCGGCATTACACGGACGCATGTCATCCGGAAACCGGACATCTGCAGCTGCAGTACGCTTCGAACCAGGAAGATGCGGAGCGGAAAGGGATGATACATGAAAAAACTGTGGGCTATTCTGAGCCGCTCCATCTATGTGGGTGACCGTCTGAAAGAGAATATGACTGCTCTGACGCTGGTAAGTGCTGCTACGGCTGTACTCGGACTCATCCTGATTGTGATAGATATTCTGAATCGGGATTACAAAATGCTTCTGATGGCGTTTCTTACACTTGTGGCGGGAACCGCATGTGCGTATTTCGCTCATGTGAAGAAGAACCGCGAGCATGCGATCATGATTCCGACCGTGTTCTGCATTGTAATGTTTACCTATTATGCGCTGACCGGAGCCGGCGAAGGTTCTGCAATTATGTGGGTTCTCCTTCTGCCGATCGGCATGTGCTATTTCGTAAGCGTGAAATACGGCATCATTCTCTCCGCGTATTATTCGATTCTGTTTGGGATCCTGTTCTACGGTCCTTTCCGGAGTCAGATCGATATGTACTATACGCCGGTTTTCATGGACCGCTTTCCGCTGCTGTTTGCCAGCCTTTCCGTTTTTACCGGCATGGCGATGGTACAGTATCACCGTACCGCTCTGTTTGAGATTGATTATCAGGACCGGCTGAAAAAAGAAGTACAGGAACAGACTGCTGTGGCGGAAGAGCGTGCTCACAAGATCGAACAGATTTCATTTCAGACGATTCAGGCGCTTGCCAATGCGATCGATGCGAAGGATCCGTATACGAAAGGACATTCGACACGTGTATCCCGATACTCTGAAAAACTGGCGGAAGCGCTCGGGTGGGACAGTGCCCGGATTTCGGATCTGCGCTGTGCGGCTCTGCTTCATGACATCGGAAAGAGCGGGGTACCTGATTCCATTCTGAACAATCCGAGGAAACTGACGGATGTGGAGTATGGCATCATCAAATCGCATACAACGATGGGCGGCGATATCCTGAAAAACAGACTGATGATACGGGCGGCAGAAGATGTTGCGCGCAGTCATCATGAACGCTATGACGGGAGGGGCTATCCGCAGGGGCTGAAGGGAGAAGAAATCTCGGAAGAGGCACGGATTGCGGCAATCGCCGATGCGTTTGATGCGATGAGCTCGAACCGGATTTACCGCAGATCGTGCAATCTCGACTATATCCGTACAGAACTGATTGCAGGAAAAGGGAAGCAGTTTGACCCTGATTATGCGGATGTGTTTCTGAAACTCTGGGATGAAGGCGCACTGGATGAGATTATCGGCGATACCGGAGAAGAGAATTACGGCGAGATCGAAGTGTCATCCGTGCTTCTGAAAGAAGTCATGGACGAGTTCGCAGCGAAGAGCCGGGAAGAGGAAACCGATCCGGTTACAGGTCTTCCGAACCGTTCTGCCGGCGAGGTTGCGATCGCAAAAGCCATGCATAAAGATGACGGATGTCTTGCGAACCTGCATCTTGACGGTACGGAAGCTGTCCGGGAAAAATACGGCGAAGAAGAAGCGGATCGTCTGCTTTCCATTACAGGTGCACTTCTGCGGCAGAGCGGGGAACAGAATAGCGCATGCCGGTATGGACAGAGAGAGTTTCTGCTGTTTCTGAACAAAGTGAATGAGAAGGAAGCCGAAGAAGCGATTCGCCGTCTGCTCGATGGATTCCGGACGAAGATAAATGAAGATCCGAAGCTGAACGAGGCACTTCTTCTGGCGGGTCTTGCGATGTCGAAAACAGATGATGTTTATTCTGCGGTTTTCAGCCGTTCGGACAAGGCACTCTACCATGTCCGTCAGGAGGGCGGCCGGGAATTCTGCTTCTATAATCCGGAAAGCGAATCATCTTCCGACCGGGTTGATCTGAACCGTCTGCTCGATGGAATTCACAGTGCCGGGACCTATGATGGTGCGATGGACGTCGAATACCGGCAGTTCGCCAAGCTGTTTGAGTATATTTCCAACATGGAACGCCGTTTTGATCAGCCGTTTCAGCTGATCATGATCAGCCTGGAAGTGACAGGTGATAACACCGCTTCACCGGAAAGCCTCGAAACAGCGATGTTCTATATGGAACAGTCGATCCGGCAGACAATCCGGAACGTTGATATCCTGACCCGTTACGGACAGAACCGGTTCCTGGTCATTCTGATGGGAGCTGATGCGGTAAACGTTCAGTCTGTCTCTGACCGGATATTCCGCGGCTATTACAAAATGAGCGGCAGCGGTGCTTATTCGCCTTCCTGGACAGCGGTAAAGCCGCAGGAACAGTAAAATAATGATTGCCGGAAAACAGTGCAGATGTTCATTGTGTATGAACCATGCGCTGTTTCTGTATATACGTGCATCAAAGAACAGGAATTGCCGGGATACCGGAATCTGTTCTTTTCTTCCGGCTAATTTGGATATAATAGGTACCGGAGAATCGGAATGGAATTTATAGAGTTTAAAAACGTTGCGAAAATTTATAAAACCGGTGAAGTGGAAACGAAGGCGATTGAAGATGTCTGCTTTCAGATACCGAAAGGAAGATTCGTCATTATCTGCGGTACCAGCGGCGCCGGCAAGTCGACGATTCTGAATATTCTCGGCGGGATGGATACCTGCACAAGAGGTGAAATCAATGTCGACGGAGCCAGACTGGATCAGATGGATAACCGGCAGCTGACTGATTACCGCCGGCTGGATATCGGGTTTGTCTTTCAGTTCTACAATCTGGTTCAGAATCTTACAGCACTGGAAAATGTGGAGCTTGCGACTGAAATCTGCAAGGATCCGCTTGATCCGAAGACGACGCTCGATCTGGTCGGGCTGTCGCATCGGCTGAAAAATTTCCCGTCTCAGCTTTCCGGCGGTGAACAGCAGCGGGTGGCGATTGCCCGTGCGCTCGCAAAGAACCCGAAACTGCTGCTTTGTGACGAACCGACCGGTGCGCTTGATTATGTGACCGGCAAACAGATTCTGAAGCTCCTGCAGGATACGTGCAGAGAACGGCAGATGACAGTTGTCGTGGTCACGCATAACCTCGCAATCTGTCCGATGGCAGATCAGGTGATCCGGATGAAGAGCGGACATGTCGCATCTGATGAGATCAACCAGCATCCGGTCGATGTCAGTACGATCGAGTGGTAATCTTCAGACGCAGAATAATCAGAGCAGAAACAGAAACTGAAAGGATGCCGGAGGGAACTGGCATCCTTTTATGCAAGCAAGTAAAATACGGTCTGTTCAGAAGACCGGACTGCAATGTTCTTATTTGCGTTTCAGCTCCGTCAGGCCAAGATCGCGCAGCGTCTGTTCGTCGAGTGCACTTCCCGAAACGCCAATCGTACTGCCGGACTGATTCTGGTAAACGTGATCTGCTGTGACGCTGTGTTCAACCGTGCGGCCGTCTGTGGTCTGGAAGGTATTGACGCCGCGGATCGCTTCAGAGGTCTTCTGTGAGATCCGGTCCATGGCGGCAGAACGGTTGTTGTAGCCTTCCATGATGATGTCGCTGGTCTGGCTGAGCGTGCGGGAAATATCGGCCTGCCGCTGCATATTGATGGCGCGGGAATTCATGGCATATGCCATTGTGCCGTTAAGCTGTGCCTGCTCCTGCATGCGTACCTGCTGATGAATCTGTTCCAGCTGCTGAACCAGGGCGGGAGCCATCTGACAGGATGCGGTGTAGTCCAGGAATACCTTCAGCAGCGCATCTGCGTAAGCAAGCGGGCCGACTGCCCAGTACATGCGCTTGCAGCCCCATTCAATCACATCAACCGGCTTGCCGGCTTCCTTGCTGTGACCAAACCCGGCCGGTTTGCCGCTGCGCTGTGCCTGCGCCTGTTCTTCCGCCATTTTGGCTTTCTGTCTTTGCATGACGCCGACAAGACCGCCGCCTTTGAAGAATTCCTTTGAAAGGAATTTTTCTTCTCCGTTGCGCATCGCTTCCATACTGCGGTTCCATACGGAATCATCAGATGAACCGCTCAGTACATTTCCGATGCCGCGGGCAAGCGAGGACATCGGTGCGGCGTCATAGTATTCCAGTCCGTAAAGATCTGCGCCGAAATAAATGACAAAGGGCTGACCGTTCTGTTCAAACGTGCCGCTTACCGCATGTGATTCACAGAGCAGATCCTGTATTTTCAGATCGCACTGCACATCCGGCAGGACAATTCTCGCATTGTCGTTGAACCGGCTGATGATTTTCTGTGCTTCATTCTGCCGGTTGCGGGAATAGACTGTTTCGATCGGACCGTGAGAAGAGCGGGTAATGGACGCATTTACAACTGCACCGGCAAGCGTAAAGAGATAGCTGACAGGGTCCATATACGGTCTGCGAAGATTTCTCGGAATGCCCATGCCGAGCAGAGTGGAGTTGGATTTCATTTCATAAAACCGTTCACCGTACCGGGATGCCAGCTGACAGTTATGAACCGGATCGGAAGACAGAAATGTTGTGCCGAACGGCGTGATTTCATCGATTTGAACTTCCGAATAGAGTCCCTGTACATTCCAGCCCTGCGGAACCTTTGCACTGCCAAGGGGAATACCTTTTGCAGAGTCGGTAAACTGTACGGTGACGGATTCGGGAAGCACCGCACCTGCCTGAGGTACCTCGACGGATGATCCGCAATAGGGACAGCTGATGGATACGGCATCAGCCGGAATCGGAAAGTCTGCACCGCAGTTCGGGCAGTTCAGTTTTCGTTGTTCCATAAATGATTCTCCTCCTGCTGTATAAAGAAAATTTAGCATGGATTTTCTGCTTTTCGATCAGACTTTTCCAGAATTGTCATCAACAGGATCCATGGGAGCGCAGGTGTGAAAAACAGCTCGCAGAAATGCGGGTGATACAGAACATGGAAACTTTACTATAATGAGTCCGGAGGAATTGCGTATGCGTAATGCGATTGTGCTGGCAGCGGGGAAAGGTACCCGGATGCACAGCGATCTGCCGAAGGTGCTGCATAAGATCGGAGATATGCCGATGGCAGAACTGATAGTGAAAAACCTGAAGCGGTGCGGTGCCGAGCGGATTGTTACGGTAGTCGGCTACGGAAGGGAAGAAGTCATGAAGGTGCTGGAAGGTCAGTGCGACTTTGCGGTGCAGGAACCCCAGCTGGGAACCGGACATGCGGTGATGCAGGCAAAACAGCTGGAAGGAGAAAAAGGCATCACGCTGGTTGTCAACGGCGATGCGGCTACAATTCAGCCGGAAACGCTGTCTGCCCTTTATGAATCGATTGAGACAGCAGATATGGCTGTCCTCACGGTGAAGCTCGAAGATGCCGGCGCTTATGGGCGCGTCATCCGCAATGAAGCGGGCGATGTTCTGAAAATCGTTGAGTTCAAAGACTGCAGTGCGTCAGAACGGCAGGTCAGGGAAATCAATACCGGTATTTATGCATTCCGGAACGAAAAGCTGTTTGAAGCGTTAGGCGAGCTGACAGACAATAACGCGCAGCACGAATATTACATTACCGATCTGGTGGAGATCTTCCGCAGAAAGGGCTGGCGTGTGACCGGCGTTCTTGCCTCGGATGAAAATGAAGTTCAGGGCGTCAATGACTGCTATGAGCTTGCCCGTTCCAATCAGTGGCTGAAAGAACAGATCAACCGCAAGTGGCTGAAAGCCGGCGTACAGATGGCTGATGCGGAAACTGCTTATATCGGACCGTTTGTGACATTCGGTCATGATGTGGAGCTGTACCCCTGTGTATATCTTTATGGAGAAACCGTGATCGGAAACAATGTGACGATCATGCCCGGTGCGTTTCTCAGGAATGTGAAGGCTGCAGATGGTGCGGTCATCGCACAGGGATATTATGAGGACTGCGAGCTGTCCTGATCCGGAAACCGGCAGTTTTTGCCTGAACTACTTGACAGATTCTGAATATCCGTTATCCTGCGAGAGGAAACGGAAGAAATCATATTCGTTTTTGGGAGAATAACAGCTGGACACCGGTCGCAAACCGGTGTACTATCGAGACGCACAAATAAAAAGTGAGGTACTTAACTTATGGTGAAGGAGACAGTCATCTTTGCGCTTACATCCAGCACCGATCTCGCATCCCGCATTGCGAAAAATCTTGGCATTGGTCTGGGCAAGATCAAAGTGGAACATTTTGCGGACGGAGAGATCATGGTAACGCCACAGGAGATTGTCCGCGGACGATCTGTATTTATCGTTCAGAGCACATGCCCGCCGGTAACCGAGCGTCTGATGGAAGTACTTGTCTGCATCGATGCGTGCAAACGGGCGTCAGCGGGAGAAATCACCCTTGTTATGCCGTATTACGGGTATGCACGGCAGGATCGCAAAGCTGCCAGCCGTCAGCCGATCACTTCCAAGCTGGTAGCTGATCTGCTTCAGGTTGCAGGGGCTCAGCGAATCATTACCGTTGATCTTCATGCCTCTCAGATTCAGGGATTCTTCAATATTCCGATCGACGATCTGACTGCGATTCCGCTGCTTGGAAGATATTTCCGTGAAAAGAACATTTCGGAAGACAGACTGGTTGTCGTATCGCCGGATCACGGCGGAACGGTCCGCGCAAGACGGCTTGCGGAAACACTGAACGGTGCGCCGATTGCGATTGTCGATAAGCGCCGCCCGAGACCGAATGAAGTAGAAGCCCAGAATGTCATCGGTGACGTCAGCGGCAAGGACTGCATCGTTGTTGATGATATCTGCGATACAGCAGGTTCTCTCTGTGCTGCCTGCAAGATTCTCAAGGACCATGGCGCAGCCAATATCTATGTCGGAATTACGCATGGTGTATTCTCACGGGATGCGGTCGACAAGATCGAAGCATCACCGATCACGGAAATGGTTATTACCGATTCCATTCCGCTGTCGGATGCGATCCGTGCCAAGACGACAAAGATCACACAGCTGACCATCGCGGAAATGCTGTCGGAGACAATTGAAGCGATTCAGAATCATAAGAGTGTGTCGCGTGTCTATGACATGTACGACAATTCCGTACTCTGAACAGTACCTGAAAAATCGTTAAACGCTGCAGATCTGACGGCAGATGCTCATAAGATAGTTTAATTAATGAATGCTTTGGGTATCTGTCTGACAGGGTTAGCATGTTAAATTACCGGCACAGCCGGCAGTTCCCACTGCAAAGGAATACCAGTCTGGTGATACAGCAGACTGGTATTTATATATTGTTGAGGCGAGTAGGAATATATTTTTTTCAGTATATCGCAGAAAAAGATGTTTTTTTACTATGGCAGAATTTGTATAAAAGATGCTTGATAAAACGAAAAAGAACTGCGCAGCGTGTAGGAACGCCGCCATTGGCAAGGAAGTATTATGAGCCTGGACGATACAGGCTATTCCTTCGATAAGATTATTTGAGGTAGGTTGTGAAAATGTTCAGATAATTTGAGCAGATGGGAGAATCCCACGCACTGTTGCCGCGATGAGCAAGGTGTAAACGACGGAATCTCCAACTCTCTTTTAATAGCGACTGAGCGTGGAGCGAAGGAGCTCCTGGGATGGGGAATTCCCCGCGGCTTGCCGCGTAGTAGCTCACAAATGTATTATGGGGAGTAGTATGATTAGTAAACCTGATAAATATCGATAGAATCAAACGTATCTCAGCATAATACCTTTGTCCACATAAGGAGGGGTTTGGAGTCCATTGGCAATGAACATCTACCTGAATGAGCTGGACTGGGAGGTCAGCAAGGCGGGGGTTGAAATTGTACGCTATGCGGATTTATTCCGCATAAAATTATTATTCCGCAAAACCGCTCTCCATCCTGATAATAAGGGGATTTCTAGCGGTTTTTTTAGTATTTAGCGGAATAATACTTTAACGGATGGAGAAGAGTATCGATAAAGAGATGACCAGAACGCAGCTGCCTTCGGTAATCTTGCAATTAACGCTGCTTGCGCAGGGACTGTGAAAAAAGATTCCCGGGAGGCGATGCCCTCCGGGAACCTCAAAGGATCAGATAATTGCCTCATCGAGCAGGAAGTCGATGATTCCGATATTCAGAACGCCGTTATCATCATACCATCGTTTGCGGATATCATGACGAACAATGATTTTGGGGAAGGAATCTCCGGTCAGCGCGAATGGCCTGTTTTCGGTATATACCTTATTTTCATTTTCCAGAGCATATGCAGACTGAATATAGGTTTTTCTTCCGCCGCGTGTGGCTACGAAATCAATCTCTCTGGGTACCTGCACACTGACGCCCGCTTTGTTTTTTTCGGTTCCGTAAACAATACCGATATCGACTTCACATCCCCGGACCCGCAGGTCGTTATAAATAATGTTTTCCATGATGTGAGTCATTTCCTGCTGCCTGAAGCCGATTCTTGCATTACGGAGCCCAAGGTCGTCACAGTAGTATTTGTTCGGATAATCGAAATAGTCTTTTCCCTTGACATCATACCGCCGGCATTCCTCAAACAGATAGGCATCGATCAGATGGCCGATATATGCCTTTACAGTGTTGGCAGCGACGGTGTTTTCTCCGCTTAGCCGCTGTCTGGAGTTCAGGGAGTTTGCAATATTGTTTGGATTCGTGAGAGATCCTACAGAAGAACACAGAAGATCCAGTACAGCAGCCAGGATGTCCTCCCGTTTGATCTTCTTTCGTTCCACAATATCTTTGAGATAGACTTCCGAAAAAAGAGCCTTCAGGTAATCCATCTTTGCCGCGTCATCCGGTCTTGAGAGAATCAGGGGCAGACCTCCGTAGAAAGCATAGTTGTCAAAGGCTTCCATTCTGTCCCCGCCCACAAAGGAATAGTACTCCGAGAAGCTTAAGGGATGCACCCGGATATCGTCGCTGCGGCCCCGGAATTCCGTGAGGATATCGCTGGACAACATTCTGGAATTGCTGCCGGTAACATAGATATCCAGATTCGGGAGGGATTTTAAGTCGTTTAACGCATCATAGAAGGTGATAGCCTTTCCTTCGGGATTATACGGATTCGGTACCTCATCTGACATTTGTATTTCATCCACGAACAAATAGTATTGATCCGGCATAGATTCCACTTGCTCACGCACGGCCTTTGCCAGCTCAAGGGGATTTCTGTAGCGGATATCTTTTGCAAGGTCCAGTTCATAGGTAAGGATATGATCTTCCGGAACGCCCTGTTCCAGCAGATGATTTCTGAAGATCGTGCGCAGCAGATAGGATTTTCCGCAGCGCCGAATTCCGGTGATTACTTTGACCTGCCCATCCCACATGAAAGAAATGAGCTTCTTCAGATATAGATCACGTTTGATTTCCATAGCGCCCTCCCGTTGAGAACTTGGATAATATATTGTCATACTTCTCAACGGAGATTATACATGCTCACTGCGAATAGTCAAGAAGACCGTTGAGAACTTCCTTTGTAAATCAGGCAAGTTTTCAACGGCCTTCTTCTTTTATACATCGAAGTAGCCTTTTGAAGGCTACACAGTGGCCCTGCCAGGCCCACGGCAAAAGGCTTTTTCTTCTCTGAAATATGACTCGTAACAACCGATTTGTTACACAAAGAGAAAAGAAAGCACCTTGAAAACTGAATACACATTCATCAGGTACGAACCTGTGAAGAGGAGCTACATCAGCAGCCAACGCGAAGACAGCCG
>JAFYGX010000037.1 GCA_017543025.1 Solobacterium sp.
AAGGCGGTCATACAGCTGACTTCTGGTAGCTTCATCGCAGAATGCCGCACGAACCGCATTTTCAGCGAGTTTTTTCAGCAGTCTGTCATCGCTGACAAGCATGTTGAGCTGCGCAAATTCATTCCGAAGATCAGTTCTCGCAAACATCATATTGTCGGAGTTCAGCGTCAGAACCAGCGGCAGGGCAATCAGATCGAGAATTTGGTGCCCGCCGTAGTTCATATCGCGCTTTACATTTGAAGTGATGCAGATCTCCATTGGCGTCTGTGTTTCGATCAGTGCGTTCAGACTGTCCGGGTCCATGAGGCAGTTTACACCATGCCCGATCCGGCTGGCACCCATCTGAAGGGCGTCAAGAATATGCGATCCGATTCCCATTTCACCGGCGTGCATCGTAAACGGGATGCCTTTGTTTCCGGCAAGCTCAAATAAAGAAGCATATTCCCTGTAGGGGCAGTTGTTTTCATATCCGGCAAGGTCCAGACCGCAGACGCCTTTTCCGTACAGCTGCTCTGCGGCAAGGATCGCTTCCTGATTCTCCTGTTCATTGAATGCGGCACTGTCGCCTTTATGCATGAGACAGTTGATCAGATTGATCCGGATGTCATGAAATTCCTGCATTGCTTTATCTGCGCCTCTGACAGCAGCAGTCAGTGCGTCGAGCTGCGAAAGCCCGTGCGAGGTATGCTGCTGGGAGGCAAATCGGATTTCCGCATACCAGATGCCATTTTCATGAAGACGGCGTGCAAGATCATAGACCGCGTCTTCAATGTCCTCTGCTTCCTGCAGAATACTGCAGGTAAGATCAAATTTTGTGATGGAGATCGAATGCGGTTTGGCATTGCTGGCAAAAAGCCGTTCATAGTACTGGCGGAATGTTGTATCACGTGAGATGACGCCCCGCTGAATGGACTTCTCATATGCCCAGCGGATATTCAGTGATCCGTCAAGATGAAGATGAAGTTCGATACGTGCTGGATTCATGGATGCAGCTCCTTTGCTTACAGTCATTGTACGGGATTGCTGCGGCTGCGTCACGAGGCGTGCGGAAGAATAACCGGCAATGTTTTCCCGCTGTGCCGCAAACAGGTCTGTGTATGGGAGGAAGCGGACAGACGATTCTTTCATGCGAAAAGGAATACCGCGTGCTGTGTTAAAATTACGTGCAGAAGACAAAAAACTGGTTCTGATGCGGAAAATACGGGGGAGTATATGGAAAAAAAGCGGAAATTCATTATTGACTGCGATACCGGGACCGATGATGTGATCGCTGTTATCGCGGCGTTTGGCTGTGATTCGATCGAAGTGCAGGGAATCACGTCCGTTAACGGAAATGTTCCGGAGCGGTATACATCGGCAAATAACCGGAATCTTGTGCATTATCTCGGGCGTGATGTACCGGTATGCCATGGCGCAGTCAGGCCTCTGCTTGGCGGAACGGTCAATGCGATCAGTTCGATACATGGACCGCAGGGTCTTGGCTCCACTGTGCTTTCGGAAGCCAAAGTGCCGTTTCATCCGCTGATTGCTTCCGAATTCATCTTTGAAACTGCAAAGCGGTGCGGCGGGGATCTGGAGCTGCTTGTGACCGGACCAATGACCAATATAGCCGTTTCTTTGATTGAATACCCGCAGCTGAGATCACTGATCCGCCGGATCTATTTTATGGGCGGATCTACGATTGGCGGAAATATGAATACAACGGCGGAATTCAATATCTGGGCGGATCCGGAGGCGGCGCATACGGTGTTCTGCAGCGGCATACCGCTGACCATGGTCGGGCTGAATGTTTCCAATCAGGCAGAGATGCGCTCGGAAGAGGAAGAGATCCTGCGTGAATTCGGCACCAGAGAAGGAACGCTTGCGGCTGATATGATTGCCTATATGCAGAACCGCAGCCTGAGCTATACGCGGTATGCCCGCATGCATGATCCGCTGGCGCTGGCAGCTGCTGTGTTTCCGGAATGCATGAAGTATGAATCCTATTTCGGTGATACGGAATGCAGAGGCGTTTATACCAGAGGGCATACGGCAATCGATATTCTGAACCGGAATGAAGGGGCAGAAAAAAACATTACGGCTGCAGTGGAACTGGATGTTGAACGGTTCCGGCACTGGCTGATTGAAGCGATTCGCCAGTCGGGAAGACATGAAACGGGAGAAGCGGAATGAGAAAATTTGTGATTGACTGCGATACCGGAACAAATGATGCGATTGCAGTCTGTGCGGCGTTTGGCTGCGAAGAGATCGAGGTGATCGGGATCACTTCCGTAAATGGAAATGTTGCCGGAGAATATGCGGCGAAAAACAATCTTGATCTTGTGGAATATCTCGGAAGAACCATTCCGGTATGCCGGGGAGCCTCCATACCGCTGTATTCCGGTTATGTGAATAAGTCTGATCTGACGCATGGAAAAACAGGTCTTGACAGCGTGGTGCTGCCTGCAGCGAAAAAACGGAAGTTTGATTCGCGGATCGCTTCCCGGTTTCTGTATGAAACGGCAGTGGAATGCGGCGGCGAACTGGAGCTTCTGGTTACGGGGCCGATGACGAATATTGCGCTTGCAGTCATTCAGTATGAAGCGTTTGCGCCGCTGATCCGGCATCTGTATTTCATGGGCGGAGCAGTCTGGGGCGGCAATGTCAGTACGAGTGCGGAATTCAATATCTGGGCAGATCCGGAAGCTGCGCATGTGGTGCTGAACAGCGGAATCCCGCTTACAATGGTTGGGCTTGATGTAACGCTTCAGGCAATCATGGAACGGGAGGATGTCGTCCGCCTGCGGCAGTCCGGAGGCAGCGCGTGCGGCTTTGCGGCAGATCTTCTTGATTTCATGTTCACAAGACACGAAGCTTATGGCGGAAAAGATGTCATCATGCATGATGCGGTTGCCTTGGCGGCTGCGGTATATCCGGAATGCCTGGGATTTGAACGCTATTATATCGATGCGGAGACGACCGGAACCTATACGAGAGGACATACATTTGCGGATCTGAGAAACCGGACCGGCAAGCCGTCAAATGTACGGACAGCGATGCAGATTGATGTGCCTGCATTTCGGAACTGGCTGGTGAGCAGGATCATCTGCTGTGACGACCGGAGACCAGAATGACGCTGGGCTGCGGTGAGCCGGAACAAACGGAACAGAAGAGCATACTATGATGTGCTGCGGGCAGACGGACTTTGCAGGATCGGATTTGATAAGGGTATTCTGCTGGCTGCGCAGTCCTGTCTCCGGAAAATGCGGAGCATGCATTACCTGGATGTGATGCCTGAAATTCTCATTGTGCTCTTTGTGCGTGTGATGCATCTGACTATGCTAGAATACTGTTTATACATCAGTTATTGATCGGGAAAGTGAAGGAACTCGAAATGAAGTTATTATGGAAAATGATGCTGAGTTTCATTCTCTGTGCAGGAAGCCTGTCCGGCTTATCTGTGTATGCAGAAACAGAGGAAACGGAACAGACAGATGAGACAACTGCGGAGACTGCTGAGACTGCGGAAACGGATGAATCGGAACAGCCGGAAGAGATTACGGAAGAGACAGAAGAAGATTATCAGGATCTGGATGAGCTCAGTTTTGACAGCGAAGGAATTACCTATACCATTTATGTGTCGTATCCAATCCGTGCGGAAATTACCGGATACACCGGAAGCGGAACGGGGGTAAAAATTCCTTCTATGGTTCAGTATCAGGCAGGTCCTCTGAAAATTGACCTGAAGGTTACCGCAATTCATGATGAAGTATTCCGGAATAAAGGACTGACTTCCGTTGTATTTGAGGAACCGAGCAATATCACAAGTATCGGCAGCTATGCGTTTGCGGGCAACCCGTTCACGGAGATTGTTCTGCCGCAGAGTCTGAATGCCTCTCTGATTGAAGGCAGAGGAATGTTTTCTGAGTGTACGGCTTTGACTTCTGTGAAATTGCCGGATGCGTTTTCTGTTATTCCGGCCGGAATGTTTGAGGGCTGTTCTGCACTTCGTTCCATCACGGTTCCTTCGGATCTGTCGGTGATCTCGTCGAATGCGTTTGACGGCTGCCGCAGTCTTTCGTTCGATCTGCCGGCAGGGCTTACCGCGATCGGTGCTTACGCCTTCCATGATTCCGGCATGAAGCAGGCCGTGATTTCTGATGCGCTGTTAACAGCAGGCGAAAGTGCATTTGAAGGCTGCAGAGAGCTTATCACCGTTGCGATTGCCTCCGGAAAGCTTACCGGAACAACAATTTCCGAACGGATGTTTGCGGACTGCACTTCATTGAAGACAGTGGATGCGAGTGATGTGAAATACATCAGGGATGAAGCGTTCAAAGGCTGCACAGCACTGGAGGATGTAAAGACTGCACATGCTTCTGAGATCGGTGCTTATGCATTTGCCGGCTGCAGCAGTCTGAAGGCATTTGAGGCGGAAGAGATTGCCGCCCTTGGCGAACATGCATTTGAAAAGTGCACTTCACTGGAAGCATTCGGCAATTATGCCGGAAATCTGATTCATCATACATTCAATGTTTATACCTTTGCCGGCTGTACTGCGCTTAAGCGTGTCACATTCTCCGCAAATATCGTGAATGTAAAGATATCGGCGTTTGAAGGCTGTCCGGATGGAATGGATGTATATTACGGCGGAACGAAACTACAGTGGGCGCTGATGACGGTTGATTCGCACAATGAAGCGCTGCTTAAAGCGAATGTGCATTTCTCCAAGGATCCTTCGCCATCTCCTTCTCCAACACCCGAGCCTACACCGGTTCCGACACCGGATTCCGACACGGAAATTGAGATGTATCGGCTGTATAATCCGGTAAGCGGTGAACATTTCTATACCGGCAGCAAACTTGAACGGGAAGTGCTGACTGCAGCAGGATGGAAGAATGAAGGGGTCGGTTTCTCTGCTCCGAAGCGTTCGGGCACGCCGATGTACCGGCTGTACAATTCGAATTCCGGCGATCATCACTATACCTGCAATGAATCGGAGCGGGATATGCTCCGGAGTGCAGGCTGGCGGTATGAAGGAATTGCCTGGTATTCGGATGATGCAAAGACCGTTGCCCAGTATCGTCTTTATAACCCGAATGCAAAGACAGGTGCGCATCATTATACATCAGATGAAAAAGAGCGCAGCTATCTGGTCGGGATGGGCTGGAAGGATGAAGGCGTCGGCTTCTATACGTGCAAATAAGCGGTCTGAGATCAGATCATAAAGGGAGTTCTGGACAGATTGTTCTGTTCCGGACTCTTTTTGTTTGTGAAAATTCTGTGAAAATTTATTGACGAAATCCGGCCTGAAACATTGTATTTTGGACTGCAAGCGGGTATGATTTGAGACATAAGGAGAGAAAGAAATGAAAAAGTTAGTAACTTTACTTACTGCAGTCATGATGAGCGCTTCTCTTGCGGCTTGCGGCGGCAGCACTTCAGCTACACCGGCTCCTACGGAAGCTCCGAAAACAGAAGCAACGGCAGAAGCTACAGCAGAAGCCAAGACAGAGACAACCGAAAAGAAAGGTGATGCTCTGAAGATCGCTTACATCGTCGCGCATCTTGGCGACAAGTCCTTCGCAGACAGCGGTGAAGGCGGAATGAAGAAGCTCCGTGAAGAAGGCTACGAAGCAAAGACATTCGAAGTAGGTGATGATGCGTCCAAGTATGAGGACCAGATCAACGATACGATCGATCAAGGCTACAACCTGATCTATGCTTCCTCTACATATTTCGATGCATGCGATGCGCTTGCAAAGGAATATCCGGATGTCAAGTTCGTTATCTTCGATGACAACAAGGCTCCGGAAGAGCTCCGCGACAATGAAGCTGTGATCTTCTATGCACAGAACGAAGGCTCCTATCTGGTAGGCATGCTGGCGGCTGCGATGTCCACATCCGGCACAGTTGCTGTTAACGTCGGTATGGACAACCCGGTTATCGCTGACTTCGTTACCGGTTATGTAAACGGCGTTCTTGATTACAACGCTGCCAACAGCAAGAGCGTAAAGGTCGTTAAGGCGGCTGTCGGTTCCTGGAGCGATCCTGCTACCATGAAGACAATCTGCCTTGATCAGGCACGCAACAACAGCGCTGACGTATTCTACCAGGTTGCCGGCGGATCCGGTGACGGTCTCTTTGAGGCATGCGTAGAGTCCGGTTCCTGGGCAATCGGCGTTGACTCCGACCAGTATCAGGCTTACAAGGATTCCGAGAACCCTGAAAAAGCGGATGTCATCCTCACATCCATGCTGAAGGAAGTCGGAAACTCCCTCGTTTCCATGACACATTCCATCGAGAATGGCGAAGATGTCTGGAAGAAGACTACTACACTTGGTCTTGCACAGGATTCTGTCGGCTATGTTGACAACGCATACTTCCAGGAAAAGGTTCCTGCCGAAGTTCGCGATGCGATGGCTAAGGCTGCAGAAGATGTCAAGTCCGGCAAGCTTTCTGTTAAGTCTTATTTCGATTTCGCTTCTGAAGATGAGTTCAACGCTTATCTTGAATCTGCGAAGTAATTCATTGGATTTATGAGAAAACCGGTCCGTTGCGGGCCGGTTTTCATTTGTTTGCTCAGAGAAACTGCCTGCCTGAGCCGGACTGGTTTCTGACAGAAATATATGATGAACGGCAGGAAACAGTTTCATAAACGCAATCTATTGATTCGGATCCTGAAATGCGAAACATATGCGAGGTTTCCGTTATGCCGGTGCACAGATGCGCAGATTGGTATGCTAAGAATGAAAAGAATGAAGTAAAATATAAACAGATTCATCATCCAGCAAAAATATGATCGTACAGAGAACCGTTTGACGGACGGGGATAGCCGGTATCATGCAAATACCGGAAATGCGCAGGTTTCATCGCTGCCTGCATACGTCACCTTGTAGTAAGGGGGTAACCACAGTGGCAGAAGAAGTACTGCGAATGCAAGGGATCACCAAAATATACCCGAATGGCTTCATGGCCAACCGCGGTATCACATTTGGGGTCGGCACCAATGAGATTCACGCTCTGGTAGGTGAAAACGGGGCCGGAAAAACAACGCTGATGAAAATCCTTTTTGGTATGGAGGATTGCCAGGAAGGAGCGATTTTCATCAACGGGAAGGAAGAAAAAATTGCCAATCCTCTGGATGCGATTGCAAAGGGAGTCGGAATGGTTCACCAGCATTTCATGCTGCTGCCGTCTCTGACAGTTGCGGAAAATGTCACACTCGGAGTCGAACCGATGAAAAACGGTCTGTTCGATTACGAAACGGCAGTGAAGAAGACGCAGGAGATCGCTGACAAATATAATTTCAAGGTTGATGCGAAAGCGAAAGTCGCTACGCTGTCAGTCGGTCAGATGCAGAAGGTTGAAATACTCAAGGCACTGATCAAAGGTGCGAAGATTCTGATTCTTGATGAGCCGACAGCGGTTCTGACACCGCAGGAGACGGATGAACTGTTTGAACAGCTGTTTCATCTGAGAGATTCCGGGGTTTCGGTCATCTTCATTTCGCATAAGCTGGAAGAAGTCATGCGCATCTGTTCCAAGGTCACGGTGCTTCGGCGCGGTGAATGCATGGGAACCTACGATACGAAGGATCTGGATGAATCGAAGATCTCTCGGCTGATGGTCGGGCGTGACGTCATTCTGAAGATTGAGAAGGAAGATCCAAAACCGAAGGAAGCGATTCTGGAGATTAAAGATCTTCACCGCTATAACTCGTTTGGCAAGGCGGTCATTGACGGCGTGACATTCTCCGTGCATTCCGGTGAAGTAGTCGGAATTGCCGGTGTGGAAGGAAACGGACAGAGCGAGCTCTCCGAAGTGCTTGCCGGCCTTGCGCCATTTGCCTCCGGTGATGTGATTCTCAACGGAAAATCAATTAAGGGAATGTCTGTGCGTCAGATCCGCGACAGCGGTATGGCTTACATTGCGGAAGACCGGATGGTAGAAGGGGTCGCCGGTGATATGTCGATTGAAATGAACATCATGGCTGACCGATTCTCAAAGCCGGAATTCCGGACAGGCATGTTTGTTGATGCGGCTAAGATCCGTCGTGAGACCGAACGGCTTATCAAAGAGTATGAAGTGCTCTGTGACGGACCGGAACAGCCGGTGAGAATGCTGTCGGGAGGAAATATTCAGAAGGTGGTTGTTGCCCGGGAATTCACATCCGGCGCCAATTTCATTCTTGCAAATCAGCCGACCCGTGGAATTGACGTCGGTACTGCCGAAATGATCCGGAAAACAATTGTCCGCAAATCCAGAGAGGAAGGAACCTGCACAATTCTGATCTCTGCGGACCTGAATGAAGTGCTTGAATGTTCCGACCGTCTGCTTGTCATGCGTAAAGGCAAAGTTGTTGCGGCATTCCCGAAAGCGAACGAAGTTTCCGAAGACACACTCGGCGAGTATATGCTTGGTCTTAAAACGATGACTCCCGAACAGATGGAGGGACTGTTATGAGCGAAAAACAGACTAACAATGCAGCGAAGACGGATCCCCGCCGTACGACTGCAATGAAGAAGACGCAGCAGATTGAAGCGATCATGGAAGTGGTCCGTATCGTTGCCGGTATGGCAATTGCCTATCTTGTTGCGCTGCTGATCCTGGTTGCGATTTCCGATGATCCGGTTTTCATTGTGAAACAGTTTATTCTCGGTCCGTTCTCATCTCAGAGGCGAATCGGTTCAATCATCAATCTCGCAGTTCCGTTTACGTTATGCGGACTGTCCATGTGCTTCATGTATGCGGTAAACAAGTTCAACCTGATCGGTGAAAGCATCTTCATGCTTTCCGGCTGTATCATCACCTGGGTGGGTCTGAAGATCGGAGCCGGAATGCCGATGCTGATACTTGTTCCGATTCTGCTGATCATCGGCGCGCTTGTCGGTGCGGCGCTTTCCTTCATTCCGGCAATCATGGACCGGAAACTGAATGCCAATGTCGTTGTTGTCTCACTCATGCTGAATGCGGTGGTCGCACAGCTTGCGATTTATATCCTGCGTTATTTCATGAAAGATCCGGGAATTTCATTCATCGGTTCCTATGAAACGCCGGAAAGTATGCAGCTGCCGTCACTGTTCGGCAGGATGCGAATCGGAGGCGGCGTGATCATTGCAGTTATTGCGGTTGTGATTGTTTCAGTTCTGTTCTTCAAAACCGCATTCGGCTGGAAGATGCGTCTTGTCGGATCCAATCCGCGGTTTGCGACAGCAGTAGGCCTTTCAACACTCGGCATTTCATTTGCCGCACAGCTTGCCGGCGGTGCGCTTGCCGGTGTTGCCGGAGCAACCGAAATCATGAACAGCTACAAGCGGTTCCAGTGGACTGCTTCCACCGGTCATGGATTTGACGGACTTCTTGTTGCGGTACTGGCAAAACGGAACCCGATTCTGGTTCCGGTCGGAGCTCTGTTCCTTGCATATGTACGGATTGGCGCTGACGTTGTAAATACTTCGGGCGATATTCCGAATGAGTTCATTTCTGTCATTCAGGGCATTATCATTCTTCTTGTTGCTGCGGAATCTTTCCTGTCAGGTGCGAAAAACCGCTGGATATTCCGGGCTGTGCAGGCGGAAAAAGCAGCGCAGAAAGGCGCGAAATAAGGAGGCAGAACTATGTCAATTGATATTGTTGCGTTCCTGGCGGATGCGATCAAAATGGCAACACCGCTTGTGTTTGCGGCTCTTGCAGCACTCATTACACGTCAGGCCGGCATGTTCAACATGGGTGTTGAAGGTATGATTCTCTGCTCAGCACTCGGCGCAGTTGCCGGTGCTCATTATCTCGGCGGCGTATGGTGGGGGATTCTTGCAGGAGTACTCGTCGGCGTTCTGACCGGACTGGTCATTGCATTTGCCCATCTTTCCGGCAAGACGGATCTCTATCTGACCTGTATTGCCTTCAACCTGGCGGCGACTGGCGGAACGGTATTTGTGATGTATCTGCTGACCGGTGAAAAATCCACGACTTCCGGTGCCTTCCGTTCATATCAGATTCCGAATATCAATATTCCTTTGATCAGGGATATTCCGTTAATCGGGCGGATTATCTCAGGGCAGAGCCTTCTGACCTATGTCGCTGTGCTGTCAGTCTGGTTTGTTGCATTTCTTCTGAAGCGGACCCGTGTCGGACTTCGCATTCGTTCGGTCGGTGAAAATCCGAAAGCGGCGGAGTCAGTTGGGATTTCCGTTAAGAAAATCGGTTATATTTCCTTCCTGCTCTGCGGATTGTTTGCGGGACTTTCAGGAACCTTTCTGTCAATGAGCTGGGTTACATTCTTCATGAAGAACATGGTCAACGGACGCGGTTATATCGGGCTTTCTGCTCAGAATATGGCAAATGGCATGCCGGTTGGCTCGGCACTTGTTTCACTGCTGTTCGGGGCAACCACATCGCTTGCGACAACCATGAAATCACAGTCGAATTTCCCGACCGAGTTCCTGGAAATGGTGCCGTATCTTGCGACAATCATCGCAATTGTAATTACAAGTCTGTATAAGATTCACCGGAGAAATAAGATCGAAGGTATTGAGAAATTATTATGGAACAGTCTTCAGGGCACCCGTACTGCGGGTGCTCTGAATCTGTTCTGGGCAGAAAGAAACGAATGATTCAGCTTCCATATTCTGTTTTCAGAGTGTGCTGCGGGTAAGGAAGGACAAAGGCGTTTCTGCAGCCTGTTCGGATATCCAGTTTCCTGCAGGTCCGGATCCGCAGAAGCAGAAAACGTATCCATTCGGTATAACACTGCAAGATAAGAAAGCGATAGATCAATCAGAGATTATCTGCATGAAGGATTATTGTGAACGGAAGGAGAACGGCGTGAGATCCTGATTATGCAGATTGTTCTTAGGCGCTGTCAAGTCTCAGAATATGAAAAAATCACCGGCTGTTATCGGCGATGATCGAACTGTATGCAGCTCACAAGATGAAAAAACCACAGATTGACAAGCGCAACAGCCAATGCCGGATGGGATGAATTTGCAGGGCTGTATGGGTACGAGTGTACAGTCTTCGGGAAAAGAACTCCGCAGAGTGAAACCTCGTAATAAATCACATGTTTGCTGTGAATACGGCTGTGGAAACAATTGGCCTGGCCTTACGTTTTACGGATGACTGAGGGTACGAGAATGCGATTTCCTTTTAGGTTGAATGCTCGTATATAATGGTTAACGAAAACCTGTAACTGCAGAGAAGTGTACGAATGGAAAGAAAAGACTGATATATATATCGCTTCGCCGGTTTTCTTTCACGGCAGGGATTCCAGTGGCAGGAGTAACTGACGGTTTACCGATCTGCGTATATGGTCAGGAAAAAGAAGTATGAGGGTTTGCCATGATACAGAAAACATTCATTATTCAGCAACCGGATGGAGTGCC
>JAFYGX010000038.1 GCA_017543025.1 Solobacterium sp.
CTGCCTACATCAAGCAGTTGATCCGCGATGATATTGCCGCATTCAATTCAGGAACAGGACGTTACAGCAAATAAGAAAAGAGGAAAAAGAAAATGTGCTTGCCCGCACATCTTCCAGTAAATCAAATGACCAAATCCAATTTACAAAATGATTATAACTCAGACAGCCTTATCAATCCATATGCTTTTGTTCAACAGTCACTTCTGCTTCCGGTGACTGTCGATCTGCAGCAGGAACTCCCGGAAAGCGATATCTACTGGACTGTATTCTGGTGTGTTGAAGAAGCAGGCTGATACTCAAACCAAGGGCTAATGAAATGCTGAAAAGGATACCAGCAAATCCTTTGTTTCCAAGTTTCATATTATCTTTCCTCTTTCACAAGGGGGATTATACATGATTTTCAGAAACGGCTTCCCGTCGTCTGGAGTTTATGTACAATTCACACGAAGAAAAATGGGCTTCTGCATGAAGCAGGTGCAGACCCTGTGTCAGAAGATGAGGCGCAAGGGATCTGCGGTTCAGATCTTCAGGGGCGTACGTTTCGGCTGTCTTTCAGTTCAGCGGGTTGATCGCGGTTGATATTCTCCTGCGCTTTCAGTGGTGTACCCGAACAGCAAATGGACTTTTGCTTATCAATAGCGGTGAATGATAACGAACCGTGATATGATCAGCAGATATTGGCAGAGTGCATACCGGCAAACGTCTGTATAATGGAAACAGCAGATCAGAGGCATAAATGAATTTGGCGCAATATGATAAAAAGACAGTACGGATCATCATGGATGACGGTGAGATCTATGAAGGAGTCTGTGTGTATGAGAATCAGGAATTCATGGAATGCGAATTCGGTATTGATGAAAACTGTATTCGCATTGATGACTTCTTATTCCGTGAAAGCATGATCAGCCGGATCGAACCGATTGCGAAGAAAGGGGAATTTCTGTTCTGCTCAATTCCGCAGAAAACCAGAATTGTCAGTGCGAAGCTGTTTGATCGGATCGAAGGCAGTGAAGAGATCACGGTTCTGTTTCCGATGGGGCCGGAATGGAGTGATCTGAACAGAGGAGATATCCTGCGTTTTATCAGCCGGGATGAGGAAGCAGATGTCTGGCATATGGAGATCAGAGACACGCGGGTCTGCACAGAAGAGGAAGCTCAGAGAGCGGAAAACAGCGGCGCAGTGAAATCAGAAGATCTGAAACCGGACGCTTCTGAAATATTGCTTATTACTCTGGGCGAGATTACACGGGCAGGTAATAAATGAAACTTACAGTGCTGGCAGACAACAATACGCTGATCGACCGGTATTATCTTGGCGAGCCTGCGTTCAGCGTGTATATCGAAGCAGACGGAAAGCGCATTCTTTTCGACACCGGATATTCCGATGTGTTTCTGAAAAACGCAGAGGCACTTGGCATATCGCTGTCCGGGCTTGATGCGATCGTGCTTTCGCATGGGCATAACGATCATACCGGAGGCCTGAAAATACTCCCGGAACGCTGTGAGGTAAACGGAACCGAGCTGGTATATATGCCGGGGGGTTTCTCACGAAGAAGAGATCAGGGGCTGGAAGTCGGCGCACCGATAACCGAAGAGACATGTGAAGCATACGGAATGAAGCTGAATGAAACCGATATGCCGGTTCGTCTGAGCACGCATCTGGTTTTTCTCGGCCGGATTCCCGGATGCACTTCATTTGAAGCACAGCATCCGATCGGAATGATTCTGCGAAACGGAAAATGGGAAAACGACTTCATCAGAGATGATACTGCCCTGATGTATGAAGGAACAGAAGGCGTATTTGTGATAACAGGCTGTTCGCACAGCGGCATATGCAATATCGTTCTGCAGGCGGAAAAACTGAGCGGAAAACCGGTGACCGGAATCCTTGGCGGCTTCCATCTGATGGAAAATGCACCGGTGGATGAAACAGCGGAATTCCTGAAAGAACACGTAAAAGGCACTCTGTATCCGTGTCATTGTGTTTCGCTGTACGCAAAACACCGGCTGATGAATGAGCTTGCGGTAAGAGAGACCGGAGCGGGCATGTCACTGAACATAGAATAGAAGAACAGAATAACAGGGAGGTGTACTATGACAGGTTTGTGGATGTTTCTGATGATTATGATTGCGGCCCTTGCGGTTGTGATGACGGTAATCAGACTGGCAAAACCTCAGGCAAACGGAAAGAGTCCGGATCTGAGTTCGCTGCAGATTGGAAAATACGGGAAATATGTACTTCCCGCCATTGCGGTGATTGCGGTTTTTATCATTATCTCCAGTTCATTTTACTCGGTGTCGGAAGATCAGCAGGCAGTCATTACAACATTCGGAAGTGTGACGCGTACGGATTCCGCAGGCGTTCATTTCAAGCTTCCGTTTATTCAGAAAGCACATATGGTTGATGTGACAACACACGGTGCCAGCATCGGATATGTGATCGAAAACTCCAATCAGGACTGGGGCAATAAGGAAAACCCGCAGATGATCACATCTGATTTCAACCTGATCGATGTGGATTTCTATATCGAGTATAAGGTCAACGATCCGGTGGCGTATCTGTATAATTCGGAAGAACCGGAATATATTCTCAACAACGAAGCGATGTCTTCCATCCGGGGCATTATTTCCGACTATAAGGTAGACGATGTCATGACGGTGGCGAAGAACGAGATTCAGCAGAAGATCAAGGATTCACTGATAGAAAAGCTTGAAGAACGGGCGATCGGCCTGCAGCTGGTAAATGTGATGATTCAGGATGTTGAACCTCCGACCCAGGAAGTCATGAGTGCATTCAAATCAGTAGAAACAGCCAAACAGGGAGCGGATACGGCGGTGAATAACGCTAATCGTTACCGGAATGAACAGCTGCCGGCAGCGGAAGCGGACGCAGATAAAATTGTTCAGGCTGCGGAGGCATCCAAAGCATCGCGGATCGCGGAAGCGGAAGGTCAGGTATCACGGTTCAATAAGATGTATGAAGAATATGAGAAATATCCGCTGATCACAAAGAAGCGTCTGTTCTATGAAACAATGGAAGATATGCTGCCGGAGCTGGAAGTGATCATCACCGACGGAAACACACAGTCAATTCTGCCGATCGGCGCACTGTATGCATCGGAGAACGGAGGCAACTGACATGAAGGAAACGAACAGAAAACCGATTCTGATTACAGCAGCCATACTGGCTGTGCTGATCATCGTGCTGAACGCAGCGTATACGGTTACTCAGAATCATTATGTTGTAATACGGCAATGGGGAAAGATCACAAAAGTCAATGATACTCCGGGTCTTGCCTTCAAGGTGCCGTTCATGCAGACGGCGGAATCCATCACAAAGGAAACACTGTTTTACGATATACCGGAATCGGATGTCATTACCAAAGACAAGAAATCGATGGTTGTCGACAGCTTTGTGCTCTGGCGTGTGACGGATCCGGAAAAATATATCAAGACGCTGAATGCAGTCAGAGGCAGAGCGGACGAGCGGATTGAAGCGTCGGTATATAACGCAGTCAAGAATACGATTTCTTCCATGACGCAGGATGAAGTGATTGCTTCACGCGGAGAGGCGCTGACCACCCGGATCACAAATGAAGCCAACAGTGATATCGGACAGTATGGTCTGGAGATTCTCACTGCTCAGATCAAAACACTGAGCCTTCCGGCAGACAACCAGGAAGCGGTCTATGCCCGGATGATTTCAGAACGTGAAAATATTGCGGCGGGGTATGAGGCAAACGGAAATGCCCAGGCACAGAAGATCCGCAATGAAACCGACAAGGAAGTAAAACTTCTGCTTGCGGACGCAAAAAAGCAGGCTGCGATTCTTGAAGCAGAAGGAGAAGAAGAATACATGAAGATCCTGCAGGATGCATATAACTCGCCGGAGAAAGCGGATTTCTATGAATATATCCGGGGTCTTGATTCCCTGAAGGATTCGCTGAAAGGGTCAAAGCGCAAGACGCTCATCCTCGACAAGAACTCTGAGCTCGTAAAGATTCTCTATGGGCTGAATTGAATGTGATATGACCGTATGTGTACGCTGACGGAGCTGTGTTATCAATGATCCGCTTGTGAAACACAGAAAACAAAGGCGTCGGGGAAAGAAAACTTACCCGGCTGGAGGTAAAGATGCCGACAGCCGCCGGATGCTTCAGAACAGGTTCGTCCGCAGGTTCTCCGGCATGGAATGAAACATCATCTGAACCACTGTTTCTGCCGACGTTATATTGTCCGTCAGCACCCATTCCCGTATCATGCGGACAGAATCCATACAATAGAATCGAATGCTGCAGACAAGCTGTGTATCGAGTGCATCGGTGCCCGGCTTTTCTTTTACAATGATGCATGCAAAGGTCTGTGATTGTTCTGTCTTACCGGATGACAATGGCCGGATGAAAGAGAGAAGAAACGGATCACTCTACCAGACGTAGGTGGCTGGAAATCGTA
Source organism: Solobacterium sp. (assembly GCA_017543025.1). The sequence continues at coordinate 4,453 of JAFYGX010000038.1, forward strand.
AAGCACCCTACTGTAAAGGCAGGGAGGAATCTGAAATGAATCACTTAACCGCAAAAATAAGCTGTTTTGCAAGAGCATATCACACCCGTACAGCCCGGCACCCCATCTTTTGTGATGAAGCGGCAGAACGTCTGCTTGGCAGAGATTATGAAATGATCGCTCAGAACATGATGCAGGGGATCGGCTATTTCATGCCGGGATTTCAGGGGAGTCCGGAAGAAGGGCTGCGGCAGATCGCAGACCGACAGCTTTCGCCGTCTGTACTTGGCAGAAGTGCATTCTGTGAAAACATGCTGGAACAGCAGAATGGGGTTGAACAGTTCCTGATCCTGGCGGCAGGATATGATACCTTCGGGATACGGAATCAGGACCCTTCGCTTACGGTATATGAGGTGGATCTGCCGGATGTCATTGATGACAGAAAAAAGCGGATCAGGGAAGCGGGCCTGTCAGACAGGTCTGTTTCTGCGGCCTGTGATCTCAGGCAGAAAACATGGCCGGCTGTGTTGCAGGAAACCGGATTTGACAGCATGCGGAAGACATTTGTCAGTATGCTTGGGATCAGCTATTATCTGGAACCGGAAGAATTCCGCCAGCTGATGCATCAGCTTGGCGGTCTGCTGAAAGAGGGCTCATGCATATGCTTTGATTATCCGGCAGCGAAAGAAGGAAGGGAAGCTGCAGTGAACCGGCAGCTTGCGTCAGGGGCAAATGAGCCGATGAAGGCGAACTATGACGGAGCTGAAATACAGCGGTTACTGGAACTGAATGGCTTTGTGATCCGGAAACATCTGGGCCCGGAAGAGATGACAGAACAGTATTTCTCCGGATATAACGAAGCAGAACCGGAGCACAGAATCACAGCACCGGAAGGAGTATGCTATGTCTTCGCCGGCTGCAGAGGAAAGTGAGGAAACGGAAATGAATCCGTATGTGACCGGAACAGTGATCAGAGCGCTGTGGGAACAGAATCATATGACGCAGGCACAGCTTGCAGAGCAGCTCTGCGTCAGCGATAAGGCAGTCTCGAAATGGGAGACAGGAAAAGGGTATCCGGATATTTCACTGCTGAAGCCGATTGCGGATGCGTTTCATATTTCTCTCACAGAGCTCATAAGCGGGGAGCTTGTCCGTAATCAGAATGTATCGGGCAATCTGCTGAGGGCGAAGTTTTATGTCTGCCCGGTATGCGGGAATATCTTTCACAGTATGGGAGAGGCTGTGATCCACTGCCATGGGATTCAGCTGCTTCCCTGTATTCCGGAGATGTCGGATAAAAGGCATAAGATTTTTGTTGAGCGGGCAGAAGATGAATATTATGTGCGGATTGAACACCCGATGACCAAACAGCATTTCATCTCTTTGATCGCTGCGGTATCAACGGACCGTCTGCAGCTGGTCAAACGGTATCCGGAAGGAAATGCGGAAGCGAGGTTCCGAATGGATGGAGTAAAGAGAATTGTTTTCCTCTGCAATCGGGACGGGCTGTTTTACCTGGATATAATCAGAGGAATCGATGATAAGGAAAGCGGCTACGACGATACGGAAGAACGAAGAGAACTGGAAAAAGCAGCGGCTTCACTGTTTGGAAGCCGCTGACAGGTTCAGATAATTACCGCATATTTGAAGGGGTAAGTATTATTCTTCAGGAACATCGGAAGTTGGTTTGTTCAGGTGTTTTTCAATAGAGCTGAAAGAGTGGGATCATCAGTCTGCAGCTGGCTGAGGCTTCAGCACATCATCCCGGATACGGGCTTCAAAGGCATCGACTGGAAGCGGACGTGAGAAATAATACCCCTGAACGATCGCACAGCCCAGTTTTCTGAGTATGCCAAGCTGGGTCTCGTTTTCAACGCCCTCCGCTACAACCGGAAGCTTCAGATTGGCGGCGATATCAAGGATGAGCTCAACCAGGCTGGCGTCCTTTTCATCATTTTCGATATTCCGGACAAACGCCATATCCATTTTCAGCGCGTCAATCGGTATCGAAGACAGCATGTTCAACGAAGAATAGCCGGAGCCGAAATCATCCATCTCAATCACGTAGCCCTTCTGACGCAGCTTTTCGATCACCAGCCTCAGCTGGCCTGCATCTTCGGTATAAGCGGATTCCGTGATTTCCAGGTGGAGAAAACGGTGTTCCAGCATGAATTCATTCATCAGCCCGTCCAGTGTCTGCTGCAATGCCGGATCCAGAGCGTCAATGCGGGAAAGATTTACGGATACGGGTATGGTAACGCCGTATCTGGTACGCCATTTTGCAATCTGCTCTGCGGTATGCCGCCACACATATTTGTCGATCTCGGTAATCTGACCGTTAGCTTCAAACAGAGGAATAAAGTCGCCGGGAGGCAGCAGTCCGAGGTCTGGGTGCTGCCAGCGGATTAAAGCCTCTGCACTGTGGAATTTCGGCGGATTGCACTGAATATCGTACTTTGGCTGGAAGTAGATCAGGAATTCATCATTACGCAGGGCACGGGCGAGATCAGTGATCAGTCGCTGATTCCGGTCATCTTTCACCCGCATTGCCTGATCATAGATCATGAGGTGTTTATCACTGCCGCGGATGAGGCTGCTTGCGGCCCTTGCACGGTCAAACTGCTGCATCGGCTCCACGCCTTCCTGCCACGGGGCGACACCCATGCGAAGGCGGATGCTGGCGTTCGGAAACAGTTCACGGAACCGGTTCTGAAAACGATGCAGAATCGTACTGTAGTTGTCCTGCTGTTTGCAGAAGATGTCGAACCGGTCACCTTCAAACCGGCCGCCGATTCCTTCGGTCTGACTGAGGAAGGAGCGGATTTCTTCGCCGAATGATTTCAGTACCTGATCCCCGAACTCTTTTCCGTAAAGCTCATTCAGTTTATGAAACTGTTCAATATTCATTACCACCGCGTCCATTTTTGGCTCGGGAGTCATGCGGTGAATCCGGTTTGCATATTCAAAGAAGAAGTTGCGGTTGTAAAGACCGGTAAGCGTGTCGGTTTCAACTGCTGAAATCAGCTGACGATCGGAATTGGCAGTTCGTTCTGCCCGGATAATACGAAGCAGAAGCACGATGATAATTACAGCGATGGCTGCGACAGAAATCAGAACAGCAGCGAAATTGTCTCTCAGAAATTCTGTGAAAGTTACCCGCGTATCCTGGTAGGAGTTTGCGGTCAGTGAGGAGCTGATCAGAGATTCCGGAAGGAGGCGGCTGATTTTATTCAATATAGAATACAGCCGGTCATCTTCTCTTCTGACCGCAAAGGAGATATCCATCACACTGCCGGTCGCAAGCGAAGAAAGACTGTATTTTTCGCATAGTTTGCTCAGCCGGTTAAGCCGGTAATTGCTGATGAGAACACAGTCCGCATCCGAATCATGCACGGCTTTGAAGCCTTCTTCCGGTGTATCAGAGTACAGAATGTTCCAGTTGGGAAAATGATCCATCAGAAATGTCCCGTAGTTCAAATTGCCCTTTGTGACAGAAACGATCATATTCGTTTCCGGAGAGATGCCCATCCGGTCGGCAGTCCGCACAGCCGCATACAGTTCGGTTGTTGCGTAAGGGTCCGTGATTACAATCCCCTGCTGTTCACCATCGAAGGAACTGATGTTCACAGGAAACATACAGTCGATTTCTCCGCGAATCAGAGCCTGAATTCCTTCTTCTGTGGAATCAAACGGGTATGTGCTGAATTTGAGAACAGCGTTCTTTTCACAGTGTTCCGCAAATGCAAGAATATCTGCCAGCGTTCCCTTCAGGGACTGCGATGCTTCATCATAGTCACAGAATGGCAGAAAATCCTTCTGATAACCGACACGGATCGTGCCATTGGTATTAAACCATTTCAGCTCATCCGGCGTAAGAAAGCCGGTCAGACCGCTGGCCTTGTTATACTTTGCGGTCATCTGCTCGTTGAAGTTCCGGTTATCCTCCATGATGCGGTTCATTGCCGCATCCAATTCCCGCTTGAGATCCGGACGGTTTTTATTGATTCCGAAATACGATTCGGCAAACCCGACTTTGCATACAGGCAGAACATCAGCTGTATTGCCATAGGTATCCAGGGTTACCAGCGCATCAATTTCTCCGCGCTCCAGCATCGCAAGAAGCTCGGGTGTTTTCTCTGTGAGCTCCACAATATCCGGATGGACGTCGTAGTTCGCTGCCCATTCAATAAACATCTGTTCCTGAATGCTGTTTTTATTGACGCCGACGCGTTTTCCGTCAAGGGTGGAAAAGTCATCCGGCCTGATATCCGTGTTGGTCGGTGAAATGAATACATGGTAATCTTCCGATCCCATCCGCAGAGCGGAGTACAGGATTTTCTGGGCACGGTCATCGGTATAGGATACATCGCTCAGCAGGTCGATTTTTCCTTCGATCAGCAGCTCCAGCAATTCAGACCAGCTGCCTTCGACGTATTCATATTCCCATCCGGTGAAGGTGGCGATCCGCTGCTGGTATTCATATCCGTATCCGGAACGTCTTCCGAACTGATCGGTCCGGTGAAATGCGGATTCATACCACCCGACCCGAACGATTTTCCGTTCCTCTTCCGCAAAGATACGAAGCGGCAGAAACAGCGAAGCTGTAACGGCTGCACAGATCAGAAGTACAGCTGCTGTTTTTATTCTATGTATGACCAATTTCCGTTCACTCATGTGAAACTTCACCCCGCTTTACTCCGGCTGTTTCCGTCTGTCGTATCAGACGGCAGGATAACAGGAATGTGATATCATCGGCAACAGCGTTCTGATACTTGTATGCCTGAAAATGAAAACCGGCTCTCTGAGAGGGTTCTCGTATGGAAATACAGGCTTGTAAATCCATTTCAGACTGCTTCCGCGTGAATGCGGAAACACTGACAGGCGAACTCTCCGGCAGCTTAATTGCCAATGATTGCGCCTCTTTTTACTACTATCCATTATAATCATTTCTTTTGTTGCAGGTTTCAAAAAAAAACCTGCGTAAAAGCTTGTGTAGCGGTTGCGCTGAAGGGTGCGCAGAACGGGTAACGATGCCGTTTCGTGCCGGTTCCGGTTTGATAAATGCGAGTCATTTCTTTCCGGATGTGCGGTTAATCATAAGCAGACGAAGGAAGAAAAAAACAGCGTGAGCAGCTGAGGTGCTGTCACACTGTCCATATCATTCAGTTTCCGCAGGCGATTGATGCGAGCTCAAGAATGTCTTCCTGGGTATCTGCTCCGCAGAGAAAGCCGGAGACATGACAGAACTGCGCAGAAGAAACGCCGGTAATCTTCTGAAGTTCTTCACCGCGCAAGCCGAGCCATTCTTCCGGAAGCGGATGGCGGAATGTATTGCGGTCTTCCGAAGAGGATCTTGCACACTGCAGATTCCAGCCGCCGCGGGCAGCCGGATAAATGGCATACCAGATGTCATTTGCCTTCGGATTTGTCTTCTGGCTGTAGAGAATTCCTTCCCATGGCGCAAACCGGTCCATGAGAAGAATATGATTGGCAGAATAATCAATTGTACGCTGTACAAAGTCTCTTGCGTCAAGGCTCGACATCACGGAATAGATCCGGTTCAGAAGAATATCCTTGGCAAACGATACCGCATCCAGAAAACAGTCATACGGATCGAGATCAGAATTCCATGTCGGATTGAAGTCCTTGATGATATCGGTGATCGTAAGACTGTTGCGGGCAGCCCGAAGCACATCTTCTTTCTGTGCATCCGTCAGATTCGGAATGCCGTCCAGCGATTCCCGCACCGGATTGAATTCATTGTCCTTTGCGTCAATTCCAAGAATCAGTGTACGCTCTACCCTCGTCATGACACGATCAATATACCGTTCCTCACAATCGAGGGCTTCCAGTACTTCCTGTCCGTATTTCCGCCAGACAAGTCCGCATGCGGCATAGGGGATCGCAGTGCCGGGGTGTGTTCCGTTGGTTTCTTTGTTTTCCGGAGAGTGGTGATCGAGCTCTCCGCCGCCGATATCATAGATGATCCAGTCAGAAGCGTCTTCCGGAATATCGGCATCACCGCCTCTTACCACATTGATCTCTTCTGCCATGATCGAAAACATTGCAGTTGCGAATACTTCATCCGCATGAAACTGTCCATCATGTGTAAAAAGATTCAGTCTGTTCTTCATTCCTGAACTCCTTTGCTGTGGATGCGCTCTGCTCCATGCGGCGCATCATAAACTGATTCAGACTTACTAATGATATACCGGACAGCCGGAAGGGTGTTAAAGAGATTGCAGTGAAGTGAGTATTGAGCAGGAATAATCGTTCACGTCAGGCAATCACATGCCGAATTGCACAGAGATTCTGAATGAAACGAAATATACCGGAAGGCGGCAGGTACGAATGACAAATAGCGGACCAGCAGTAGTTCGGGTGAAACGGTTTAATGTGGCTTCAGCTTTTCTGAAAAAGTTCCATGCCCACCATGTCTCGATCGCAAGAATCGCCAGAAAGACCGGAATCATGTAGACCGGTGAGACAGCAGGAGAATTTGCGAAAATCTGGTTTGAGAAGTCAATCAGAAAGTGGATCAGAACCACGGAGGCGAAATCTTCGGTTCTGATGTAAATCGCTCCAAGCAGAAAGCCGATTACAAACGAATAAGCAATCTGCACCAGTACATTGACCGGAGTCATTCCTGCGATATTCGTCAGATGCACTGCCGCAAAGACAGCAGAGGAGATCAGCAGAACAGCAGTCGCGTCTTTTCCGCTCTTTTTCAGTCTATCGATCTGTATCGCCCGGAAAATCGTTTCTTCAAAGACAGCCGGGGCAAGGGCGCAGACAAAGGCAATAACGATCGGACTGCCAAAAGAAACAAGCTATCCGCAGTTTGTCAGAACGTGATAGGCGATATTCCAGAACGGGATCAGAAGCGGTACCAGGAGAAGACGGATTGCTTTGAAATAGTTTTCCATACGGATACAGCTGCGGAAGAGAAACATAAGAACCATTGCCACAAGAATACGGCCTATGGAAATACTGAAACTGACAGGCCAGGCAGCAGGACTGAAAATGGAAAACGGGACAACCGCAATCATCGAGATGAGAAACAGCAGGATTGTAAAAAGAACAGGGTGTTTGTCGAAAAATGCTTTCATACACGGTCTCCTTCTGTATGCGACTCAGTATAGCAGAACGAATGTTGATTGCTGAAGACTGAAACGGGATTGATGAAGTGCAGAAAAAAACCCGGAGACATCTTTTCTCAGGGTTTTCTGAAACTGGATTGCTTATTCGGTCCAGAAGCCGATTCCTTCGGACTTCCAGCCAGCCTGTTCAAGCATTTCTTTTTCCTTCGGGTTGGAGGTATAGTGGTGCGCTCCGCTTTCCGCATTCGGGTTGTAGAGACGGTACTGAGGAATGCCGGTCTTACTGGGATTGGTATAGAAGGCAATTCCTTCATACTTCCAGCCGGCTTTCTTCAGGGTTTCCACTTCGTTGTTGTTGACGGTGTAATGATGATCGCCGGCAACCGGGTTGTACATACGGTAAACCGGAGTGTCGCTCTTGAGAACGGTTTTGAATCCAACACCTTCATACTTCCATCCGGCTTTTTTCAGATTATCTCTTTCCTGTGCATTTCCGGTAAAGAAATGTTCACCTGATGTCGGATTATACATGCGGTACATCTCAGCAACAGGAAGAGGCTCTGCTTTTCTGGTGAGCACCTTCATGTAAAGATCGGAATCATACGCTTTTCCGTTAATCGTAAAGCCAGGTCCGCTCTTAGCGGCAGTATAGGAATAGATGCCTATCTTATAGGTGTCGTTTGCCTCGGCAATGAATTTGATTCCGCCGTGGTTGGAGGATGCAGTAACCTTAACGGTAACTTCTGTATCTTTGCGGACAGTCATCGGCTTATCGAGCTTGATGGTGTAGTAGCCTTCATAGCTGGTTTTCAACTTGCCGCTGACCGTTGAAGTGCCGTCGCTTACCTCGGCAACCAGATTTATGTCCGTTCCGTTCAATTCGATACCGACTGCTTCAATTGTCTCATTTGCCGAGATCGTGAACTTCTGTACAGCTGTTCCGGACTTATCAACATTGATTGATGTGGCAGGAAGCGGTACGCCGCTATAGGAATAGCAGTAGTCATAGAGATATTTATCCGCATCATAGGCAATGATGTTGTTGGCACACAGCGCCTTGTCGTAATAGGAGATCCAGAAATAACCGTAGAGATTTTCTCCGTCGTCTTTTTTGCCCCAGCTGTTGCGGACAAGCCATGCGCCTTTATCTTCCGGACGGCATCCCTGTACGAAGTTCTCAACGGCGAAGTCGTCGTCCCATCCGACCAGCATTACTTCGTGGTTGCCCTCGTTGAACTGGGAATAGAAAGCGTTTGTGCTTTCGTTATAACGGGTTTCATACTTCTTTCCGTATTTTTCCTTGATTCCGGTAGTCGCATACATGACAGCTCCTACGCCGCCATGTGTCTTGATCGCTTCCTTGACGCTGACTCTGTCTTCAGAATTGATATAGTAAACATTTTTCACCTGTACTGCGTCAGAAGAAACCGCATACTTCATATCGAGATTTTCAACGACTTCCTTCGGATACGGTACGTCTTTTTCTGTTACCAGACCAACCAGATTTGTAAAATACCGGGATGCCATAATCTGATCGCCGCCGTTGTCCAGGTAGTTTGTGGTGTCTTTCGTCGTCTTGAACGATACAGTGTCGCCTTTATGGTTGTTTTTCGGATCGGTGTAATTATGGGCTGCGAAGTAAGCAAGCTGTAATTCGGAAAGATCAACTGTTTTGTCTTCCAGCTTTTTTGCAATGAGATCAGCTTCTACCGCTCCGACGTTCGCAAACGCCCAGCAGGTGCCGAACGGGTCCTGATCGCGGATGATCGGGAGATTTTCGTTTCTGTATTTCGTTCCCTCCGCTTTCAGCTGGTTGTTATCACGGGGCAGAAACGCAGCTTCGTAATCGCCGCTGTCAATATGACCTTCTGAAAAGTCATACGCTTCTTCCGTGTAAATAAACATCAGCGGAAGGATGTCTTCTGATTCAACCGTATAGGCCGAATCGATCACAGCTTCATAAATCCACTGTGTTCCATCCGTATCAATGATCTTCCATTCCTGAACGTTAACCTGTACTTCACTTTCGTCTTCCAGAATTGCTGTGACTTTTGCGGGCATTACTTCGGAAAGCTGCTCTTTAGTAGGAGCTTCAGAGAAATAGACTTCTGATTCATAATCATAGTCAAAATCAATGATTACCTTGGTCCCTTCTGCCTCTGTCAGCTCTTCCTCTGTTTCCACAGCCTCTTCCTGAATTTCTTCAGTTTCTTCTGTTTCTTCCGGAGTTTCTGCAAGTTCAGTTACAGGCTCTTCTGTTTCTTCGACTTCTTCCGCAATTACCGGCGTGATGCCCAGCACATTCAAGGCGAGGGCTGCCGAGAGCGATGCAGAAAAAAGTCTGCTGTACCAATCAGATTTTTTCATTGTAAGTAGATCCCCTTTCTATAGAATTGATTCTATCACTTTCTTTTTTGAAGACGCCGATGTCGTTAACAGGGGAACAATGACTGTCCTTAAGAACAAAGATAACAATCAGGAGAAAGAAACCTGAAGATCCGGCTGGAAGAGATCAGAGATATCGCTTCCAGGTCTGAATGCGCTGACGCATGCCTTCGATATCGAGTACACCGTATGCGAATCCTTTTCGTACCAGTTCGTCCGGTACATACGGATCATATTTTTCGAATACCGGGACTTCCTTCGGGTACAGCAGAGACATCGGATCAATTTCCTGCTCTGCCCGACGTACGACAATCTCATAGAATTCCGCTTCCGATACTGCCATCGTAAACTGCATGAAATAGGGTCTGGAAGAAGTGAATCCTTTCAGCTGCAGCGCTTCTCTGCAGAGAATCTTCAGAAAACGTTCAAGGGCAAGAAAGGAATAGCTGCCAAGCCAGGGGAACAATACCCACATGTTTTCTCCGAGAGAAACCAGCGGGCGGTCTTTCATAAGGGCTTTCTGAAAGGTATCCCGTGCATCTTTCAGCCGGCATACCGCATGTTTCAGAAGATAAGGATACTGTCTGTCTTCAGCAAGCACCTGATACATCCGTTCCAGAATACGGGTATGTATATCGCCGGCCACATCGCCGAAATATGCCGGGATGTTTCCTTTTACCAGCGTACAGTAAACTTCGAGATGTCTGTGGTCCACTTCATCTACGACCCATACTCTTCCGGCAATCGCAATCTTTTCTCCGACCGGAGGCGGTTTGACAATTGTTCCGAGCTGTTCGGAGCTGGTGCGGACGGTGTACTCCACATTTTCCTGAAATACTGCATAGAATTTATACTGATTGACGATATGCTCACCGGTGATGCCGACAATGAGGCCTTTGTTTTCCGTCAGACTGATATGGTCCTGCGCAATCAGATGGCGCAGAAGAATCCGGAAATCGTCCTGTGAGATGCCTTTGAAACAGTTAAGCGTAAGAATACGGGAGGCAAGCTGTGCCGGCGTCATTTCTCCGCCTGAGGCAAGGGTGCTCATGGTCTGATGATATAAGAGACTGTATGGCAGCCGGCCGCTGCGGGGCGGTTCGACAAACCGTTCTTCAATATAGAGCTGTACTAATGCGATACCCTGAATCAGATACCAGGGAATGCTTTCCGGAAGCAGGGCTCTGGCTTCCGGATGGTCTTCCCGCATGACGAACCACATCTCGGAAGGATTTCCTCTGCGTCCGGTTCTGCCCATGCGCTGCAGAAAACCGGACACGGTATATGGGGCATCAACCTGAAACGCGCGTTCCAGCCGGCCGATATCAATGCCGAGCTCGAGCGTGGCAGTCGCACAGATACTGCGCAGCGAATCGTCGTTTTTCATTTCTTCTTCGGCGCTCTGCCGATAGGAGGCGGAAAGATTTCCGTGATGAATCAGAAACCGGTCCGGTTCCTGATTGGCTTCGCAATACTGACGCAGCACCTGGCAGACGGCTTCACATTCTTCCCGGGAGTTGGTAAAAATCAGACATTTTCGGCCTCTGGTATGTTCAAAGATATAACCATATCCGGGGTCTGCGGCGATCGGCGCATGGTCATCTGCTGCTTCGGCTTCCGGAATATCTTCCGGTGTATCCTGGTTTTCATCTGCCTGCGGATCGGTATTGTAAAAGTGCTCCATGCTTAAGCGCCATACTTCCTTTCCGCCTTCAAACCGCGGTATCTGAGTTTTTCTGCCGCTTCCTGCCGCAAGAAAGACGCCGGCTTCTTCCGGATTTCCGATCGTTGCGGAAAGACCGATGCGTCTTGGAGAACAGCCGGCAAGCCGGCACATCCGTTCAATCAGGCAGAAGGTCTGCAGTCCCCGGTCACCGCGGATCAGAGAATGAATTTCATCAATGACAATGAAGCGCAGATCTCCGAACAGTGAAGGAATCTCCATGTATTTATTGATCATCAATGCTTCAAGAGACTCGGGTGTGATCTGCAGGATGCCGGAAGGGTGTTTCAGCAGTTTCCGTTTTCTGGTCTGTGAGGCATCTCCGTGCCAGCGGGTAACCGGGATACCCTCTTCTTCGCAGAGCTCATTCAGACGGATAAACTGATCGTTGATGAGAGCTTTCAATGGCGCAATATAAAGAACCCCGACCGAAGCGGAAGGGGCCTCTGAGAGCAGGGTGAGAATAGGAAAAAATGCGGCTTCTGTTTTGCCGGAAGCCGTGGAAGCAGTCAGAAGAACGTTGTCTTCAGAATTGAAAATTGCCTCTGCCGCAGCGTTCTGCACGCCGCGCAGACTGGTCCATCCGGACCGGTAGATGTAATCCTGAATAAACGGAGCGTAGCGATCAAATGCATTCATAGTGTAAACTCCGCAAATGCTTCATCCGTTTCGTTGGAAACGGCTTCTGACTCCGCATAATGGAAGTCTTCAGAGGCAAGCAGATCACTGATATCCGTGTTCGGGTTCTGATAGAGCAGATCAAGCAGTTCAATGAAGTCACGTATCACTTCCCGCGGAGTGATATTCGTATCTGCGCCGATCCGTCCGTATTCAATTCGCAGGAAACCGGCAAGATCCTCTGCTGTAAGAGTACGCTCATAGCCATACAGACCGGCATGCATATCGGAGAGCTTTTCGCATAAGACAAGCATTTCCTCCGGAGTCAGAGGGTCGAGCCGGATCACCGGGGCAAGCAGGTCTCTTGCGCCGGGCCTGGAAAAACGTCCTTCCGCAAGCCGGGAGCGGAGTGCTTCATAGCTGTATACGCCACGGCGTCTGTCTTCCAGTGCCTGCGGCGTCACCCCCATCAGGATGCCGATGTAGCTTGCCTTGCCCTGCAGGGTGTCGTTATACATCATGAGAATCTTTTCGTAGTTGTACTGGCGCGCAATGGAATTGGGAATCTTGTAGATGTTGACAAGCTCATCAATCATGATGTACAGACCGGCATATCCGGCAAGGCGGAAGAATACGGCAAACAGCTTCAGGTAGTCATACCAGTCATCATCTGTGATGATCATATTGACGCCAAGCTCTTCCTTTGCCTCTTTCTTCTGGCTGTATTCCCCCCGGAACCATCTCACTACCTTTGCCTTGGTCTCATCATCTCCTTTGACATAAGCACGGTAATAGGCGGAAAGCAGTTTGGCAAATTCAAAGCCGTGCACCAGTTCGCTGACAGAGGAGGTTACCGCAAAGATCTTCTTGTCCGTAAGCGCAATGAGTGCGGGGTCTTCCGGACTCAGACCGGTTTCCATGACGGCTTCGTTCTGAACCGCATTGATCCATCGGTCTAGAATCAGGTTCAGTGCACCGCCTTCCGGTTTTGTACGGGTAGAGAGGTTGCGGATCAGCTCCCGGTAGGTTGCCAGCCCCTGATTCCGTGTTCCCTGGAGTCGGCGCTCCGGAGAAAGATCCGCATCTGCGACAATAAAGCCGCGGTCCATGACGTAATTGCGGATCGTCTGCAGAAGAAAACTCTTGCCGGAGCCATAGCGTCCGGTAATGAACCGGAAGGAGGCCCCGCCTTCCTGAATGATATCCACATCATGCAGAAGGGCTTCGATCTCATTCTTCCGGCCGACTGTAATGTAAGGAAGACCAATGCGCGGAACAACGCCGCCCTTGAGTGAATTGAGCACGGCCTGAGAGATCCGCTTCGGTACTTTCTTTGTTTCTGTCATAATTGCTCTCCTTCAAGCAGTGTGGCGATATCATCGCGGTAATCTTCAATCAGATACAGTTCGTCATTTTCACAGCTGATAACCGTATCACCGATTTCCTCCATCAGCGCATCGTTGATCTCATCCGCAATAACCGAGGGCATCCTGTGCTGCTGTCTGAGCATTGCGGAAACGGATTCGTTTTTCAGCAGTGCGCGGAGCACTCTGATCTGCAGGGCATCCAGGGGAAGATCGGTTTTGGTCTCTGCGGGGACGAGAGATGGTTCCGGTTCGCTGTTCAGCTTCTTCAGATCTGACAGTTCTTCTTCTGTAAGCAGGCTGTCGCGGGTAATCTCGGCATCTCTGCGGATCCGGTCAAGACCCGAAAGGCTGATCGTGATCTTCGGCTGGGCTGCTTCGATCTGTTCTTCTCTGTCTTTCTGAAGTACTTCTTCAATTGGCTTCACAGCCCAGGCAGAAGAAGGGTTTTCTCTCAGATACCGGCCGGTTTTAAGATACCTTCGCAGTCTGAGATCCGCACCATGAAGCAGGCTCTGAAGCTTAGAACGGTTAAACTGCTTTTTATTATATCCTCTGGTATACCATCTTCCATCCGTGCAGAAATAAACCCTTGCGTTATTCCACTGAAAGGAACGGTCTGCTTCCTGCGGTCTGCCGAGGACGACCGCATTGATGAGCGGCATCCAGCGCAATGTTTCCGGAAGTCCGAAGCAGATGGTGAACAGGTCAGACCCGTTTTTCTGACAGGTTTCAAATACATGCCGGATCACGCGTGAAAACAGCGCTCTTCCGCGTTCATTCTGCCCGTCAAGAACCGGCGAGCGGGAGAGCTTTGAATCCAGCAGGCATAATGAACGGATCAGTTCGTCATCTGTGCAGAGCGAAATATTCTGCAGCACGGAGAGAATGGAATCATAATCTGGTTCCGGAGAATCGAGATACTTTGAAATGGTTTCTTTCGGAAGACCTTCTGTGATTCCAAGTTCCCTGATCCAGGTCTGAAGGTTGTCTGTAAATGCCGGATCCGCATGGTTCTCCTTCAGCAACGCATAAAAAGCGGCCAGCTGTCTCAGCCGGTCTTCCATGTCGGAGGCACCGATTCCGTTCAGCAGTTCATATGCGTAGATGTATTGTGCGGACAGCGGAATCGCTTCGTAGATTCCCCTCCGTATTTTAGTGCGCCAGGAAAAGTATCCCCTCAGCTTTCTGACATTCAGATCGCTGTAGGTCGGAAAATACTGAAAGAAATTTCCTTCCCAGGGAAGGTCATCTTCATAGTCTTTCATGAACTCTGCCTGCCGGACAAACAGCTCTGCCTTCATATTGCGGGAAAGAGGACGGGAGGATTCATACCGGGAGGGGTTCGGTGTTCCGGAAATCATGCGGCGCATTTCCGCAATCTTCGGCGGGGTGAATTCCCTTGGCGGAGAATAGGCGGCGGATTGAAATGGAAGGGAGGTTGAGCCATGAGAAGAAGCAGGCGCAGGGTCGTTCAGAACAATGGTATAGCCATTGCCTTCGCAGCGGGTGTAAGCCTGATCGAACAGGCGGCAGACAAAAACAGAATCCGGCGAAGAGGCGAAGTCCAGCCCGACCCATCCGTCTTTCTTCATGCGGAAAGGCGAAGAAAGAAACGGCTGCGGGTGTTCGGAAAGAATCTCACTGCCGCATCGAAGATCACAGCGTTCGATGAATTCACCGGTCGCTGAATCGTATTGCCGCATCAGAAGAGCGATCCACATTCCGGTCTTCGGATGTAAAAGAACGGAAAGACCGGGGAAATCTGCCCATTTATGCTGTTCCTGAATATGATATCTGCGCAGTGCATAGGCTGCGAGTTCGTCCAGTTCCATAATTGACGCCTTCCTTAATAAAACAGCCGCAGAGAAGAGTCTGCCGCCGCAGCAGTATCACAATTATAGCGTGTTCTGTCCATGCGGCAACGACGGCTCACAGCGTGTTTCCGCACGAAGCACGACTTCCTTATTGAGAATGAAATACGGTGTTTTACAATAAAAGAACAACGGCGGCTGTCAGCGGTTTCCTGTATGAAACAGAAGAGAAATGCAGGAAGCCTGAAGCCGGATGGTTCTTCCGCAGAAGATGCGGGGAGGAGAGAAATGAACATGAGTCTGATTCTGAAACGTATCACTGTGTGTTTTCTGACCGTTCTTCTTTGCGCATGCGGTCAGGGGAATCACATAATCGGCCCGCGCACGGAAAGCGCCTGGAAGGAATGGGAGAAACAGCAGAAGGAGCTGAAGGAAACGTGGGGCGAAACGCCTGTATATGCATATATCCAGACGATCCTGGATGATCTTGCGAACGTCAATGCAAGAGTGGTGTTCAATGATGATTTTTCACTGGAAACAGACAGTCCGGAACTTGATGCACTTAAGAAGCTGTATGAAGACATGAACTGCAGCGAAACCTTTACGCTGAGCGAATTCCTTGCAAGACTTTCGGAACATGACATGCGCTATGCGGTCGGCGGAATGCTGGATCTCGATAAGATCGAAGAAAAAGAAGACGGCGTTTATCAGGTGACTGCACTGTATTATCCGAATGCGGATTCAATGATGAACGTTACCTTTACCGTACGGAAAAACGAAGACGGAAGTTTCCGGACCGAATTCTGATCCGGTCAGGGAAAACAGAAAAAAAGGATGCAGGAAACAGAGCGGGACCGGATCCGTCCTTCAGAAATAAATGATTTTTCTGTTGACAGGGCGGATGCGGAAACGTAGAATAACAGACGTTATCGATACCAAAGACAGTAACGGCGAAAGCTTAATCATGTTACCGAGGTTGAAAGTTTCGTGTATTTTAAGAACTTTTGAGCCCTTGCTGTCGTGAGGGCTTTTATATCGTACGGTAAGCGATAACAGAAAGGGTAAGGTGAAGGAATGAATCAGGCGGTATTAGAAAGTAAAAAGAATGTTGTCACTGAGATTTCTGACAAGTTCAAAAATTCCGGCTCTACTGTCATCGCAGAGTACCGTGGCCTGAGCGTTGCTGAAGTCACTGAGCTCCGCAGAAAGATGCGTGAAGAGAATGTTGAGATGAAGGTTTACAAAAACACTCTCGCATCCCGCGCAGCTGATGATGCAGGACTGAGTGAACTGAAGGACGTACTTACAGGACCGAATGCACTGGTGTTTGGACCGGATGAAACCGCAGCGAGCCGCGTTCTTGCGCAGTTCGCAAAAAAGCATAAGGCACTGATTCTCAAAGGCGGAGTCGTCGAGGGTAAAGTCGTCGATCTGAAAACGATCAATGAGCTCTCTTCACTTCCGAACCGTGAGGGAATGCTGTCAATGCTGTTATCTGTATTACAGGCACCGGTTGCGCAGTTCGCCCGCGCAGTGAATGCAGTTGCGGAAGCACGCAATGGTGCACCGGCAGAGGGAGAAGCCCCTGCTGAAGAAGCAAAACCCGCTGAAGAGGCGGCTGCCTAAGGAGGAAAAATAAAATGGCAAAGTTAACAAAAGACGAAATTCTCGCTTTTCTCGATGAAGCTACTATTCTTGAACTCAACGAACTCGTAAAGGCAATTGAAGAGAAGTATGGCGTAAGCGCTGCTGCTCCGGTTGCTGTAGCTGCTGCTCCGGCAGAGGCTGCTGATGAAGCACCGAAGAACGTTACAGTCGTTCTCACAAGTGTTGGTGATGCAAAGGTTGGCGTCATCAAGGTTGTTCGTACAATCACAGGTCTCGGCCTTGTTGATGCGAAGAAGCTGGTTGACAAGCTCCCTGCAGAAATCAAGAAGGATGTACCGGCTGACGAAGCTGATGCCATCAAGAAGCAGCTCCTTGAAGCAGGTGCTACTGTTGAATACAAATAATCGCCCGCTACAACATTAACTGAATAAGCCGAGGGAGTATTACTCCCTTGGCTTTTCGCCCCTTTGAAAGGAGGCTCAAAATGAAGGAGAAACACTATTTCACCGACAACCGGGATTTACCTTCCCGTCGGAGAGAGTTCATCTATGAGCTTCCGGGGGAAACCTTTGCATTTACTGCAGATGACGGAGTCTTCTCGAAAACCGGCGTCGATATGGGCACGCATGTGCTTCTGAAGGCGCTGCTGAAGGAAGATGAGCTGACCGGAAGTCTTCTGGATCTCGGATGCGGATATGGCGTGATCGGAGTGGTTCTGAAACGCTTCTTTCCCGCACTCGAAGTAACTGCAGTGGATGTGAACCCAAGGGCGGCCGAGCTGTGCGAGCTTAACAGTGCAGCGAACCGCGCTCCGGTAACGGTGCTTGTGTCGGATGGATTTGAGAGGCTTGGCGATGCACGGTATGACGTGGTTGTGACAAACCCGCCGATCCGGGCCGGCAAGAAGACGATCTACAGACTGTTCGAAGACGCCTTTACGCATCTGAAGGAAGGCGGACGGTTTTATGCGGTAATCCGCCGCAACCAGGGCGCCGAAAGCGCGATGAACAAACTGGCAGAGCTGTTTGAAAGCTGTGATCTGACTGACCGCGACAAGGGGTATTGGGTTTTGCGATGCGTTCGATTATCAGTTGACGCAGAACAAAGTGAATGATAGTATTGTAAGTTGACAAAACATCGGAAATCAAGGGGACCTGTACCCCTGTTTCCGCGTTTTCGACAATGCAGGCGAAAGGATGGCAAACATGGAAAAAAAGCAATCATACCACGTTGTGCATTACGGCACCAAAGCTGTCCGCCGCGACTACTCAAAAGTATCGGCGGGCCTGGATCTTCCTGATCTGACGGAGATCCAGACAGCATCCTTTGAATGGTTCCTGAAAGACGGGATACGGGAAGTGTTTAACGACATATACCCGATCTACAATTTCGGCGGAAACATCAAACTGAAGTTTATCGACTATGAGTTTGGTGAGCCGAAGTATTCCATCTCAGAGTGCAAGTACAGGGAAGCCAACTACTGTGCACCTCTGAAGGCAAAGATGGAGCTTGAAATGGTAGACCCGGAAACCGGAGAAGTCATGACGAAGTGGGAAGATGTCTTCCTTGGCGATTTCCCGCTGATGACACCGACCGGGACCTTTATTATCAATGGCGCAGAGCGTGTTATTGTTTCACAGATCGTTCGTTCTCCGGGCGCGTATTTTGATGTGATCTCAGAAGAGCGTACGGGCCGCGATACCTATACCTGTGAGCTGATTCCGAGCAGAGGAACCTGGCTCGAATTCATGTCAGACGATAAGAAGGCAGCTCTTGGACGTGTCATGTACACATCGATCGACCGGAGAAGAAAGGTGTTTTCCACCATTCTGTTCAAGGCGATCGGAATGTCTTTGAATATTGAACGCAATGAAAATGCGTTTGACTATACAAAGATGGAGAAGTTCCTCAAGGCACTGCGCTTTGACCTGTATCCGGATGTCATTGTTCCGGAGCAGGAAACGGAACATCTGAATGAATATATGCTGCTGTATACCAGCGTCTTCGGCAATTACGAAGAGCTTTGCAATACGCTTGATGCGGACAAGCGCATCAAGACGACCAAAGAAGCGCTGATGGCAGTCTATATGAACCAGAGAGCAGATGAAATCGCTACGGAAGAAGGCTCCCTGACGACAATGGATCAGAAGTTCTTTGACTACCGCAGATATGACCTGACAAAAGCAGGCCGTTACAAGGTTCTCAAGAAACTTCATGTGATCGACCGGATGGAAGGCCATGTTCTGGAAAAAGATCTGGTCGGCGCAGAAGGCAAAGTGATCTTCCGCAAGAACAAGCCGATCTATCAGGCGGAACGCGATCTGCTGAGACCCGAACTGAACAAGGGTATCAACTGCCGTGCACTTCCGTACAATTATCTCTTCTCGCACCCGGTAACGGCGCAGATGGAGACTTCCTGGACGAATGCACTCGTCGGCCGTATTCTTGCGACAGATCTCGAAGGCAAGAAGCGCACCTATGAACAGGGCACTGTTCTGGTTCCGGAAGACATCAAAGCGATTGCGAAGGAATTCAAAACCGTTACGGTATATGCCGGAATCATCGCAAGCGAAGCGAAGCTTACGAATGACAACACCACGGCAGTGCTGGATCTTGGAAGCCGGATGTACTCGATTGGCCGGATCACAAAGAACGGCGAAGATCTGCTGAATGAAGACGGCACAAGAACGGTCAGCCGGTATATTCCGGATGATACGCTCGTACCGCTTTCCACTGCGGATAAGACCTATGTGACCGAGCAGGTCATGGATGCGGGCAATGATGCGATCAGCGTATGGCTGGTCGGTGCCTGTGTGCAGGAAGTGACCATTCTTTCAGAAGGCGGTCATCCGGTGAAGCTGATCGGTATCGATCCGCTCAATACCAAGCACACGATCACGATGTCCGATATGTATGCGCTGTACAGCTATGAACTTAACATGCTGGACGGTATCGGAAGCGCAGATGATATTGATATGCTGGGCAACCGCCGGATACGTACGGTCGGTGAGCTGATTCAGAACCAGTTCCGGATCGGTCTTTCCCGTATGGAGCGTACGGTCAAGGAGCGTATGTCCATTACGGATTCTTCTGCTCTGACGCCGAAGCAGCTGACGAATATCCGCCCGCTGACTTCCGCAATCAAGGAATTCTTCTCGAGTTCTCAGCTGTCCCAGTTCATGGATCAGCAGAACCCGCTGGCGGAGCTGTCCAACAAGCGCCGTATTTCCGCGCTTGGTCCGGGCGGTCTTACCCGTGAGCGTGCCGGATTTGAAGTCCGTGATATTCATAACTCGCATTATGGCCGTATCTGCCCGATCGAAACACCGGAAGGTCCTAATATCGGTCTTATCTCCTATCTCACCACCTATGCAAAGGTGAATGAGTACGGATTTATTCAGACACCGTACCGCAGAGTGGAGAACGGACATGTTACGGATGATATCCGCTATATGTCGGCTGATGAAGAAAATGACCATGTCATTGCGCAGGCGAATGAGATCAAGGACGGCCAGCTGGTCGGAGACCGTATCGTTGCCCGGAAAGCCGGTGAAACGATCATGGCAGACCGTGACATGATTGACTACGCGGACGTTTCGCCGCGGCAGATCGTATCGGTTGCGACCTCGTGTGTCCCGTTCCTGGAAAACGACGACTGTACCCGTGCGCTGATGGGTGCGAACATGCAGCGGCAGGCAGTACCTCTGCTGAGTCCGCACAGCCCGTTTGTCGGAACCGGCATTGAACATCGCATTGCACGTGACTCCGGTGCGGCCTGTGTCGCAACAGCACCAGGTACCGTAACTTATGTCGATGCGGATAAGGTGATCGTCACGGAAGATTCCGGCAGAGAACATGAATACGAACTGACAAAGTTCCGCCGTTCCAATGCGTCGACCTGCCTCAACCAGCATCCGATTGTCACAGACGGCGAGCGTGTTGAGCGCGGCGACATCCTTGCGGATGGACCGGCAATGCAGAACGGCGAGCTGGCGCTTGGTCAGAATGTACTGATCGCCTTCATGACATGGCATGGCTATAACTATGAAGACGCGATCATCATGAGCGAGCGGATGGTTCGTGAAGACGTATATACTTCAATTCATATTGAAGAGTATGACATCGAATGCCGCGAGACCAAGCTCGGTGCAGAAGAAATCACCAGAGATATTCCGAACGTTGCAGAGAGCGCATGCCGCAATCTCGACGCACGGGGTATCGTTATGGTTGGTGCAGAAGTGAAGGAAGGCGATATTCTGGTCGGCAAGGTTACTCCGAAGGGCCAGTCTGAAGTAACGCCGGAAGAAAAGCTGCTGCTTGCGATCTTCGGTGAAAAGAGCCGTGAGGTTCGTGACAACTCCCTGAAGGTACCGCATGGCGGTGCGGGTATCGTTCACAGCGTCCGCGTGTTCAACCGCAAGGACAACCATGAACTGCCCCCGGGAGTCAATGAAGTAGTCAAAGTTTACATCGTACAGAAACGTAAGATATCGGAAGGCGACAAGATGGCAGGCCGTCACGGAAACAAGGGTGTCATCTCCCGCATCATGCCGATCGAGGATATGCCTTACATGCAGGACGGCACACCGATCGACATCATGCTCAATCCGTTCGGCGTTCCTTCCCGTATGAACATCGGACAGGTTCTTGAAGTTCATCTTGGTATGGCTGCCCGCAGTCTTGGCTGCAAATTCGCTACGCCGGTCTTCGACGGTGTATCCAATGAAGATCTGCGCGATATCATGCAGGAAGCCGGAACATCACCGGACGGAAAGTATCTGCTGACCGACGGTCTGACCGGCGAACCGTATGACGAACGTATTTCCGTCGGCGTCATGTACATGATCAAGCTGGCGCACATGGTTGACGATAAGCTTCATGCCCGTGCAACCGGACCGTACTCACTTGTTACACAGCAGCCGCTTGGCGGTAAGGCGCAGAACGGCGGCCAGCGTTTCGGTGAAATGGAAGTCTGGGCGCTTGAGGCATATGGTGCTGCACATACGCTGCAGGAGATCCTGACAGTCAAGAGTGATGACATCACCGGACGTACCAAGACCTACGAGGCAATCGTCAAAGGCAAAGATCTGCCGGATCCGGGCATTCCGGAATCCTTCCGTGTCCTTGTGCACGAACTCCAGGCACTTGCCGTGGATGTACGCATGAAGGATGAAGACGGAAACTTCACGGATCTCAAGGAACTGGAGCGGCAGGAACTGAAGGAAGAAGCTACCCTCGATATTTCGAACCAGCGCTTCGAACAGGATCTCGAAGGACTCACTGTCCGGGATACACCGGATGATGACGAGATCATGGAAGCAGCCGTGGTCGGAGTTGACGATCTTGACACGATGAGTGGAATGGAATAAGGAGGATTGGACGATGAATATCAACAAATTCAGTGCGATCAAAGTCGGACTGGCATCACCCGATCGTATCCGCAGCTGGTCGTATGGCGAAGTCAGAAAGCCTGAGACCATCAACTACCGTTCTCAGAAGCCGGAAAAAGACGGTCTGTTCTGTGAGCGCATCTTCGGTCCGACAAAGGACTGGGAGTGCGCCTGCGGAAAATACAAGAAGATCCGTTATCAGGGCGTTGTCTGCGACCGATGCGGTGTAGAGATTACCAAGAGCAGTGTTCGCCGTGAGCGCATGGGCCATATTGAGCTCGCCGCTCCGGTAGCGCACATCTGGTATCTTCGCGGTATCCCGTCACGGATGAGCCTGCTTCTGAACGTCCCTCCGAAATCACTGGAGGAAGTTGTTTACTTCGTCTCCTGGATCGTTACCGATCCGGGTGACACAAAACTCACTTACAAACAGATCCTTTCCGAAAAGGAATTCCGTGAGAATACCGCAATCTACGGCCCGGGCAGCTTCTCTGCTGCGACCGGCGCCGAGGCTGTCAAGACTCTTTTGGAACAGGTTGATGTTGAAAAAGAATATGAAGCCATCCGTGAGGAGCTGGAAAAGGCAACCGGTGATAAGCGCAAGAAACTGATCAAGCGTCTTGAAACGGTTGACAGCTTCCGGAAATCCGACAATAAGCCGGAATGGATGATTCTTACGGTTCTGCCGGTCATTCCGCCTGATCTGCGGCCGATGCTGCAGCTGGACGGCGGCCGGTTTGCGACCAGTGATCTCAACGATCTCTATCGTCGGGTAATCACCAGAAACAACCGTCTTAAGAAGTTGCTGGAGCTTGGCACGCCGGCGATTATCGTCCAGAACGAAAAGCGTATGCTGCAGGAAGCGGTAGATGCTCTGATCGATAACGGACGCCGTTCCAAACCGATTACCGGTGCCGGGGGACGCGCACTGAAATCCCTGTCGCATTCCCTCAAGGGTAAGCAGGGACGGTTCCGTCAGAACCTGCTGGGTAAGCGTGTCGACTTCTCCGGACGTTCGGTTATCGCAATCGGACCGAATCTGAAGATGTGGCAGTGCGGTCTGCCGAAGGAAATGGCAATTCAGCTGTACAAGCCGTTTGTAATCAACGAACTGGTCAACCAGCAGATCGCCGCAAACCCCAAGACTGCAGAAAAGCTGATCGACAAGCAGGATGCCCGTGTATGGGATGCGGTCGAAACGGTTATTGAGGGGCACCCGGTGTTCCTGAACCGTGCACCGACACTGCATCGTCTCGGTATCCAGTCCTTCTTCCCGAAACTGGTAGACGGACATGCAATTCGTGTTCATCCGCTCGTATGTCCGGCGTTCAATGCGGACTTCGACGGTGACCAGATGGCTGTTCACCTGCCGCTGAGTGAAATGGCAAGAGCAGAGACAGAAGTTCTCATGCTGGGTGCCAACAACATCCTCGGTCCGAAAGACGGAAAGCCGATCGTTACGCCGGGACAGGACCTTGTTCTCGGTAACTTCTATCTGAACATGGAGTGCACCGCGGAAGAATTCTATAAGAAGGCAGATCAGCTGGAAGCAATCGGTCTCAAGACAGAATCAGAACGCTGGAGACGGTTCGGTGATAACGAAGGTCATGTTTATAAAGATGTAAATGAAGTTCTTGCGGCCTATCAGACCGGAGAGGTTCATCTGCATACCCGGATTGCAATTCCTGCCCGTACACTGGGCAAGACCTGCTTCACGGAATATCAGAACAGCTGTTACCTGCTGACATCTGTCGGCAAGATCATCTTCAACAATGTCTTCCCGCCGGATTTCCCGTATCTCAATGAGTGCAATGAGGCGAATCTTCGTGAGACGCCGAATGACGACTTTGTCGAGCCGGGAACCGATATCCGCAAGGAAATCGCAAGCCGCAAGGTAACGAAGGAATTCAAGAAAGGCGATCTCGGCAACCTGATCGCTGCGGTATTCGAAAAATACAAGAACGGAAACGGTGATGTTGATTCGCCGACCGTACGTACATCGGATATTCTTGACTCTCTGAAAGACATGGGCTATCTCTATTCCACACTTGCCGGCATGACGGTTGCGCTCTCCGATATTTCGGTTGCGCCGCATAAAGAAGTGCTGGTAGCGGAAGGAAAGAAGAAAGCAGATCAGCTGAACGCCCTGCGTGACAGAGGTCTTCTGACGGACGCAGAGTGGGAAGAAGCGTTCTCCAAGCTCTGGGATCAGGTCAAGAACAGTGTCGGTGACGACCTTATGAACGGAATGGCCCGGATGAACCCGATCAACATGATGTCGGTATCCGGTGCCCGTGGAAACAAGAACCACTTCACTCAGCTTGCCGGTATGCGTGGTCTGATGGCCCGTCCGACACAGTCCAAGTCGAAGAAGGAATATCAGCCCTCTATTATCGAAGTTCCGATCTATTCGTGCTTCCGTGAGGGAATGAGTGTGTCCGAGTTCTTTATCTCCACTCATGGCGTTCGTAAGGGTCTTACCGATACCGCTCTGAAGACTGCAGAATCCGGTTATCTGACCCGTCGTCTTGTCGATGTCGCTCAGGAAGTGATCATTACCAAAGGCGATGCCGAAGGAAATGAAGGCAGTATCGACCAGTACGACTGCGGTACAACAAAGGCATATCCGGTTCATACGCTCCGTGATGAGAAAAACGATTCCATTATCGAAAAGCTCTTTGATCGTATTGACGGAAGATATACAGCCCGTGATGTACTCGATCCGGAAACAGGTGAAGTGCTTGTTGAGGAAGATACCTATCTGACAAGTGAACTTGCACAGAAGATCGTTGACGCTGGCGTAGAGGAAGTCTATATCCGCAACGTATTCACCTGCGAAGCGGAGAATGGCATCTGCGCGAAGTGCTATGGCAGAAACATGGCAACCGGCAATCCGGTAGAACCGGGTGAAGCGATTGGTGTCATGGCAGCTCAGGCGATCGGTGAGCCGGGTACCCAGCTTACTATGCGTAACTTCCATACCGGAGGTGTTGCGAACAAGTCGGGAGATATCACACAGGGTCTTCCGCGAGTCGAGGAGCTGTTTGAAGCCCGTACACCGAAGCGAGTCGCTGTCATCTCCAAGGTTGACGGACAGATTACCGATATTACCGGTGATACAGAAAGCGGAACGATGGTTATTACCGTTTCGAACGAGAATGACCAGATTCAGCACAAGTGCGACCGTACCCAGCCGAAGCTTTCCAGCATTGATGTGGGCACTGTTGTAAAAGCCGGTGAACCGCTGACAGAAGGGGTTATCGCTCCGAAGGAACTGCTCCAGGTAGCAGGTACCCGTGCGGTGGAAGAATATATCCTCAAAGAAGTCAAGAAGGTGTATTCCGGTCAGTCGATCGATATCTCCGATAAGCATCTTGAGGTTATGATCCGTCAGATGCTGAAGCGTGTCATGATCACAGAGCCTGGTGATTCCGATCTCAGTGTCGGTCAGACGCTCAGTATCAACAGTATGAAAGCTGTTAACAACTTACTGCTCGATGAAGATAAAGAGCCGGCGAAGTATTCACCGATCCTGCTCGGTATCTCCAAGGCGGCCGTTGAAACCGACTCTTTCCTTTCCGCAGCCTCCTTCCAGGAGACTACGCGTGTGCTTACCGACGCAGCCGTCCGCGGCAAAGTCGATACGCTGCAGGGTCTTAAGGAAAATGTCATTCTTGGCTCTCTGATTCCGGCAGGAACAGGACGTACGGACTGCCATCGTGAGACGACAGACCGCATTGTTGAGAAGGCAAAGCGCATGAAGGAACGCCGTGATGAGCGGACCCGTGCACTGGAAGAGTACAACGCATCGAAACAGCCGGAAGAAGGAAGACGTGACATAGATGATCTCGATGATTATCGTCCGAGAACCATTCTGACCGAAGCTGCAGAAAATGCGCTGAGCGAAGAGTAAGCGTACCGTTTACATGAAAAGAATCTGAGGCGTCAGCTTCAGGTTCTTTTTTTTGCGCGATGGCTGGTTTTTTTGCCTTGAAATCCCGGTGAGATATGAAATGTTGGTGATGAAAGTGGATATAAGGCTTTAACACTACCTCGTCGTGTGGGATTTCCTGCAGTTCTGAATCAAACAGCTTACGAAGCAGATCAGGAGCCATAAACAATGCATACTGGAATGGACTCTTTCCTCTGAGGCTTTCCATGTATCTTCGCTGCACAGAATGAATATATCCTGAACAAATGGGACGAAAGAAGAATGAAACTGGGCCTGGATTCCCAAAAATCAACAGAAAACAGTAAATTCTGGGAATCGTTTATAGCGTGCCAGTGCCGTTAGCGTATTATTAGCGCAGAGGTCACCTTATGAATATCTATCATTTTGGCAAGAGTACCACGCCTGACCAACTGGATCAGACGTGGGTGAATTGCCTTAATCCTTTTGGTGTTGAATATAATGCTTAACCGCAGATGTTGTTTTTTCGCTTACAGAACCAATGAAATATGAGAGACTCCAGAAATAGGGTTTCCAGTAATAAGGTTTCAGCTGTTCGGGATAATTCTGTCTGACTTTTCTTGAA
>JAFYGX010000039.1 GCA_017543025.1 Solobacterium sp.
GTCAGATAGCTGCCTGTGAGTCGACAGTATCTGACCTCAATACTTCTGAAATTTCACATATTCTAAACGGTCATGGGGTGTAACTTACCCCGAGTTATCTCGCAGTGAAATTCCGGCCACCCCGGACAAATTTGGATCGCCAGAAAAAGCCGGAGGGGATCCGGCTTTGAAACTGGGGATGTGAGAAATACTTACATCTGGACAAATGCAGGGGTCTCTGCCGGTGCATCCAGCAGTTTTTTCATGTCATCATCCAGCTTGAGCAGGGTGATGGAGAAGCCCTCCATATCAAGGCTGGTCATGTAGTTGCCGACAAGCGTTCTGTAGATCCGGATTCCCTTTTCCGCAAGAACATCCTTAATGTGGTTGTTGGCGATAAAGAGTTCCATTAACGGAGTTCCGCCCATGCCGTTGACCATAACAGCAACTTCATCTCCGGAATTATAAATTCCCTCTGCGAGAATCTTGGCGAGCAGCTTATCGGAAATCTCATTGACAGTTCCGATCTTCTCACGGTTTACACCCGGTTCGCCATGGATGCCGATGCCGATTTCAATCTCATCTTCTGCCAGATCAAAACTCGGTTTGCCGGCTGCAGGTACGGTGCAGGCGTCAACTGCCATGCCCATTGAACGGACGTTTGCGATGACTTTCTCCGCAACTGCTTTTACATCCGCAAGGCTGCCGCCCATTTCCGCGCAGGCACCGGCCAGCTTATGTACGAAGATTGTTCCGGCGATACCGCGGCGTCCGGTTGTCCATGTACTGTTTTCAACAGCGACATCATCTGCGACAACAACTTTGTCTACTTCAATGCCTTCATCTGCAGCCATATCTGCGGCCATTTCGAAGTTCATGACGTCACCGGTGTAGTTCTTGATGACAAGCAGGACGCCCTTGCCGCCGTTTGCGGCTTTGATTGCTTCGTAGACCTGGTCCGGAGTCGGGGAGGTAAATACCGCACCGGCAACTGCGCCGTCGAGCATACCTTTACCGACAAATCCGCCATGTGCAGGTTCATGACCGCTTCCGCCGCCGGAAACAAGTGCTACCTTGCCGTCAGAACCACCGGCACGTACAAGCACTTCGAGTCCTTCCAGGCGCTTCACATACTGCGGGTATGCAGCGACCATACCATCGAGCATTTCGTTAACAACATTGTCGACTTCGTTAATCAGTTTTTTCATAATTATCCTCCTTTAACTGAATAACCAGCGTTTTGAACTAAGCGCTGTTTCACCGTTTCTGAGAAACGGTTTCTGCCTGATTATGCTTTATGGAGTTCCCGCGCTTTTTCAGCTTCCGCAAGAACGCGTTCGAAGCTGCTGCCAATGGAAGCTTCAACTGTCGCAACAATTGCCCCTTCTACGATCGGCGCATCAGCGAGTTTTACACGGATGGATTCGTCATCCAGCATATCAATTGCCATCTCCGCACTGATCACTCCGCTGCCAAGATCGGCGAAAACAACCACGCCATCGCCCTGATCCGCATCTCTGATCGCATTCATGATCATGACTGCGTCGGTTCCGATCGACTTATCTTCCAGTCCTGCGGCACAGTAAAGACCCTTGTAATCATGTGCCATCTGCAGTGCGAGATCTCTGATTCCTTCCGCGATCTTCCAGCTGTGGGAAACTAATACGATTCCGACCATATGTGCTTACTGCTTCAGGAAATCGCGGATCGTTTCCAGTGTCAGTGTGGCTGAAGTGGCTCCCGGGTCCTGATGACCGATACTGCGATCGCCCAGATAGCTTGCACGTCCTTTTGTTGCACGGATTGTTTTTGTGTATTCAACGCCTTCCCGGGCTGCAGCACATGCGGCGTCAAGCGCCGTCACAAGATCAGCACCTGCAGCTGCTTTTTCCTTGAAGGCGTCTCTGGCAGGCATAATCGCATCCAGCATTGTCTTTTCGCCTTTGACTGCTTTGCCGCGTTTCTGGATTCCGGCAATCACCGCATCGAGTACTGCACTGAAATCTTCTGTGCTGAGCGTTGTCTTTCCTGCCATTACTTTGCCTGCTTCCATATAAGCGGTGCCATACAGCGGTCCGGAAGCACCGCCAACTGTGGAAAGCAGCGTCATTCCTGTCTTTTTGAGAACCGCCCCGATATCTGTTTCATTTTCCGGAACCTTTTCGATTACCGCATGAAACCCGCGTGCCATGTTCACACCATGATCGGCATCGCCGATTTCACGGTCAAGTTCGGTCAGAAAATCCCTGTTTTCACTGATTACGTCACTGATTTTTCTGATGCATTCAAAAACTCTGCTGGACATTGTCCTATCCTCCTTACTCATGCGATAAGTCAACTGTACGCAGGAAACCGGATGAATACCTGAAATGACGGCTCATGAAAAAAATTGACGGATTACAGGCGATCTGAAAATGATCTGACATTATGGAAAATTCCCGATAATTCATTGTACATATCGTTGAATACCGCTCTCTGCAATTCCATATTACATCTAACGAAATGGCTGTACAAGATGCGCACAGCTATAAAAATGATCAGCTTACGGAGGGGGTGAGCGGATTCATAAGCAGTGACGAAGATAGAAAAAACGTCTGTGATCCGGGAGGGATTACAGACGCTGTAAGAAATCGGTTAATATCCGGATGAAAGCACCTCGCTGAGGAATGTCAGACCTTTGCGCATGGTTTCTCTGCCGCAGGTAAAGCTGAGACGCAGATGGTTTTCCACTTTGAAACAGCATCCCGGTACGAAGAATACACCATGGTTTTCCAGCAGTCTGATCGCGAGCTCTCTGGAAGGAATTGATCCCTGATAGCGCAGGAACGAAACCGTGCAGCACTCCGGCAAAACCACATCGCATCGAGGTTCGTTTTTCAGCCATTCCCTGACCGCATCCTGTGTTTCTGAAATGACACTCCGCGAGCGGGCAAGCAGCTGATCACGGTGTTTCATTGCGATCAGTCCGAGCGTATCACTGAGCGGGCCGGAAGAGATTATGGAATAGTCCCTTCGTTCATTGATCTTCTGAATCAGCTCAACCGGTCCTTTGATCCACCCGAGCCGCAATCCTGCAAGAGAATACATCTTGGAAAAGGAAGATGTGGAAATGCCTCTTTCATAAAGATCGCTCAGAGAAGGGTTGGCAGGATCACGGTATACCTCAT
This sequence comes from Solobacterium sp., assembly GCA_017543025.1. The sequence continues at coordinate 3,147 of JAFYGX010000039.1, forward strand.
CGGACAGAATCCAGGTTCCCTTTGCAGAAGCCAGCTCGATCATCCGTTTCAGAAAATCGGAAGAAAATAAAGTTCCGGTCGGATTGTTCGGGTTGTTGAGAATAATCAGGCGCACCTCCTGCTTCATGACTTCTTCTAGGTCACTGACAGAAGGCTGCCAGCCACGATCTTCATACAGCTTCAATGAAGTGACTTTACAGCCAAGGGAGGCAGGGTAATCCGTAAACGCCTGGTAGCCGGGTTCAAAGGTTACGACATGATCGCCGGGATTCAGCAGAGTGTTCAGTACAAGCTCATTGCCCTGAAGACAGCCCTGCGAAGTTGTGATCGAATCAATCGTGCCATGCCGGTACAGTTTCCGTATTTCCTGCTTCAGCCGCACATCACCTGTGATTGAGCCATAGTCCAGAAGAATATTCTGGAAATCCCTGTCCTCATCCATTGCCAACAGCTCTTCGATGCGAAGTGCGGGCACACAGGTGTCTGTCAGATTGAAGACGGCACGGCCTTCGTGATCCGTCATCCATTGTTCAACTTCAAATACAGGCAGGTTCATAACGTTCAGTCATAGAAAACTTTAGATAAAAAGTCCTTTGCCCGCTCGGATTTCGGATTGGAGAAGAATTCTTTGGACGGTGCATCTTCGATGATTTCACCGCTGTCGAGAAAGATGACCCGGTCACCGACTTTACGGGCAAATCCCATTTCATGGGTGACAACAATCATAGTCATGCCCTGGTTGCCAAGATCTTTCATGACATCAAGCACCTCCTTGATCATTTCCGGATCGAGCGCTGAAGTTGGTTCATCAAACAGCATGATATCCGGGCTCATGCACAGAGCACGGGCAATTGCGACACGCTGTTTCTGACCGCCGGAGAGTTTGGACGGGTAGACGTCGCGTTTATCGGCCAGTCCGACCCTGCCCAGCAGCTCCATGGCGGTCTTCTCTGCATCTTCTCTGGATTTTCCGAGCACGGAGATCTGAGCGAGCATGCAGTTTTCAAGAACGGTTTTGTTGTTAAACAGATTGAAATGCTGGAATACAAATCCCATCTTCTTGCGCTGCTGGCTGTATCTGGCGGTGTTTTTCGGATCCATGACTTCGCCTTCGAGCCAGATGGTCCCGCTTTCGTATGTCTCAAGCCCGTGAATACAGCGACAGAGCGTACTCTTGCCGGAACCGGAAGGACCGATCAGACAGACGATTTCGCCTTCTTCTACATGAAGATTGATATCCTTCAGCGCTTCAAGTCCGCCAAAGGTTTTGCTCAGATGTTCTACTTTAATCACTGCGCGCCATCCTCCTTTCTAGACGTTTGGAAAGATACGAGGTGACGACGGTCATGCAGAGATACATGATGCCTGCCAGAATGAGCGGATCAAGATAGTCATAATACCGTTTTCCGAGCACCTGTGCGCTGTAGAGCAGCTCCAGAGCACCGATGCTGGAAATCAAAGAACTGTCTTTGATCAGCGTGATGAATTCAGAGACAAGCGGCGGAATAATGTGCTTGAACGCCTGAGGAAGGATAATTTCCTTCATCATGATCGGGTAACTGATGCCAAGGGTTTCACCTGCTTCCCACTGCCCTTTGTCAACGCCCTGAATACCGGAACGGATCAGTTCCGTCTGGTAAGCGCCGGAGTTGCAGGAAAGCGCGATCAGGCCGACGATATAGGGATTGGCGCTCATTCTGGTACCGGTTATCCGCTGATAGAGAACCGGTACCCCAAGGTAGAAGAACAGCACCTGCAGCAGCATTGGCGTGCCGCGGAAAATCTCTACATAAATGTTGGCAAAAAAACGCAGAATTCTGCTGCGGGAAAGCTTGGCCGCCGCAAACAGAATGCCGATCCCGCAGCCGATCACAACAGCTCCAAGGGCGAGCGCTAATGAAACTCCCGCCCCTCTCAGCATGAACAGCAGATTCTCTCCTGTGAAGATATCAGACATGGGAGATTACAGTCCGTATTTCTCGTTCAGCTTTGCGCAGTCATCGCTTTCCAGAAATGCACGGATTGCCTCGTTTACCGCATCCATGAGTTCATCGTTTCCTTCTTTGGCGATGATGTAGTTCTGCTCATCCAGCAGGGTTCCTTCGAGAATTTTGTAGTCCCCGGTCTTCATGTAGTTCTCAGCGACCGGAAGATCCATGATGACCGCATCGTATGCACCGCCCTTAAGCGACTCCACGCAGATGCCCATATCCTCGATTGCCTGAACCTTTGCACCTTCGATTTCATTTGCGCAGGTTTCACCTGTGGTGCCAAGCTGTGCGCCGATGGTTTTGCCGGTCAGATCATCGATTGAAGCCAGCGCGCTGTCCTTTGTGACAAGAGCGACTTCAGCGGATTCGTGATACGGCTCGGAGAATAGAACCTTCCGTTCACTGTCATAGGTGAAACCGGAAATGCCTAGGTCAACCTGATCTGCCTGCAGTGCTGAGATGATCGTGTCAAAGCTCATCTGTTTCCATTCATGCTTGTAGTTATAACCGTTTTCGGAAAGCCAGTTGAAGATCCATTCGCCCATATCGTAGTCATAGCCGGTAATGGAACCATCCGCGTTAAGATCGTCATACGGCGGATAGTCCGGTGAGATTCCGATCAGGATCGTCTTTGATTCGGCCTTCGGTTCTGCAGCAGCTGTTTCTGCGGCGGCAGGTTCCTTTGCGTCCGCGGCTGCCGTTGCGGCAGGGGCGCCGGCAGAAGTGCTTGTGCCGCAGGCAGTAAGTGAGAGAAGTGCTGCAGCTGCGATTGCGGATCTGAATAATCTGTTCATGTTCTTTTCCTCCATTCATTTCGTCCGAAAAATAAAAATTCTCCGGAACTGTTCCAGAGACGATAGGATCTATCGCGGTACCACTCTGGTTGCCGGGATACATCCGGCCCCCTCTGTCCGTTAACGCCGGAATACGTTTCCTCCTACTGTATGGTTCAGAGGAACCTCTTCCAGATGCGGTTCATTGCCCCAGTGCCTGCCGGCCTTCCACTCTGTGCCGGCTCGCTGAAGGATAAGACAACTACTCTTCTGTTCTGCGAGTTAATTGAAGTGTAGGAGACTTTCAAATGCTTGTCAAGAAAGTTTTCAGCGAAAATCTGTAAATATTTTCACGTTTACAGCAGAAAATGAAAACCGCCTCATGGAAGAGGCGGTCCTGTGGCTTTCTGTTCAGCCTGCCCGCAGCGTATCCAGCTTTCTGCGGATTGCCTGAATGAATCCGAGGCTGCTGACCTTTACCGGATGCGGAATTGAGGTGATCATCGCAAGATCGCCGGTCATCGTTCCTTCTTCGATCACGGAAAGAACCGCCTGTTCCAGCTGATCGGCGAAGGTGACAAGATCCGGCAGATTGTCGAGTTCGCCGCGCTTGCGGAGTGCACCTGTCCAGGCAAAGATGGTCGCAACGGAGTTCGTGCTCGTTTCCTCTCCTTTCAGGTGTTTGTAATAATGCCGCTGCACCGTGCCGTGAGCCGCTTCATATTCATAGCAGCCATCCGGTGAAACAAGAACAGAGGTCATCATTGCCAGAGAGCCGAAGGCACTCGACAGCATGTCAGAGAAGACATCGCCGTCATAGTTCTTGCATGCCCAGAGGATGCCGCCTGTCGATTTCATGATGCGGGCAACCGCATCATCGATCAGCGTGTAGAAATAGGTGATGCCGGCAGCTTCAAATGCGTCTTTGAATTCTTTGTCATAGATCGTCTGAAAGATTTCCTTGAAGCGTCCGTCATAGATCTTGGAAATTGTGTCTTTCGCCGCAAACCAGAGATCCTGATGGTTGTCGAGCGCGTAATGGAAACAGCTGCGGGCAAATTTTCCGATGGAGTCATCGAGATTGTACTGTCCCTGCAGTACTCCCGGGCCTTCGAAGGAGAAGATGGCCTGCTCGCTTACCGTTCCGTCTTCCGACTCAAATACAAGCTTTGCGGTTCCTTTTCCGGGAACGCGGAATTCCGTGTTTTTGTAGATATCGCCATAAGCGTGACGGGCAATCGTGATCGGCCGTTCCCATCTTGAAACAACCGGTTCAATTCCCTTTACCAGAATCGGCGTGCGGAATACCGTTCCGTCAAGGATTGCACGGAGCGTACCGTTCGGGCTTTTATACAGCTTCTTCAGATGATACTCCTCCATCCTCGCGGCGTTTGGCGTGATCGTTGCACACTTGACGCCGACGCCAAGCCGGCGGATTGCCTCGGCGGCCTCGATGGTTACCTGATCATCTGTTTCGTCACGATGTTCCAGTCCGAGGTCATAGTATTCTGTCCTGAGGCTGATATAAGGCTCGAGCAGTTCTTCTTTGATCATCTTCCAGAGAATCCGCGTCATCTCATCGCCGTCAATCTCAACCAGGGGTGTTTTCATCTGAATTTTTTCCATACAAGTTCCTCTTTTCGGGAGGTATTTTATAACGCGATTGAAGTTCGGGCAATCACCGAGGATCCAAACCGGCATAAAAAAAGACCGCTCAGCGGTCCTTTGGTTACTTTCGGATTCCGAAGGCAACTGCCTGGCCTTCCGGGATCGGGTTCTTTTTCACGTAATCTTCCATTTCTGCGAAACTCTTCACCACATGGTAGTCGATCGACTTCCAGTTCTTTTCCAGATTATGCACGCAGAGGAAATCTTCCACACCGACTGTCGCATCCGGTACCGGTACGAGTACGACGCGCGGACTGTTGTCGTCAAGCCAGTTCCAGCCCATGATCAGGCCGTTTTCTTCCGGCAGCGGGTCTTCATAGAAGACGCCCATCCAGTCATCGCCTCGTCCCCGTCCGTTGTAGTAAAATACGCTTCCGATATACAGCTGCCGGTTCATTCCGCGATAAAGAATCACAATGTTCTGAAATACATCGATTGTTTCATCAAATTTCATGACTGTACTCATTGGTTTAACCTCCTCAGTTCTCAACCTCAATTTAAGCGTTCCGAAACAGATTGTCCATGCGTATGGAACTGTTTTTTTTCGATGAATGTGCTTACAGAATTTTTGTACGCCCTTTCATAAGAAACCGTTATCATCCGGTTGAATGTATGTGATACAGATAATACAATTAATACAGTTAATACAGATTACAGGGAGGAATGAAGGGAATGTTTCTGATCAGCCTGCAAAGCAAAGAACCGCTTCGCGATCAGATTCGCCAGCAGATCATTCGTTTTATTGATGCCGGCGTGCTGAAACCGAAGGACCGGCTTCCTTCCGTGCGTGCACTGGCGGCAGAGAACGGAATCAATCCGAATACGGTTGCGAGGGCGTATGCGGATCTTGAAAAGGAAGGCTACCTCGTCAATCTTCCGAAAAAGGGCGTTTATGTTGCGGCTGCTTCGGAACAGAAAACAGAAGCTGATCGGATCGCGCAGACGATCCGGAAATGGAAGGAAATGGGCGTGAGAGAAGAAACGCTGCGGACGATTGTCGCAGAAATCTATGAGGAGGATGGACATGCTGGAAATTGAGAAGGTTTCAAAAGCGTTCGATCATCATCCGGTGATCAGGGATCTCAGCCTGTCACTGAAAGAAGGTTCGGTATTCGGACTGGTCGGAGTCAACGGCGCAGGCAAATCGACACTGCTGCGAATGATCGCCGGGGTGATGAAGCCGGATCAGGGAAGAATCCGGCTGGATGGCAGCGATACGTTTGCGGATGCAGAGATCCGCCGGTTCATTTCGTTTGCGGCAGATGAGGCATATGTGCCGCCGGGAGTGACGATCGAAGGAAGAAAACAGCTGTATGAAGCGATGTATGAATTTGACAGCGTATTGTTTTCCGATTACTGCAGAACCTTTGAACTGAACCCGAACGCTGCGCTGGCATCACTTTCAAAGGGACAGAAGCGCAGAGCGTCACTGCTGTATGCGCTGTGCACGCATCCTAGGCTTCTGCTGCTGGATGAAGCTTATGACGGGCTCGAGCCGCTGGCCCGGCTTGAACTGAAGCGGATTATTGCAGAACGGATGGAAGAAGAGCAGATCACTGTCATCATTGCGGGACACAGTCTCAGAGAGCTGGAAGATATCTGCGATACCTTCGGCCTGCTGGATCATGGCAGTATTCTGGATTCCGGAGATCTTGTGGAAAAGAAAGAGACGCTGAAAAAGTATCAGGTCGCGTTTACGGAAGAAAAGACAATGGATGCGTTTAACGAACTGGATGTTCTGCACTTTCAGAGCGAAGGGAGAGTGGTGCGGATGGTGGTGCGGGGAGAAGAAGAACAGGTCAGAACCGTGCTGAACAGACAGAGTCCGGTACTGATTGATGTATTGCCGGTCAGCTTTGAAGAACTGTTTCTTTATGAAGTGGAACGGAGGAGGAAGACACGATGAACCGGAATTATTTTCTCTGGCTGCTGAAGCGACACCGTGTTCTGATCGGATTTTCTCTCACGCTGTATCTTTGCCTGTCAATGCTGGCAAACCTTGGGGCACCGGGTGCCGGACGGGGTTTTTACAGTGCCTGTCTGGCGGCGTCAGTAATGAGTATGGGAATGACGTTCATCCTTCCTGTTGTGCTGTTTTCCTTTGTGCACAGACGAAGCAGCGAAGATCTGTACTTTGCGCTGCCGCTGTCCCGGAAGCGTCATCGCAGCACAATCCTGCTGTTTGCGTTCGGGCTGTCCTTCGGGTTTTATTTCCTGACGGTACTCCTCAGTTTTGTGATTTACGGCATCGATTATGTGAGTGTTCAGAAACTGCTGCTGATTCTGCTGTGCATGGCAGCTGGTCTGATGGGGCTGCTTCTGATCAGCAGCGCGCTGTATCTTCTGGGCAATACCATGCTGGATGGCATTGTGCTGCTTGGCGCATATACGCTGTTTCCCGTGGCCGCAGTGATTGCGGAGTCCAGCGTGATCATGACGATGGTTGCGGGAGCCGGCAGCAGCGACGCATCGTATTCCATTTATCTTTCGCCGGTTTATCTGCTGTTAAGAAATGTTCAGGCCTGTCTTTCGGAAGGGATGTGCGAGCTTTTTCCGGCGCTGCTGTTTCTTCTGTACAGTGCCATTGGCCTGGCTGGTCTGAAGGTCCTGTTTGATGAACGCAGGACTGAGCAGGCGGAACAGGTCTCTGCTCATCCGCTGGCCTATCCGGCAGTAATCAATCTGTATGCAGTGCTCATCCTGCTGGTGTTGTGTGCAGATATCGTGAAACAGCCGTCTGCGGAGGACGGGGTCCTTGCGGTCATTCTGGTGGGGTGCTATATCGCCGGGATGATGCTGTACCGCCGGCGCTTGAAACCGGATGTTAAGAGTCTGTGTGTGCTTGGGGCAGAAGCGCTGGTCTGTTTTGGCCTGATGGAGGCAATGTGGATGACGGAAGGGTTCGGACTTGCGAAAGCTGCTCTTCCGGATACGGATGAAGCGAGAGATTATGAGTATTTCCTGCTGGTTGATAAAACAGATCCCGAACGAATTGTGATTCCGGCTCTGGAAGACGACGAATCGATCGCGGCGATATCGTTCCGTCTGCGCGTGCCGGAAGGAAAGGCGGAACAGTACAGAGAAGCACTGAAAGTTCTTGAGGCGTACCGGAAGAGGCTGATTGACAGTTATTATGAACGGAAAACAATTGATTCGACCGGGTGGTACAGTGTGTCTGAAGTGAAGGAGGAAACGGTTTCCGGTTCGATCGTAAGCTATCAGGTCAGTACGCCGCTCAGCCTGCAGGAGCTGGAAGTGATCGATCGGGTAACAGAGGTCCGGATCGCAAACTGGAAATGGGGCCCGGAGGACGAAGAACCGATGCGGCTGGAAGAATGGAAGAAAACGATGAGATAGCTGAATAAATGCCTGTAGAGGAAAACGGGCATTTATTTTATACTTGAATGGCGTAATTGACAGGAGTAAGAAAAACTATGGCAGAGGAAGAACTGAAAGATCTGAAGGAAGAAGAAGCCAACCGCAATTTCATCTATAACTTTATCAAAGAAGATATTGCGGAAGGCGGGCAGTTTGAAGGAAAGACCGTGCATACGCGGTTTCCGCCGGAACCGAACGGATACCTGCATATCGGTCACTGCAAAGCGCTGTGCATCGATTTCGGAATGGCGGAGAAATTCAACGGTCTCTGCAATCTCCGGATGGATGATACGAATCCGGCAAAGGAAGACACGGAATATGTGGATGCGATCAAGCAGGATATTCACTGGCTCGGATTTGACTGGGGCGATCGTTTCTTCTACGGATCGGATTATTTTGAGAAGGATTATGAATATGCGCTGGAGCTGATCCGGAAAGGACTTGCATATGTGTGCGAACTGACGCCGGAACAGTTCAGAGAATATCGCGGAGATGCCTCGCATCCGGCGGTTTCGCCGTATCGTGACCGTCCGGTGGAAGAGAATCTGAAACTCTTTGAGATGATGAAGAACGGCGAAGTGGAAGAAGGAAAGATGACGCTTCGTGCGAAGATCGATCTTGCCAGCGGAAACTTCAACATGCGTGACCCGGTGATTTACCGGATCCGTCATATCAACCATCACCGTCAGGGTACGAAGTGGTGCATCTATCCGATGTACGACTTTGCGCATCCGATTCAGGATGCACTGGAAGGCATTACGCATTCTCTGTGTTCGCTCGAGTTTGAAGATCACCGTCCGCTGTACAACTGGGTGGTATCGAATGTTTCAATCCCATCCTATAAGCCGCGTCAGATTGAATTTGCCCGGCTTGGCATCGACCATACCGTCATGAGCAAGCGCAAGCTCCGGCAGCTGGTGGAAGAAAATTATGTGTCCGGCTGGGATGACCCGCGGATGCCGACACTCTGCGGACTTCGCCGCAGAGGCTATACAGCAAAGTCGATCCGCAATTTCTGTGATTCCATCGGTGTCGCAAAGAGTGCCAATACCATCGAGTTCAGAGAACTGGAACGCTGTCTGCGGGAGGATCTGAACCTTACGGCAGAGCGGACAATGGCAGTGCTTCACCCGGTGAAGCTGACTGTTACAAACTATCCGGAAGGAAAGAGCGAAACCTTTGAGGTGGAAAACAATCCGACCGATCCGACGCAGGGAACACATACGATCACCTTCAGCAGAAATCTCTGGATTGAGCAGGATGACTTCCTGGAAGAGCCGATTCCGAAGTACAAACGGCTGTATCCGGGAAATGAAATCCGTCTGAAAGGGGCATATCTTGTGACATGTACCGGATGCGTCAAAGATGAAAACGGTACTGTTACGGAAGTGCTCTGCGAGTATGATCCCGAGTCCCGCGGGGGAAATCCGGCAGATGGACGCAAGGTGCGCGGAGCGACCATTCACTGGGTTGACTGTGCAAACTGCGCAGATGCGGAAGTGCGTCTTTACGATAATCTCTTCAGTGACCCGCAGCCGGAAGGGCCGGGAAAGAACTTCCTGGAAGCCCTGAACCCGGAAAGCCTGCAGGTACTGAAAGGCTGTAAGGTAGAGACTTCCATGGTGGAAGTGGCGAAGGAATTCGATACCCGTGAGAACCGGACCGGCACGAATGCGCCGACATTCCAGTTCATGCGTGTCGGCTTCTTCTGCCTCGACAACAAGGACAGTCGGGCGGACCATCTGGTATTTAACCGCAGTGTCCTTCTGAAAGACGGTTTTCGGAAATGACACAGTAAAGATACAGAACCTGCTTCGGCAGGTTTTCTGTTTGCCAAAAAAAAACCGGCGGGAACCGGTTTGAGATGATATGCGGCAGGATGTGCACCGGCGTGAATCAGTTCACACCGAAGAGACCTGCAAACCCTGAAAGACCGGCAGAGATCTTTCCGACGATTTCGCTGAGATCATTGATCTGCTGCTGGAGGTTCTGGATCGCTTCGGAAAGTCCCTGAAAGAACCGGATGACTTTTGGACCGTAGATCACTGCCGCCACAGTAAACACCAAAAGCAGGATCAGATCGAAACACAGATGCAGGATGCGCCAGGTTTCTGCTCTGCGTTTTTCGGCAACCAGCTCCATGAGCAGTTCCCGTTCTGTCATTTCTTCGATTTCCGCGCGCTGCAGAATATGTTTCTGGATCAGATTCATTATGTGTTTGCCTCCGTTTCTTCTGTCATTATAAAGAAAACTGTTCGTAATAAACATCACAGCAGGAAAATCGGTTTGAGGTCGGCACAGGTGCACAAAGCATGTACAATGAAGGCAGAACAGGAGAGATTGTGTATGGAATATGAGGTTGTGTTTTCCCGTCTTCCTTCGACACTGGAAGAGCTGAAACAGCTTCCGGAAGCTGCGCTGGATAAACCGGAGTATACGGCAGCCCTGACCGTGGCCGCATTGGCTGCTTATCCGGAACATAAAGAGGAAGCTCTGAAAATGCTGGATTATCTGCGCGGACCAAGACCGCTTTCCGTAATGGAAAAACAGTTTATCAATGATCGGTTCATGGACGGAAAGGGATATATTCCGCGATCTTATTTCAAAGGGGCAGTGCCGGAGAACAACTACACCCCGGATCAGCCGTATACGTTACTCATGTCACTCAGCCATGCGCCGATTGCGGAAGAAGGATACCGGATCATGGATATCCGCTCCGGCGGGGCGGACAGCCCGCGGACGGTCACATTGCGGCTCAGGCCTTCCGTAAACCAGTGGTTTCTGTTTGATCAGACACTGCTGGCCGGGATCAGGGTTCCGGTAAAAGACGATCCATGGGCATAGACGCAGGATTATCTGCTTATCGGTTATTTGTTAACTCTTGACAGGTTATTAACCTGCTCTTACTATAAAAAGGCTGAAACAGCCGGAAATCGCGCATTTTCGCCATTGTTTCCTGCGGAATCAGAAGGGCGGAAATACAGGGTTTGCGAAAGAAACAGGGAGATGATTTACGGATGAAGTACAGAATAGTTTCGGATTCCACTTCCAATCTGGTGGAACTTCCAGGTGCGATCGAGTATAAAACCGTTCCGCTGAAAATTCTTGCGGACGGCAGAGAATTTGTGGACGAAAAAGGCCTGGACGTCGAAGAGATGGTCAATGCGGTAGAACATGCATCCAGGACCGGTACCTCCTGCCCGAACAGCGAGGAGTACAAACAGGCGTATGAAGGCGCAGACTGTGTGTTTGCGGTGACGATTACCAGCGGCCTTTCCGGCAGCTACAACGCTGCAGAGCAGGGGGCCAGACAGTTTGCGGAAGAACATCCGGACGCAAAGATCCGGGTGATTGACTCCCTTTCAACCGGCGGAGAGATGCATCTTCTGATCGAGAAGCTGAAAGAGCTGATGGAACAGGGACTTTCCTTCGAAGAAATCAACGAGAAAATAAATGAGTATCATGCGACTACACAGCTTCTGTTTTCCCTTGAATCTGTTACAAATCTTGCGAAAAACGGACGGCTTCCGATGGCGGTCGCGAAGATTGCCGGTTTGCTGAATATCCGTTTTATCGGAAAACCGACGGAAAACGGAACAATCAAGCCGATTCACAACGTGCGCGGTGCTCGGAAGAATATTTCCAAGATTGTGGAAGAAATGATCAATATGGGATACCGGGGCGGAAAAGTGTGGATTTCGCATTGTCTGAATCCGGAAGCGGCAGAAAATCTGAAGAATGCAATTCTTGAAAAATATCCGGACGGGACGATCGGAATTGAGCCGATGACCGGACTCTGTTCCTATTATGCAGAGCGCGGCGGAATGATTATCGGGTTTGAAGGCGCGCATAAGTAACTGCCCGGATAACGCAGCGTACAGAGAGAAGGGCCGGATACGGCCCTTTTTGCGTGGATCTGAAACGAATAGGTGAAGATCGATTCTGTATCGCGTGAAAAAAATGCATGCGGCGGTTTTGTGCAAGCGGGATTAAAAGTAAAATGAAACTGTGTCAGACAGGCGGCTGTTCTTACCTGCATGAGGAAAGAAAAAACGCCCGCCAGAGCGGTGAACGACAGCAGGAGATGACTGCTGAACGAAATGAACTTACGGAGGTGAAACATGTCAATGAAACAGAAACGGATTCTCCCTTTGCTCAGCCTGATACTGCTGTGCAGCTGCGGAACGCAGTCTGCCGCTCCTTCGCAGGATGCGGAAGCAGAAGCCGTGAAGACACCGGACGCTCCAGCGCGGACAGAGACGCCTGAACGCAGTGTGCCGGCTGATCAGAGTACGGCAGAAGGGAAGGATGCAGAGCTGCAGCTGTGCAGGGAAAAACAGGAATCCATGGAGCAGTATGAGGATATGGAAGTCGCATTTCTCGGGACAACCGGTCAGGATCGTGATGTTGACGCCATTCTGAAACGGGCGGCTGCGATCGACTCGCTTTCATTTGTATCGGAACTGCAGGAGGACCGGGTTTTTTACGGTGACAAGGGGCCGGGCGGATATTATGTCTATCTGGTTGTGCCCGGGCTGAACACCGATCTGAAAATCGGATCATGGAACTGGTACGCCGGAGAGATTACCGACATAGCTGTGGAAGAGAAAAATGCGCTGCCGGTGATTTATGTGGAAAGCTGCGAATCGATTGATCCGCTTGGAAAGATTGAAGTGGTCAGGCATTTCCCGGAAGGAGATGCGGAGAACTGGATCTATACCGGACTGGGCGCTGAGAGCAGAACGCTTCGGACAGACTACCATATGGGCGTTGTGGATATTTCACCATATGAGATCTTTGACTCCTCGGAGCGTCCGTTCTATGCACAGAGGTTCTTTGATGAACTGCTGACATATGAGGAAGTGTCAGACGCGGTGAAGAGCGGAAAAGAACTGCACCGGATGGAAGAAATGTACCGGGACGGAAAGATGTACAGCGTATATTCGATCGAATTTGACGCAGGAACTGCGCTGTACGGAGTGCATTATGAGCCGTTATCCGGTGAATTCGAAGTGATTTCGAGTTATAACTCCGGCGAGACATGGAATCCGCTTGGAAGAGGCTGATGCGCTTCTGAGAGAACCGGATGAATTCCGGCAGAATCTTCATTTCGGTTCGGTCCAGACAGAAGGATATAAAAACGGACTGTATGGTTCCTGAAGTTCAGGTCCTGCAGTCCGTTTTGTGAGTCGGCGGAATGATTCAGGTTGCCTGACCGGCAAACTGGGTCATGTACAGCGTATGATAAATGCCGCCTTTTGCGAGCAGTTCGTCGTGGGTGCCGGTTTCTTTGATTGAGCCATGATCCATGACGATTATCTGATCACAGTCGCGGATGGTGGAAAGCCTATGGGCAATGATCAGGGAAGTCCGGCCTTTCATGAGCTCTTTCATGGCATCCTGTATGTTTTTTTCCGTCCTTGTATCAACACTGGAAGTCGCTTCATCCAGGATCAGTATTTCCGGGTCAGAGACAAATGCACGGCCGATCGCAAGGAGCTGTCTCTGCCCTTGCGAAAGATTGGAGCCGGATTCCGCGAGCACCGTGTCATAGCCCTCCGGCAGATGTCTGATTACCTTGTCCGCGTTGGAGCTTCTGACTGCACGGTCCAGTTTCTCCTGGGGAAGATCCGGGTTGGCGTAGGTCAGATTGTTCCGGACAGTATCCGAAAAGAGTATGGTATCCTGCAGAACGATGCCGATGCGGTCTCTCAGCTCTCGCAGAGCGATTGTGCGGATGTCTGTACCGTTCAGAAGAATCTCACCGCTGTCAATTTCATAAAAGCGCAGAAGAAGATTGACAATTGTCGTCTTTCCGGAACCGGTCGCTCCGACCAGTGCGATCTGTTTTCCGGAATCGATCTTCAGGCTGAAATCACGTATGACCGGTTTTTCCGGGACATAGGAAAAATTGACATGACGGAATTCAATGGTGCTTTCCGAAGCAGCCGGAAGCGAGTCTCCGTCCTGTGGTTCTGCCGGTTCATCAAGTACCTGAAAGATCCGTTCCGCACCGGCCAGGGCGGTCTGGATCTGTCCGTACAGCTGGGCAATTTCATTGATCGGCCGGGAGAACTGCTTGGAATAGATGATAAAGGCGGAAATGACGCCGAGTGAAATCATTCCGTTCAGTGCAAACCAGGCGCCGAAGACTGCGACAATAACAAAGGAGACGTTGTTCAGACAGTTCATCAATGGCCCCATGGATGAGGAGATGATCTCTGCGACAATCCCTGATTTTGTCAGCTGATCTGCAGTTACGCAGAACTCTGCGGATACTTTTTCCTGCATGTTGTATGCGGTAACCGTATGGGAATCACCTACCATTTCCTCAATCGTACCGTTCAGTCTGCCAAGCAGCTCCTGCCGCCGGGCAAACCATACTCGCATTTTCCGGGTGATGAATGAGGTGACAAGAACCGTCAGAACAACGGTGGAACAGCTGAGCAGGGTTAACGGAAGGGAATACCATGCCATGACGGAAATCGTGCCGATCAGCGTAAGTACGCCGGAAAAAAGGGAGCTGAGCGATTCGGAAATGACACCGGAAATGTTTTCCGCATCATTGGTCATCCGGCTCATGAGATCACCATGCGAATGGCTGTCAATATAGGAAACGGGAAGAACCGCAATGTGTTCAAACAGATCGCTTCGGATGCGGCGGATGATCCGCTGACTCAGCTTTGCGCTTAGAATTCCCTGAATCAGCGTGGAAAGACTGTAAATCAGATAGCTTCCGAGCATGCAGGAGAGCAGGCGGGGAAGATTGTCAAATGATCTGGCGGCGAGGGCGTCAATTGCCCTGCTCTGAAATCCCGGTGCGGCAATGGAGGCAACCACGCCGGTCGTTACAATCAGAATGAGCAGAAGCACATAGCCGGCCTCCGGATGAAAGTACGTCAGCAGGCGGCGGAATGCGGCATTGCCCTGTTTCGGTTTTTCAACGGGAGCTCCCCGCTGGGGGCGGCGGGAGAACCCGCGCTCTGCGGTGCGGGAGCGATACTGTTCACTCATGTTCTTCACCTCCCTTCAGCTGCGAACGGTAAATATCCTGATACAGCGGGCAGGAGTTCAGCAGCTCTTCATGCGTGCCGATTCCGGCAATCACGCCGTCATCGAGCACAGCGATCCGGTCGGCATGCGTAATGGAGGCGATCCGCTGGGCAATCATGATTTTTGTTGCATTCGGACATGCCTGGTTCAGCGCCTCGCGGAACAGCGCTTCGGTCTTGAGATCGAGTGCGCTGGTTGCATCGTCAAAGATGAAGATCCGGGCGTTTCTGAGCAGTGCCCGGGCAATTGCAATGCGCTGGCGCTGACCGCCGGAGAGTGACATGCCGCGCTCAGCCACCGGGGTATCATATCCGTCCGGCTGACGCCGGATGAAGTCATCTGCCTGGGCAACGGAAGCAGCGCGAATGATCTCCTGCATGGATGCGTCCGGAGCGGACAGGGCGATATTGTCTTTGATTGTGGTGCTGAACAGTTCGCTTTTCTGCAGTACAAAGGAGATGCGCTCGCGCAGTTCAGTAAGCCGGTAATCTTTCACATTCATTCCATCGACGTATACACTTCCTTCGCTTGCGTCATAGAAGCGCGGAATCAGCTGCACAAGGGAAGTTTTTCCGCTGCCGGTTGGCCCGATCAGGGCAAAGAACTCTCCGGGATGAATCTCAAAGGAAAGATCTTTCAGCACCGGCGCACTTGTGCCGGGATAATGAAAGCTGACATGGTCAAAACGGACGGATCCGGTTTCCGGCGGGGCTTCCTGTGTTCCGTCAGACAATGCGGGCATGGTGCTGAGCACTTCCTTCAGGCGCTTGGAAGAAGCGAATCCGCGGGAGAGCGTCTGAAAGATCATTGCCAGCATCATCATTCCGTTGAGAATCTGAGAAATGTAGGTGATGGCCGCCATAATCGTGCCGGGCGCCATGCGGAAGTCTTTCACCTGAACCGCACCGATTGCGATGATGGAGACCGTCGCAAGATTGAGAATGATATTCATGACGGGGCGCATCCATGACAGCAGGATAAGCACTCTGAGCTGAACAGAGACCAGATCGTCATTGGTCTGGTTGAACCGCCGGGTTTCCCGTTTTTCCTGTACGAATGCTTTGACGACACGGACGCCACTGATATTTTCCTGGATCACGGAATTCATCCGGTCCAGTTTGCTCTGCAGTAAAGGAAACAGCGGACTGGTATGAAAGACGACAAACCCGACGTCCAGCAGAATCAGCGGTACCGCAATGGCAATCACCCGCAGGAAGGAGATGTCCAGTGAAATCAGCGCAAGACTGCCGCCGATCAGAAACATGAGGCAGCGTACCATACCGCGGGTAAACTGCATCATCATATTCTGAACCTGGGTGACATCGCTGGTAATCCGTGTGATCAGGGAGCCGGCTGTGAATTTATCTGTCTGCTGAAAGGAAAAATGCATGATCCTGTCAAAGCATGCTTTGCGTATCTCATTGCCGAAATTCTGGCCGCAGATATTGGTGAAGACGCCGCAGAGAACACCGCAGGTTCCGCCCAGCACAACGACGAGTATCATCCGTATTCCGGTGCCGGTTACCAGTGAAAGATCCGGAATGCCGTGATTACTGAGACCAAGGATTCCTTCATTTACGATCTGTGCCATCATCTGCGGCTGATACAGATCTGCCAGCACTTCACCTACCATGAAGAGCGCTGCCAGGACAGCCAGATGCCAGTATTTTTTCAGATAGACAAGCATGTTCCGCTCCTGTTCTTTTTTATTTCCAACATTTTAACAGACGTGGCAAAACACTATAATAAGTTTATGAAACATCTGGTTTTAAAACGGCTGATCGGCATCGCAGCCGCACTTGCGGCGATTGCCTACACAGTTCTGGTGCACAGAGAAGCCCTGAAGACTTTTCTGGAAGATCAGAAAAAAACGGAAGAAAACGGCAGCGACGGGAAGTCGGAAGATACGGAAGACTGACGGATTTGCCGGAAGCGGCCGCTGGAAACAGGGGATGGCTTTTTATAATGGCTTAGGAAGGACGGGTCATATGAAACGGATGATATCCATGGTTCTGCCGCTGGTTCTGCTGTTTGGGGGATGTGCATCTTCTGCATCGGAAATCATCAGTCAGGTACAGGAGACTTCTCGGGCTGAGAGCAGTAATACTGCTGATCAGAGCGGGAAGGCGCATCCGATTACCGGCGGGAAGACAGAAGAAGGGAAGGAAAACGGTGATCCGGCTGCTGACAGTTCTGGGGTATCGTTTCAGCCGGGAAATTATGTGAACCGTTCGTTTGAAGCTTCTGCGGGCTATGAACCGGAGATTACATTTGAAGAAACCGGAATTTTCTTCATGAGAGAAAATCTCTTTGAGGGCATGGGACAGTATGTTGGCCAGTATACGGTCAGTGACGGTATGGTCATATGCAATGTGGATACGATCGGCTTTTCCGGATTCGCAGGTGATAATGTGAAGCAGTTCCGGTTTCAGATCACAGAGGATGCACTGATTCTGGCAGATGATCTGTGTGCTTCCGGAAAGGGGCATCGCTTTGAGCGGACAGGCAGCCCGTATACGCTGGCTCCGAAGCAGGAAGTCGGAGAAATCACAGAGACAAGACTGTATATCAGCAGTAATAAAAGTTTTGAAGGCAAGTATTCTCCCATGCTGGAACTGGATCCGGATCGGACTTTTATTCTTACAGAGAATCTTTATTCCGGCATGGGGCATTATTACGGGACCTATGAGGTTGATGAATATGTGCTGACGCTTCACGTCAGTAAGACAGACTTCAGCGGGTTTGCCGGAGATGATGTGAAAGAGATCCGATTTGAGGCACTGAGTGAAGATGTATTCCAGCTCATGACGGATCTCTGCGGTTCAAGACAGTTCGACTGGTGGTATCAGGATATACCGCAGTAACCACTGCAATGTATGAGGGAGGAAAGGACAGGCAGAAATGTCTGTCTTTTTCTGTCCGGAAGAAAAAAACCGGCATTGTCTGCCGGTTACAGAATGTCGTGAAAATTGAGGCTGTATACTCTGCGGAAGACGGATGTGTTGATGACGAACGCGAAGATGCTTTCCAGCAGGACCGCGATGCCCCAGGCAGCCCAGTGGGTGGAGCGGACGAACTGGCCGTCCGGCGGCTCCATGATCCGCAGCAGATAAGGGGTAAACCAGATTCCGAGCAGCAGTCCGATTACCATTCCAAGCACTGCTGTGAATACCGTTTCACGGGCCAGATAGCGGAGTGTTTCGGGAATGGTGAAGCCATTGATCCGCATGACAATCAGCTCTTTTTTCTTCCGGGTGATAAAGATACTGGCAAGATTGGTGAGAATGATGAACGACATGATGATGGCAATTCCGATTGCGATCGCAACGATGACATTGTAAAGACGGAATGTATTTGAGAAGTTTTCCGTGAAACCGGAGGCCTTCTCCGGAATCAGCGCCGGGGTGATCGCCTTCATCTCAGAAAGAAACTGTTTCTCATCCATGCCGTTGAGATTCACGTAATAGCCGTTTGGCACTGCATTGGTTCCGAAAATTTTCCTGTATCCGTCCGGCGTGCAGATGACGAACCGTCCGGCGTAATTCTGAAACAGCCCGCTGACTTCAGCAGTGTGCTCCTGCAGGCTTTTATCCAGCAGGGTCATTGTGTCGCCAGGTGAAATGCCGCTGGTTTCCTTCATTCTCTGCTGTACCAGAATGCCGCTGTCGGGAATCGGAATGATGCGCTGTGTCTTCGGATCACGGATATTCAGAAAATCACCGATCTGCGATGCGTCCGCGCACAGGATATAGATGCCGTTCAGCTGTCCGTTTCTATCGAAAAGGGACGGAGAATAATGAATTGGGACAGAAGAAATGCCATGGTTCTTCACCATGGATTCAAAAGCTGACTGTTCTTCCGCAGAAAGCTTATCATAGCTGATGCGGTAGTCGTAGCGGTACACATCGTTCAGCTGCCGGCTGATCATACCGTCAAATCCAAGCTTGGTGGAGATGCCTGTTCCGATCACAATACAGCTGCCGCCGATGATAACCATTGAGATGAAGACCCTAACCTTTTCATTCCACATATTGCGCAGAATCAGACGGGAATACAGCGTACCGTGCGACGAACCGGTACGGGCGGCTGACCTGCCGGCGGAGGCTCCGTCGTTGAGCTGATGGTAGGCGTTGGTGCGCAGAAGATCAATGCAGGAGACTGCTGTGACAGCGGCGCACATCAAAACAGAAAAGATTATGACGGGGATTGTAACGGCAAGATCCACGGTCGCACCCTGAATCGGAAACATATAGAGCTTTGATCGGTTCACAAGACTGCAGACGCTGACTGCAATGAGTGAAGCGATCAGAATGCCGAGCAGGCTGCCGAAGACAGAAGCGGATACGGAGAAGACCATATACTTTGACAGGATTTCACTGTTCCGGAAGCCAAATGCCTTGGCCGTGCCGACCAGCTTCCGCTCATCTTCGATGATGATGACCAGAGTGGAAAAACATACCAGAGCAGCGACAAGCAGAAGCAGTCCGCCCAGTGCTGCCCCGGCCGATTTCATGGTCGAATAGCTGGAGCTGATGCTCAGGTAGCTTTCGTTGACAACCCGCTCCTGAATGATCCAGCTGCAGGTCAGTTCTTCAACCTGCTTTCGTGCGGCGGCAACCTGTTCTTCCGCTTCTGCGAGCTTTTTTTCCAGTGTCTGCTTCGCTTCCGCGATCTGACGTCTGGCATCTGCTTCCATCGCATGCAGTTCTCTTTCTTTTTCATTCACCTGCCGGAGCCCGTCATAGTAGGCAGCCCAGCCTGCCCGGAGCTGATCTCTGCCAAGAGCGACCATCAGTTCTGCCGTGTGTATGGAGGAGCGGATGGAATGAATGCGTTCAATCATCGCATGAAGCCTGTTACGGGCGGTACTGTCATACTGCGAACGGTCAAACGCTTCATAAAGGAGCTCTTCCGTATCGATTCCGAAATAATAGCTGATATACCTCATCCGTTCCTCAATCACAGGGTCAGCCAGGTATTCCGCAAGCTTCTGCCGGGCGGCCTGGCGTTCTTCCTCGGTCTCTGCCTGATCGATCTGGACAAGCAGGGCATCGATCTGGTCGACTGCTGCGAGCATATCCAGCGGGCCGATGCCGGCGGAGGCAGCGCTGGTAAGCATCATCACTGCATTGACATCCCGGAGGGCTTCGCGTACCGCAGGCAGATTCTCAGGGTGCTTTGTGGCTTCCCGCAGATCAATGCCGGTGAGCACACGGATCGCTTCGACATGGATTCTCTGTTCCGGTGAATTGACATAATCCTGCAGTGCCTGAAGCGCAGCGGCCTTTTCTTCCGGCGTCTCTGCATACTCCCAGGCATCGATCAGAGCATTTGCCGTACGGATGAATTCCGCCATCGCAATCGGATCAATCGCGCCGATCGCGGCTTCCAGTTCACGTACCGCCCCCAGCATGGCTTCCGCATCCTGCAGTTTTTCTTCGGCAGAAAGAAGCTGACTGCGCGCGCTGTTCAGCTGTGCTCTTGCATAGGCAAGCTGCGCGTTTGCCCAGGCGAGCTTTTCTTCCAGCTGACGTTCGCCGTCTTCAATCTGCTTCCGGGCTTCGTCAGCCTGTTCCATTCCTTTTTCATACTCCGCATCAATCTTTGCATAAGCTTCCTGTTTTGCCCGGGCAAGCGACTGGGCTTTCATGTTATCGAGATTATTCCTGAGCTCTCTTCTCAGCGGGGCGATTGCGGAGAAATAGGAATCCTCAAACATTTTCAGCTGGTTAATGCCCTCCGCTGTTACAAACGCCCGGGTATATCTCATCTGCATTCCTTCCAGATTAAAGGAAGAGCGCGGCAGAACACAGACCCACGTCGTTTTGGAGCGCACATAATCCGGATGGATAACGAATCCGGTGATGCGGAATGTCGAATGATTGAGCGGATCGGCATTGAGAATGCGGTCGGTGGAGATCGTTGCCTCATCGCCAATCTTCAGGCCGAAACGTTCAGCGAAATCCGCAGATACCGCACATTCGTTTCCCTTTTCCGGCATGGTACCTTCTACTGTTTCGGGAACGCTGATCCGGTCTGTCAGTGAAAGAATGGTAATCCGGTTCGGCGTGTCGTGGTCAAGAAAGGTTCCGTCAAGCACAATGACGCCTTCCGCATCTTTCACGCCTTCCGTATCCCGGATCATTCGAAGATCTTCTTCCGAGATGCCGATCGAACCGGCAAGCTCGAGATCCTTGAACTGATGATCCGCATAATACCGGGCGGCACATCGTGTCATACGGTAGCCGGTATAGCGTGCCATGAAAAAACCTCCGGTTCCCATTGCAATGATCAGGACAACGGAGAGATAGGAGATTAACCGGAAACGGATATTGCGGAGCGCATCTGTCAGCTGTGTCTTCTTCATAGGCGGATCACCATGAAAGGTCCTGGGCATGAAGCGGATGGAGATTTACCCGCATGCTGGAAATCATACCGTCCCGCAGCCGGATCACGCGGTTGGCAATCTTGGCGATTTCGATATTATGCGTGACCATGATGACGGTGGTCTTCCGTTCATGAACGATTTGCTCGATCAGTTTCAGCACGTCCTGACCGGTACGGAAATCCAGAGCCGCAGTGGGCTCATCCGCAAGTATGATCCGGGGGTCCTTTACGATTGCCCGGGCAATGCATCCGCGCTGCTGCTGGCCGCCGCTCATGATTCCCGGCATATGGTTTGCCTTGTCTGTGAGGCCGACCATGTCCAGCATCTCTCTGGAATCCAGCGGATGTCTGGAGATCTCGGCAATGAATTCTATATTTTCAAGTGCGGTAAGGTTCGGCATCAGGTTGTAGGATTGAAAGATAAAGCCGATATAATCACGCCGGTACTGCGTCAGCTCCTGTTCGCTCGGATGTGAAAAATCGTTTCCTTCCACAATCAGTTCGCCTTCAGTTGCCGGATCCATTCCGCCGATGATGTTCAGAAGCGTACTTTTGCCGCAGCCGCTTTCACCGAGAATTACCAGCAGTTCTCCTTCATATACATCAAGGTCAATGCCGTTCAGCACCCGTCGCATTTCCTGACCGTTGAGGAATTCCTTGACGATGCCGCGCAGTGAAAGGATCGGTGTTTTATCGGAAGACGGATGGAATTCCAGCCCCTTGTCTTCGATATCGAGCGCAATCAGAGCGCTGCAGCTGGAAAGAAGATCTGCCCCTTCATCGGTAAGCTCGGCAGAAATATCATTCAGCTGAATGACGCCATAGATGCCAAGCGGAGTTTTCATTGGCATGACAAGAGATGTTCCGGAAAACAGCGGGCCGTCATCCGTGCCGGCTGTCCGCTCATCCTCGATGCCGTTCTGGACTGTTTCCGGTTCGCCGCTGGCAAAACATGCGCCGATGATTCCCTCACCGGAACGCACGCTGACGCCGGTATTGTCGACGCTGCCTTTGCCTGCGATTACATAGAGACGGTCATCATCCGAGCTTCTGATCCATACATATCCGTTTTCGCTGTGCATTGTTCTGCACAGTACGTCCAGACAGTCTGAAAGACATTCCGCAAGCTGGCTGGATTTGCGCAGTGCATCCATGATTTCCCATATGGCAGAAATAAAAACGATGTTATCTTTCACCTGTTATTCTCCCGATACGCTAATTCTAGCGCAAAGCTCTGATGGATTCTGACCGTTTTTCTGTTCTCAGAAGGAATTGCGGGCAAGCATGAAGGCAAGGATATGCATGGCCTGCTGAAATCTGCCTGCGTGAATCAGAGCGGTCAGCTCTTCTTCTGAAACCAGGCGGACATTGAGAAATTCCGTTTCATCGAGATGCTGAGAAGTAACTCTGCGGCAGTTGTCTGCCGCAAAGAGATAGGCGTAGTTATCTGCGATTGTTGCGTTTGACGGTATCGCAAGCAGCGGCCTCCAGTTATCGGAAACATACCCGCTTTCTTCTTCGAGTTCACGCTTCGCTGCCATCAGTGCATTTTCTGCAGCGGCAGACTGACCGCGGTCTCCGTACTGTTTTCCGTCTTTGCGTTCGATTCCGCCGGCGACAAACTCGTTTGTCACTTCTTTCAGTCCCTGGCGGAACTGGCGTACCGTGATGTATCTGCCTTCCGTATCCCTTGCGACAATGACCGCATAATCTCTGCGGCTGTAGGTATAGAATGGTTCGAATACCGTTCCGTCCGGAAACCGGTAAGTCTCTTTCCGGAAGTCAATCCATCTGTCTGTGACAAGATGTTCTGTTTTCAGCAGCTCCCATACCAGCGGAAGATCTTCTTCCGGATTGTTTCTGTTTTCTTTCATTCGCGCCTCTTTTCCTTAATCTTATCGATCATACCAGTCCCGGCTGAAAACGAAAAGTGAAAGAAGCAGTTGACCGTTCCGTGCGGAACGATTTTAGAGTTGGCTCAGAGACGGGTGCTGCTCCCTGTATCTACATAATAGGAGGAGAGAACATGAGGCTGATCAGAATGGAATGCCCGTACTGCGGGGCAAACCTGCAGGCAGAGGCAGGAACAGAACCAATCCGCTGTGAGTATTGCGGAAGCCGGATTGCGGCAGAGGATGAAGTGAAACGATCTGAAACGACTGTGCGAATCCACGATGAGGCAAAGCTCAGGGAAGCACAGCTGAAGGAACAGCGCCTTCAGGAAGAAGAAGAACGCAGGAAAAACGAGGCAGAACAGCGGGAAGCGGAAGCGTTCCGCAAGGGAAAACGCGGAAAGCTGGTACTGCTTCTGATGGTAATATGCGGCCTCGGAGCGTTCGCTGCGTTTGGCTCCGGACATGTCGGAGCCGGAATACTTGCAGTTCTGCAGGTTGTGCTGCTGCTGATATCCTGGCTTGTCTCTACCGGTTATCTTAAGACGTTCAGAGGCAGGCGGCTGCCGGCGGTTGTGTTTACTGTCCTTGCCTGTGCTCTGATTTATCCGTACAGCGTGCTGTTTTCAAAGCCGGTCTATCCGAAGCTGCATTGGCCGTCTTCAGGTCTGGCATCTGAGCTGCCGATGCCGAATATGAAATACGGAAAGATCCTTGCGGATTCCGGCACAGGATTCCGCGCAGAGCTGAATGGTGCGGAGCAGAACGACTTTGACAGGTATCGTACGCTGTGTGAGAAAAAAGGATATGTATTTGAGCTGGGGGATGCAGGCCGTGATATCGGATACAACGAAGAAGAATACAGACTGGAGATCGAATTCGCAAAAGGTGCCGGAACGATTTCGGTAATGCTTGATGCGCCGCCGGAAACGGCTGTCCTGAGCTGGCCGGTCAGTGAATTCTCCGCTTCGCTTCCTGAACCTGCTTCATTAAGAGGCGTCATACATTCAAATGAACCGGATTATCTGGATGTGACAATCTGCGATATGAGTGCAGAAGATATTTCCGCGTACATTGATCTTCTGAACGGTGCGGCATATGCCGGCAACTTCCAGCGGAGCGGAAACAGCTACAGAGCAGAAGATGAATCCGGTGAAAAAGAAGTGTCAGTGGAACCGGGAGAACATCAGACAATGAGACTGGAACTTCGCAAAGTGGAGAAGCTTCCGGAACCGACAGCAGAGCCGGAACGTCAGGCGACCCCTGTTCCGACACAAGAACCCGCAGCAGAACCAACGACAGAACCGGCAGCGACCCCGGAGCCTTCCGCAGAGAGCGTTCCATCTTCCGGCGTACGTCCGGAATTCCGGAAGCTGATGGAAGATTATGAAGCGTTCTACGACCGGTATATCGAGTTTATGAAAACTTACAGCAGTTCTTCCGATCAGCTGGGCATGATGCAGGACTATCTGGCATTACTGCAGCAGCTGCAGGAATGGGAGAAATCCATAGACGATGTCGATGAAAGCACATTGACCCCGGAAGAGGATCAGCTGTATCTGGAGACAACAATGCGTGTTCTGAACAAACTGAATCAGGCTGCGTATGCAGTAAACTGAACTGAAACAGCTGCAGATGTCCCGGTCTGTAACGGGACGGCGTTCTGCGGCTGTTTTCCTGCATGGTATATATATTCCATTCGTGCGGGCGATTTCAATGCGAATGCTGTACTGCCTTCTCCTCAGGGAATGACATTGAAGCGAAGGCATACGCACAGAATGACAGACTGGTCATTCTTGCCGGGGGATGCACAGGAAGCGAAAATGAACGGCGGGATTCGCGGCATTTTGTGAGGCTGTAAAAACAGTGCTGAGCATGTGGAATTAACTGGATTGTGACTGGACACCCACCTGATGAGATTCTAAAATAAGAGCTATGAACATTTTGGTAATTTTAATTGTTCCGGCAATATGTCTGATCGCTGGAATTGCAGGAAAACTGAGACCTGCCAGAAA
The DNA here is from genome assembly GCA_017543025.1 of Solobacterium sp. The sequence goes on from JAFYGX010000039.1 coordinate 28,304, forward strand.
TATCAACAGTCTGATCGGATATCGCAGCGGCCGTTCCCGTGCCAGTCAGGAAAACTGGGATAAAGCCCAGGTGCTGATGGCAAATAATCTTCTGATTATCGGTGCTGCAGAACTGGTGATCACACTGATCGTCTATGCTGTGACACAGAATCTGCCGGATGATCAGACGTCGATCCTGACGATCGTACTGGTTGCGCTTCAGACGCTTGGCGTTGTGCTTGTAATACCACTGGTGGAGAGTAAGCTTGGCTGACAGGAGTTAAAGTGAGTAAGGCAAACAATAACGAGGCAATCAACCGGCTTGTTTCGGAAGACCGTCTCGATAAAATGATTGTTCTTGCACCTCCGGCAACATGGATTTCCGTTGCCGGAGCTTTTGTAATTATAGCGGGCCTGCTGATCTGGGGGTTCTTCGGAAGTCTTCCGACCAGTGTTGATGCACATGGCATTTTCATGAACAGCTCCGGAAGTTCAGAAGTGTTTTCTCAGAAAGAAGGCTTTGTTCTGAATGTCTATGTAAAGGCGGGCGACAGGATCAGTCAGGGTGATATTCTTGCGACACTCGGCACGGAAGACGAAATGTTTCAGCTGAAGCAGTATGATACCCGGATTCAGTATGTTGAGGCGATGACATTTGATTCGGAATATGACATTGTCTCTGCGGATACGCAGGAGATGGCAAATATCAAGCTCAGGGCCAGAGGTACAGACAAGGACTATGAGACCCGTCAGGCAGAGCTGACGCTGAAGAAGGAAAAGCTTCAGAATATGGCAAATGACATCGCGAATAAGGAAGCGGTGATGCTGCAGTATAAAGAGCAGTATTTTTCCTCGCTCAATGTGAGCGATGATCAGAGACAGATTGCCTACAACGAAGCCAGCACCGCATACAGCGAACAGCAGAGCGTATACGAAGCTGCCAAGAACAAATATATTACCGCCAAGGAAAATTACTATGCGCTGAAGGAAACATTTGAAGCGAAATATAAGAACTATGATCAGAGCGAGCATTCCGAAGCGGAGAATGCGGCTTATGAAACAGAAAAAGAACAGGTTGCCAATGCTCTGAAGCAGGCGGACGACTACGAAGCGCTGATGAATCAGGAATCGCAGAAGCTGTCGGAAGCCAATACAAGGCTGGAGGAAGCCCGTAAGGAATATCTGGAATATCTCAATTCGCTCTCTGACGTGCAGGCGAAAAATATCATTGCCTCAACGGAATACAATGAAGCGCTGAATGATTATACGACGGCGAAAAATCAGTATCAGGCGCTGAGCGATGAGATTGATATGCTGCAGCAGCAGGTGCTGATTGCTGAGGGGAATTCTCAGGACAGCAGTGAGGATTATCTGGCGCAGTTTAACAATCTGAAATCCGCGGTTCTGATGGATCTGAAATCACAGCGTGAAGCGATTCTCAACACGGCTTCGCGCGGAGATATCCGTTCAGCGGTTGACGGAGAAATCTACGATATTTCCCTCTATCCCGGCGAAGCGGTTGCCCGCGGCGGCAAGGTCGCAACCTTACTGACGGCAGGCGGAAAGGGAAATACGGTTGTCTGTTATGTATCCGTAGATGACATCAAGAAGATCCATGAGGGGATGGAAGCGTATGTCTATCCTTCCACGGTCAAACAGGAAGAATACGGGCATATAGAAGGCGTTGTTACGGAGCTCAGCAGTCATGTGGCTTCGGAAGACGGCATGCTCAAGCAGCTTGGAAGCGAGAGTCTGGTGACGGATTTTTCAAAGAACGGTCCGGTTGTTGAAGTGCGCTGCAGTCTGGCTGAGGATGAAAACACCGTCAGCGGTTACCGGTGGAGTTCCAATCGCGGGGATGCGATTGCCCTGGAATCGGGAACCATGATATTTGCGAAGATCATCACCGAAAACAAGAGCCCGATTGATCTGTTTATTCCGTATATGCGGGAAAAACTGTCAATGGAAACGGCTGGAACGGAGTGAGTTATGTCAGAAATCGACTCCGCGAAGATTGCCAGAAAATACCACCGAATGCAGAAACGGAAACCGAGAGCACGCAGACTCGGCTATGTTCGCACACCGACGGTATTCCAGATGGAGGTGACGGAATGCGGAGCGGCATGTCTCGGAATGATTCTGGAATATTACGGCAAATATGTTGCACTGGAAGAACTGCGGGTTGAGACTGGCGTTTCCCGCAATGGATGCAATGCGAAGAATATGTATTATGCGGCAGAACATTACGGTCTGAAGGTCGATGCCTACAGCCGTGATTTTCAGCGGATGCTGGAACGCTGCACTCTGCCGTGCATTCTGCACTGGAACTATTCCCATTTCGTTGTGTTTGAAGGAAAGAAATGGGGAAAATACTACATCAACGATCCGCAGATGGGGCGCCGGGAACTTACCCGGGAGGAGATGGAAAAGGGTTTTTCCGGTACAGAGCTGGATTTTAAGCCGTCTGAGACCTTCCGCCCGTCCGGTCAGAAGAAAACGGTCATACGGTTTCTGATGGACCGGCTGCACGGACAGAACAAACCGGTCACTGCACTTGTGCTGTACGGAATCGCACTGATTGTTCCGGGGGTGATGAACTCGGTGTTCACACAGGTGTTCGCAGATGACATTCTGGTATACGGAAAGTACAGCTGGACTTCCTGGCTGCTGCTGGCAATGGCACTTACCGCACTGTATGATGCCTATTTTTCTTACTGCAACAGTCAGCTTCAGCTGATGCTCAGGACGAAAATGTCGCTGCTTTCCACCGATTCGATGATTTATCATATGCTGCGGCTGCCGATGGATTTCTATGAGCAGCGCTATGTCGGTGATCTTGTACAGCGTGTTTCCAACAACATGGCGGTATCAGATTTTCTGACCGGCCGGCTGACCGGCGTTCTGGTAAGCATCATGACCAGTCTTGTCTATCTTGTGATCATGGTGCTGTACAATCCAATTCTTGCACTGATCGGTGCACTGATTTCAGCTGTATCGGTTTTGACTGCGGTTCTGATTTCGAAGCGGATCTACGGTATGGCGATGAAGTTCGGCATCGACAACGCCAAGCTGATGGGGTCCTTCTATAACGGCCTCGGCGCCAGTTCTTCCCTGAAAGCGGTCGGCGGTGAATGCGCTTATACGGCAAAAGTACTCGGCTATTATGTCGAAACCAACAACAATGACCAGAAGCTCGGCTTTACCCAGGCGATGCTGGATGTCATTCCGCAGACACTGAGTTCAATCAATACCGTCGTGATTCTTGTGCTGGGTTCTCTTGTTGTCATGAACGGCGATATGACCATTGGCATGATCATGGCGATTACCGGCTTCCTCGGTTCGTTTTCATCTCCGTTCCGGGAAATCATCACGTTTGTGCGCAGTCTTCAGCAGGTGCGCAATGATGCGGCACGGGTAGAAGACATCATGAACTATGCGGAAGATGAATCCTACAGTTCGGAAAAGGAAGAGGAGCTTGAAGGACAGCGGCTGCGCGGCGATATCGAGCTGAAAGATGTGAATTTTGCCTATGGCCGGCTGGATCACCCGTTCATCCGGAACATGAATTTTCATATTCGGAGCGGGCAGACGATTGCGCTGGTCGGACCATCCGGATGCGGTAAATCGACGGTCGGAAAACTGGTCAGCGGCCTGTATAAACCGTGGAGCGGACAGATTCTGTTTGACGGAGTTGAACGGGAGCGGATTCCGCGCAATGTGATCGGGCATTCTGTCGCGGTTGTCTCCCAGTCCATTTCGCTGTTTGACGCATCGATTTATGACAACATTACGACATGGAATACTCTGATTCCTCAGGAAGATGTGATCCGGGCCGCAAAAGACGCCTGCCTTCATGATGAAATCACCCAGAAAGCTGGCGGATATGATTTCATGCTGAAGGAAAACGGGTCAAACCTGTCCGGCGGGCAGCGGCAGCGCATTGAGATTGCCAAAGCGCTTGCTGTGAACCCTACGATCCTCATTATGGACGAAGCGACCAGTTCGCTTGATTCCGTGACGGAAAAGAAGATTCTCGATAATATCAAACGAAGACACTGCACCTGCGTCATCGTAGCGCAGCGTCTTTCCACCATCCGTGACTGCGATGAGATTCTTGTGCTTCAGAAAGGCGTTGTCAGAGAGCGGGGAACGCATCAGGCGCTGATCGCCATGAACGGATTATACAGAAAGCTGGTATCAGAGGCGGAGTAGTGATGGAGCAGGAAGAAGAAGTCATATACGTTTCGGGATCGGGACGGATCATCGCGAACAACACGGACTCATATCTTCAGGTTAAGGAAGGCACGGCGTATGTTTACATTACAAGAACGATTGCCGACAGTCTTGACCGGAGTCTTTTCCTGTGCGAATGCAATCCGGGAGACATCATCCCGCCGTTGGCAGAATCGCCCGGAACGAAGTCCGGTTCATTCGAGCTTGTCATCATGGCGAAAGATACCGCATCGCTCCTGGTGCTTCACAGCGGAATTGACCGCGCGGCAGTGAAGAAGGCTTTTCTGGATCATGCGGGAATCGACAATGAACGGGAAAATTCGTTTGAATACTGTCTGAAGGCGTGGTATGTCGAAGAGCTGATCAAGGAACGTCGGCAGATCGCGGATGCTACGGAAGAACGGCGACGTGTGCAGGAAAGCAAGCTGCTTTTGATGGGGTCACTGTTTCAGGGAAAAAACAATCTGAATTACTCCGTTGACACTGATTCGCTGCTTTACAACGCGATGGCTGGGTATTGCGGGCATCTCGGTATTCATATCTGTTCCTATCAGGCACTGCAGCAGTGCTATGGCGATACATTTACCGTATTCAATATCGCTTCCCTTTCGCATTTTGCGCTGCGGAAAGTTGCGCTGGAAGAGAAGTGGTATAAGAAAAATGAAGAATCAATTCTGGTCTTTCAGAAGGAAGGACATAAGCCGCTGATCTGTATCCCGGCTTACCGCGGACATATTGCGTACAGTCCGGAAGAACACCGCAGCTGGAGGATGAATGAAGAAACCGCAAAGGGCCTGGAGCCGGAAGGGTATGTTGCCTATGAACATCTACCGGACGATTCTCTGAAGCTGCATGAAGTGATCAGCTACGGCATCCGGCATATCAGGAAGAGCGACGCCGTCCGGTTTGTCGTCATGTATGTGTTTACAACACTCTGCGGGCTGCTGCTGCCGTTTATGCATGAGATGTTCTACGACACCCTGATTCCGCTCGGAAAGAATCTGGCGGTTTATCAGGCCGGGCTGGTCATGTTTGCGGTGATGGTCGCAAATATCTTTTTTGCCCTGGTACAGAATCTGGCGAGTTTCCGGGGCATCAAGAAGATGGAGTATTCAATCGTTGCGGCTACGTTTGACCGCATCTTCCGGCTTCCGGAGAGTTTTCTTGATTCCTTTGGAACATTGGAGCTGGTCAACCGGACCAACGCCATTCCGGCGGTCTTCTCCTCAACGGTATCGTCCGGTGCTTCAGCTGTGATGGGACTGATTCTGTCGGTGTTCTATGTCTGGCATATGTTTGAGAAAAGCAAATCGCTTGCGATCCGTGCCGTAATTGTGACATTGATTTCCGGACTCGTCATGTATCTGTTCGGAATGGCGCGCGTGCCGGCAGAAAAAGAACGCCAGAAACACTCTACCAGCGCGAATACCACACTGTATCAGATGATCTCCGGCATTATGAAGATCAAGTCATCCGGAATTGAAAACCGCGGTCTGTATGAGTTTCAGAAAGAGAATACAGCTGCCCTGAGCGCGGACATTGATTCGAGCCGGATCCGGAATTTCGGCAATTCGGTCAATACACTGTTTCACATGCTGTCGATCGGACTCATCTATTATGTGCTGATCCGGAACCGGGCCAGTCTTTCGATCGGTGAATATTCCTCGTTTGCAGTGGCATACGGCTTCTTTACCGGAGCGGTGCAGCAGGTGATCGGATTTTTCCTTACCGTTGCGAATCTGATTCCGGTTATCGACCGCATCCGGCCGATCTATGAGGAGAAAGCGGAAACTGCATCCGGCACAACCGTGCCGGGAAAACTGAGCGGATCGATTGAAATTGACCATCTGAGCTTCCGGTATCCGTCAGAAAACAATCTGGTGCTGCACAATATATGCATGCGGATCGAACCGGGCGAATATATCGGTATTGTCGGACCATCGGGATGCGGGAAATCCACACTGATGAAATGCATGCTGGGATTTGAAAAGCCGACCGTCGGAAAGATCTACTACGATGAAAAAGATGTGGATACACTGGACAAGACGGAGCTGCGCAGACAAGTCGGAGCAGTTCTGCAGGATGGTCAGCTGGTAATGGGAACGATTCTTACAAACGTAACGCTTGCGGTGCCGGATCTTCCGGTGGAAGAAGTAGAGGAAGTACTGAAAGATGCCGCAGTGTTCGATGAAATAAACGAGATGCCGATGGGCATCTATACAACGGTGTCAGACGGCGAAGGCTCGGTGTCGGGCGGGCAGAAGCAGCGGATCCTGATTGCCAGAGCGCTTGCCAGCAATCCGAAAATCGTGCTGTTCGACGAAGCGACCAGTGCGCTGGACAACATTACCCAGCAGAAAGTATGCCGGAATCTTGAACGGCGACAGGTTACCCGCATCATGATTGCGCATCGGATTTCCACGGTAAGGGAATGCGACCGTATCTATGTAATAGACCATGGCGAGATCGCAGAAACGGGGAGTTATGAGGAACTGATGGCGAAAAAAGGGAAGTTCTATGAATTTGCCCAGCGTCAGGTGAATGTATATGAATGAAAGAGAAAAGAAGCTGGCCGGAATGAACCGGCAGGAGATGGGAGAAGCAGAATACCATCGCATCAGGGTTCTTACCGGAAACATCAAGCGGATTGCGGATCTCATGACCTGCATCCCCGGGGCAATCGAGGAATTTGAAGCAGATACCCCTGCGTTTCTGAAAAAATACGATCTGGATCTTGATCCGAAGGAAATGCGGCTGATTTTTCTCAGTGAAGATCAGGAAAAGAAGAAAGCGATGTTTGCCTCACCGGATGTACTTGACCTGATACCGGAGTCGATGTTCCGCTATGCGCAGTTTGTTCAGAACAAACTGGCATTTCGCGATTATCTCAGGGACGTCGGCTGTGTTCCGGCAAATGCGGCTGCCGCAGCCTGGCGGCAGCGGAATAACCGGCGCTGTGACTCCGCGCTGGGTGGGGTGAATATCTCATTTATCCATGCGATTCTGACGATCGAACTGGCAAAGGGATGTTCAGTCGGCTGCGAGTTCTGCGGCCTGAGTGCGGAAAAGCTTTCAGAACTGTTCCGTTATACCGATGAAAACCGGAAGCTGTTCCGGGAAGTGCTGACGGTTCTGAAAGAGGTGCTTGGCCCATCTGCCGGATTCGGAATGATGTACTTTGCAAGTGAGCCGCTCGACAACCCGGATTATGAGAAATTTGAACAGGATTATTATGAGATTTTCGGAATGATTCCGCAGATCACGACTGCGGTATTTGACCGCAATATCGAACGGACCAGGGCGCTGGTTCATGAGCTGGATGAAAAACCCGGATTTATTCACCGGTTCAGTCTCCGGACGCTGGAGATGGCGAAGACCGCACTCCAGGAATTTACGCCGGAAGAGCTGGTGAATGTGGAGCTGATTACCCAGTATGAAGAGAGCCCGTATTTTCTTCCGTATACGGTTGTCGGAAGTGAACGGCAACATGCGGGGGAGCGGAAATCGGGAAAACATACGGAACGCATACTGGATGAAGCCCTGGCGGAAAGCCTGGATGCACCGGTGCTGATGAACGAAATCAGGCGGCTGAAAAAAGTGCAGTTTACAGATCCCGGAACGATCTGCTGTGTGGATGGCTTCCGCATCAATCTGTGTACGCGTACCATCAGTATTCTGACGCCATGCCGGATGAATGAACGGTTTCCCAACGGTATATCGGAAACGGAATCGGTTGTCTTTGCGGACGGAAATGATTTCCGGGAAAAACTGATGTATATGATTGAGCGGTATATGGTTGTAAATGTGCCGAAGAATGAAGTCCTTCGCTGTTATGACTATCTGAAGATCGAAGATACACCGAAGGGAAAAATACTGGTCAGTGAACAGAGCGGTTATCAGCTTCCGCTGGAAAGAGCGGGCAGGTCACCGATGGAAGAAACCCTGGTGAATCCGGCAGAGGAGGTTCTGAAGCTATTGATGGAGAACCGTTATACAAAGGATGAGATTGTCCGTATCCTGATGGAAACCTACGGTATCGCACCGGCAAATCTCTACTGGCTGATCAACCAGTTCTGGAAACAGGGGCTGATCGTGGACAGCCGCTTCTTCTGATCGTAAAGAATAGAAAGAGGACTTCTGATACAGAAAAGGGATGACTGAATGAAACGTTTAGCAGAAAAGGAAGATGAATATAAGATCAGCTGGATCAAACGGTTCATGGAATATGAATCGCTGATTCCCGGCTTTCATGAAGAGGAAGCTGCAGATCCGGAGGCAGTACTGAAAAAATATGGATTTCCGCTGACGGTTCAGGAGATTTCCTTCTATTCGCTGCGCGAAGGCGAGCGGATGATGCGGCCGGTGTTTCCGGGCAGCGCGGCACAGAAGTATGCGGATTTCATGAATGCGAAGATCGGTTACCGTGATGCGCTGAAAGAAGCCGGTATTCCGTCGCATCCTGCAATGCAGAAATGGCACAGACGGCAGCGCGGCCGCTGTATGGCAGAACTTGGTGCCCGCACGGATGCACTGGTGCATATTCCGTTTACCCTGGAGCTCTCCGACGGCTGCTCAGTCGGCTGCAGTTTCTGTGGACTGAATGCTGGAAAGCTGAAGAGTCTGTTCCGTTTTACCGATGAGAATGCGGCGCTGTTCCGTTCTGCACTGACCGGTGTAAAGGAACTGATCGGCGATGCGGCCGGACAGGGAACCATGTATTTTGCGAGCGAGCCGATGGATAACCCGGATTATGAATCGTTTCTGAAGATTTACCGGGAGGTATTTCATACGACGCCGCAGATCACAACCGCTGCAGCGATGCGGAATCCGGAGCGGATGCACCGGCTTCTGAAGGAGATCAATGAAGAAGGAACAACGGTATATCGCTTTTCCGTGCTTTCTGAAGCACTCGCACAGCAGATATTTGCGGAATTCACGCCGGAAGAACTGGTGTATACCGAACTGCTTCCGCAGTATAAGGAAGCGCCGGGTTCTGCTTTCGCGAATTCCGGCCGGATGGCGGAAGCCAACGGCATATATGACAATACGATCTCGTGTGTGACCGGCTTTGTCGTAAACTTTGCGAACCGGACGGTCCGGCTTACGTCGCCGACCAGTTCAAGCCCGAAGTATCCGACGGGAGAGATTATTCTCGGAAGAGAGTCGTTTGCGGATGCGGATAATCTGATCGAAGTCATGAGGAAGATGATCAGCACGTATATGAGCAATATTATTTCACCGCTCGACCGGGTACAGCTGCGGCAGAATCTGACGTGGAATATTGGAAATAATGAAGTGATTGTTCAGAATAATAAAGGAGTTCGGTTTACAATAAAGTCAGGTGACCAGACAGATTTCTATCGGAATCTGATGACACTGCTCAGCAGCGGATATCATACAAAACGGGAAATTGTTGCGGAGCTGATCAAAGGCTATGATCAGCCCGTAATGACTCATACATTCCATTACTGCATCAACCGTTTATGGGAATTGGGCATACTGGAACTTGAAAGCGGAAAAATCTGATAAGGAGAAGATGATTATGGCAGACGAAAACAAAACCCCTCAGCTCAGCGAATCACAGAAAGAGGAACTGAAACGGCAGTTCAACGACCAGCTGCAGAAGCTTGGAGAAGTCTTTTCTCAGTGCTGGGAAAGTGACGAATTCAAAAATGCGTTCATCCATGATCCGAAGGCGATCTTCAAAGAGTATGGCATTAACTATGACGATACCAGAGAATATCGGATCATCGATACGCCTGAGAAAACAATCATTCATGTTCTCCCGCACGAGGGCATCCGGCCGGCAATGGAGCAGCTCAATACACTGCTGATGAAGAATGTCAAGGATCTTGGCGATCAGGATGCCAAGCAGGTCCTGCTGGAAGACTGGAAATGGCAGATTTATCAGAATACGGAACATGTCGTTTATCTGCCGATTCCGCTGTGCCCGGAAAAACTCACGCCGGAAGAGCTTGAAATGGTGAATGGCGGATGCCTTCTGTTCGCCGCATTCTTCGTCTTTGTCGCAGAAGCGGTAGGCCTCGTATCGTCAGTCGCGGTTGCTGTTGAACTTGCAATTGCCGCATCCGTATTCATGGCAGGCGCGGTGTTCTCCGTCGGGCTTGCGATCGTCCTTGTCAATACACTTGCCGCATGGACAAACGTCGGAGCTACCGGTGCAATTGCAATTCAGTTCTCGACGACGGCCGCAATTGGTGCGGATACTGACATCCAGAGCGGCGGAGGAACAGGAAGCGGGGCGAATCCGCGTGTTCCGAGAGGCCGTTAAACATTAAGAGGAAGTTCCCTTGAGTATCTTTAAAAGAGACAGAAAACGGAAGTTCGCAGAAGCGCTGAGTATCTCAGCGCTTCTTGGCGTGACATCTCCGGCAGTGCCGCTGCAGGCCGCTGGTTTGGATTACAGCAGAGAAACCGTTTCCTATTCTCTGCAGGAAGAACCCGAAACAGCTGCCACAGCGACCGAACAGATCCGGGTAACAGTGGTGGCAGGCAGCGGAGGCTATGCAACACCGAGTTCTTCCATTCCGAAAGGAACCTCCATTACGCTTCATGCGTCCCCTTCGGAAGGATACCAGTTCAGCTGCTGGAAACAGGATGAAACGGTTGTCAGTTATTCATCGGAATATGTAACCGGAGCGCTGGAGACGGATGTCATTTATGAAGCGGTCTTCGAGAAAAAGGAAGCCGGAACCCGGCTGATTACTGCAGAGACGATGCTCTACGAAAACGGCAACCGGCAGATTACCTATGAATGCGGCACGGTATACGGCAGCCGGGAGATCGGAGAAGACGAAGTCGTAACCTTACAGGCTGAAAGTACCATTCCGGAACTGTATCGGTTCAAACACTGGCTTGCCACACAGGACGGAAGTACGTATTACGAAGCCGGACAGAACCCGACTCTGAAAGTTGCCCGCAGGGAAGGAGTCGGAGGAGACTACGTTCTCGACGATGACGAAGAGCTTTTTGCGTCGTTTGAATGGACCGGAAATGTCATTGTCACCGGAACAATGGTTCCGGGCATCGGCGGCGTGCATTTTACCAGCGGGGCGAAACTGACAGACGATGAAGTGACATTAACAGAAAATATGCTCACATATCATTCGTCGGCTTCGATTCTTGCGGGGAGTTCAGATAATGTTTACTTTTACAGCTGGGCGAAGACACCATTGACATCATCGCACGACTTCGGCGGTGATACGAGCCCCAAGCAGGAGTATTCCTTCATCGATATGGAATATGTCACTTCAGATGGTCAGCGGGGCATTGTCAATTCGAGCATCAGAGGCAACAATGAACGAATGCATGAATCTGATGATCTTAATTCGCTGATTGCCTCGGGAGCCAAACGAATTGATCTGTTTGCGAAATATGAAGGATATGATTCCGCGTTCAACTATACAAATTCGTTATCCACGGTTGCGATCCCGGCAGACGGCGGTACTACTGCCGGCGACATGTCTTCCGCAACCGGATTTACCACAAACATCCGGGCAACACCGGCCCAGGGGTTTGAATTTGATCACTGGGAATGGACCGATCAGGAGACCGGAAAACCGAAGACTTCTACAGATCCGCAGCTGATGGTCTCGGTATCAGGGTTCGTGTGCTATAAGGCCTTTTTTCATCCGAAAACATGGGAAGTAAAAGTCGCCACAGTGAATCCGGAAGGCGGCGGATATGTGGTGGAAGGTCTTGGCGAACATAAAGACAGCGAAGATGTGAAGGTGACCGTTCAGCCAAGGGAAGGCTATGAATTTCAGAGCGCAAGCTATACCACAGTGAACGGAATTGTATATTCACATGACACAAACACGTTTACGATTCCGGAAATCAGGGAAGATATCTATCTGAACCTGACCTTCCGGAAAACATCATTCAATGTTTCCGCAAAGCCGGAACCGCTGGGCCGCAATGGCGTTTATTACAACAAAGTGAAGATGACCAGCGGGACACAGGAACTGAGCACGGATGAAACCGGCGAAGCGATTTCGATGGAACAGCATTCCCAGGCATCGATTACCCTTGAGGCGATTCCTTCCGTAAACAATGGCTATCGATTTGCGGAGTGGATCGGAACAGACGGAAGCCGCTATACACAGAACCCGTTCAGTCCGACAGCTGTTTCGAAGGATGTAACTTATATTGCGCGGTTTGAAAAGGAAAAATACCATATCCGGGTTTATGCGGATCCGGAAACATACGGCAGTGTGCAGATCGGCACAGATGCATCGAATCTGAGTGCGCTGGGTACACTTGAGGTGGAAAACGGCGGAAGCGCGTATCTCAAAGCCACTCCCGCAGACGGATATGTATTCCTTTACTGGACAAACTCGGCTGGCTCAAGACTGACATCGGATGTGCTGGAGCTGAAGAATATCAGAAGTGATGAAAACTGTACCGCGCATTTTGCCGGCCAGAGCACGATCACAATCGAACCCACCGCACCCGGATTCGGCCAGGTGCAGCTGGACAATAACGGTTATGTTGCAGTATCGACGATTTACCGGGCGGAAGCCGGAAAGACCGTTCACCTTTCTGCGAAGCCGGCAGATAACTCCACCTACATCTTTGTGAAGTGGATTGACCGCAACGGGGCAACAGTCTCTGAAACACCGGAATTTGATCTGACGGTGCCGGAAGGGAATTCCACCTATACGGCAGTCTTTGAGCGTGACAAATTTACGATTCAGGTCAGCGCGGATTCACTTGTCGGAGGTAAGGCGAGCGTTTATCTGACCGAAGAAGAGACTCATGGGACCAGTGAACAGTCGCATGTGCATGTGCATACGGGCGGAAGTGTCTGGCTGAAAGCGGAAGAAGCGGAAGGCTATAAGTTTCTTTACTGGACGTCTTCAACCGGGACGAAATATAACGATAAGGTATTTGAACTGAAGGATGTGCGAGATGATGAAACATTTATCGCACATTTCATGGGCAGTCTCGATATCACAATCGAATCGTCTCCCGCCGGCTATGGGCAGGTGCAGCTTGATTACAACGGCTATGTCGCAGGATCTGCGACCTATAAGATAGTACCGGGCACTTCGATCCATCTTTCCGCAAAGCCGCTGGACAATACTTCCTACCGGTTTATGAAGTGGGTCGATCAGAATGGTGAAACCGTTTCGACAGAGCCGGAATTCGATCTCATGGTATCTGAAGTCAATACCTATACGGCAGTCTTTGAACGTGATAAGTTCACAATCAGAGTTCAGGCGGATTCCCTGGTCGGAGGTAAGGCGAACGTTTATCTGACCGAGGAAGAGACGCATGGGACTGCGGAACAGTCGCAGGTTGATGTGCATACCGGGGAAAGCGTCTGGCTGAAAGCAGAAGAAGCAGAAGGCTATACCTTCCTGTACTGGACGTCTTCCACTGGAACGAAATATAACGAAAAGATTTTTGAGCTGAAGGATGTGCGGGCGGATGAAACCTTTACGGCACACTTCCTTGGAAGTCTTGATATCACAATCGAACCGTCTCCCGCCGGGTATGGGCAGGTGCAGCTCGATAACAACGGTTACGTATCCGCTACGGCAACATACAAAGTGGTGAAAGATACAACCATTCATCTTTCCGCAAAGCCATCTGACAATTCCTCATTCCGGTTCAGAAAATGGATTGACCGGAACGGAACAACGGTTTCGACCGAACCGGAGTTTGATGTGAAGGTGAGTGAAAGCAACACCTATACTGCGGTCTTTGACGCGGACAGATTTACAGTCAATACGATTGCCGATCCGCTGGACGGCGGTACTGCAAATGTCTATCCGGCAGATGATGTGAGTGATTCGCAGCAGACGAGTGCATCCGTGCATCTTGGCGGCAGCGTGATACTGAAAGCGAAGCCGGCAGAAGGATACAGCTTCCTGTACTGGACTTCATCCCTTGGCACAAGATATAACGATGCGGAAACCCGAATTGACAATATCGGGAATAACGAAACGTTTACCGCTCATTTCTACCGAGATGACATTCAGGTCACGATTGACAGCACGCCGAAGGGTGCAGGTCTTGTCCAGCTGAATCAGAACGGCTATGTATCGGAGCGTACGACATACAGTGTTGCCGGGGGCTCCAATATTTCACTGACTGCGGAGCCGTCTGATCCTTCCAGATATGAATTCATCGCATGGCAGGATAATTTCGGCAATACGTATAACGTCAATCCGCTGCAGATCACGGAAGTCAAACAGGATATCACTTATACCGCACTCTTCAATCCGAAGGATCAGGAGATTGCGATTGTGCTCAAAGTCTCGCCTGCCGGCGCAGGCTCACTGCACAAGAAGGTGAATGCGGACGGAACGGTTCTGATTTCAACGGAACCGGAACCGGGATTTATCTTCCGGGGATGGTTTTACCAGGGCGTAATTGTTTCGGCAGAACGTGCGTATCTGGTTCCGAAAATCACAGACGGTGCGGTATTTACAGCAATGTATGACCGGGATCCGAACTATAAACCGACTTCAGATATCCCTTCGCAGAGTTACCCGGATCAGACACGGAGATACACGGCACCGAACTATTCGTTCACACGGGATTCTCTGACGTCGAGAGTGATCGGGCAGATCGCTGCGGATGCCGCAAGATATCCGGATTTTACAGGAGTGCCGAATTCCTATCGTGCATATCAGTCGACGATTGAACAGACATCGGGGAATTATGTGGATGAAAATGACCGGTCTGCCTTACTGATGAATGAGGAACTTGTGACAACCGAAAAACAGGTTCTGAAAACTACAGTTTCCGCAATTCAGAATGCGGATGAAGTCGTTCAGCAGTTTGTGGAAAAGAAATACGGCAGCCGGTACAGGCATACGATTCTGACAAGCATGTTTATTCCGGCAGACTGCGGCATTGGCGAAGGGTCTCATACCTTTCTGCTGAAGTACAGCGGCGCTGCGTACAGAGATAATGTATTTATTCTGTATGGCGGCCAGGGCAGCAGCAGAAAGAATTCCGGCATCAGCGGCTATGACTGGGTAAGCGGCGTCGTAGATGAGGAAGAGACGATTCGGTTTACGATTCCTTCCTTCCGTTCCGGAGAAAATATCATTGTTGTGAAAACGTGGCCGGAGTGATTCCGGCTGTGTGAATGAAGAACAGCAGAAAAAGAGGCTCGTTCCGTTATCAGGACAGAACCTCTTTTTCAATGTCTGTTCAGCGCTTCTTTCCTTTTCTCGGGCCGATCAGGTAACGGAGTTCTGCTCCTCTGGAAATGTTTCCTTCCACTTTCAGCTGGCCGCTGACATACAGGCGGTCGGCGTCAGCGGTGCCGATGGCCATATTATAGAGATTGTCGATTGTGGTGCTGATCGTTACAAACGCATTGTCATTACTCCATGGTTCCATAACCATTCCGTCTTTTGTGAAAGAGACATAGAATGTGCCGGCACCCGGACCTTCAATCCGGATCTGGGCAATATTGATATAATCATCCGGCTGCTTTTTCAGATAGAGCTGACGGTCCGCTTCCAGATCTTCATAAACGACTTTCAGCGCATCGTATGCATCCTGGAATGTGACGTTTGGGTCATAACCGCTGCCGCAGATATCGGAATACATTTTCATATAAGTGACAGCGGATTTGTTCCAGGAGAAATCCTTCTTCATACACCGGTCACGGAGCTCTTCAAATACTTCGTGTTCCGCAAAATAGATCCGCATTGCCTCTTCAATCGCCAGCATCAGATATTTTGCCCGGTATGCCGTAAAGGAGAACCCGTCACCGATTCCGTCAAAATCGGAATAAGGCCGTACGGTGTCTTTGAGACCGCCGGTCTCATGGACAATCGGAACCGTTCCGTAGCGCATGGCCATCATCTGTGACAGACCGCAGGGTTCAAACGCGGACGGCATCAGATAGAAGTCGGCACCGGCAAATACCTTTGCGGCCATCTCTTCCGTATACTGATCAGAGAAACCGAACTGCCCGGCATAGCTTGCCCTGCAGTCATTGAAGAAGTCAACATACTGCTGGTCGCCCTGGCCGAAGATGATCAGCTGAATGCCTTTTTGCATCAGAACAGGAAGCAGATGGCGGATCAGATCGATTCCCTTCTGTTCTACCAGCCGTGCAACAACCGCGAACAGCGGCCAGTTTTTCTCGGGTTTCAGACCGAATTCCTTCTGGATATACTCCTTGCATTTTTCCTTGCCTTTTTTGTTTTTTGCGGTGAAATTAGCGGGAATCCGGGGATCTTTTCCCGGGTCATAATGGGCCGGATCAATCCCGTTAAGAATACCGTACATCTTGGCTTCCACCAGATCGCACACCCCTTCAAGACCTTTGCCGAACTCCGGTGTATGAAGCTCCCTTGCATAGGTCGGCGATACGGTTGATACCGCATCCGCCATTAACATGGCTCCTTTCATCAGGTTGACGTCCGATCTGCCTTCATATTCATAGCCAAGACCGCCCTGGTACCAGCCCGGATCAAGCGCAAATGTTGATGTGAGTTCACTTGCGCCGAACTGCCCCTGATAAGCGATGTTGTGAATGGTGAAGACGGTCCGGACATTCCGGTAATCTGCCCGGCGTGCCTGATCGTCCTTCAGATAGATGATGCTGAGGGCGGTTTCCCAGTCATTGCAGTGCAGGATTTCCGGCACGAAGTCCAGCT
Source organism: Solobacterium sp. (assembly GCA_017543025.1). The sequence goes on from JAFYGX010000039.1 coordinate 45,169, forward strand.
CATTCAGAAGATGAATGACGGCTTTGGAAAACCAGGCAAACCGGAACCGATCGTCATCATATCCATAGAGCCGGTCACGGTTGAACAGATCTTCATTATCAACGAACCAGACCGGTACGCCATTCAGTTCTCCTTTCAGCAGTCCGCAGTACAGATGCGCCTGTCCAAGGGATACAATTGTGGATTTCACAAACCGGATTTCATCCTGAAACCGCTGTTTCACACATTTGTAATACGGTGTGATGATCGCTGTTCTGTTGCGGAGTTTTTTCAGCGCCGGAGGCAGAGAAAAAGCGACATCCGCAAGTCCGCCCGATTTTGAAAACGGAGCGCATTCACTGGTGACAAACAGAATTTTCATATGACATTCTCCACTGTCCCGCATCCGCGGGTACCCGAAATGATCGTTCTGATTTCATTATATTCATGAAACACAGGAATGTGCGGCCTCTTTTAGGCGAAGAACAGATGCAGACAGGCCATGGCCTTCATTATGGCTCTCTGCGGAAGGCGGAACGGAACCATCTGCCTGTTTCGCTGAGATCACGGACCTTCCAGTTTCCGGTGCTGTAACAGCTGCTTTGGATCAATGCGCTGGTTTCGTTTTTACTGCACAGAGACCAGGCAATCCAGCTAAGCTGATTGTCCTGGATCAATGACTTCCACTGTTCTGCTTCCGCGAGGTTCACCGGTCCGGTTCCGGAAGCGTCACAGATACTGCATTCGCTGATGAAAACCGGCACTCCTGCGTTCAATGCGGTGCGCAGGCTGTTCCGCAGCGCTTCCTGATGCGAAGCGGCATAAAAGTGGAGTGTATACATGACATTCGGGTCATCGATCTCATTGCCGATCACTTCCGTAATGTCCTGACACCAGGTATTGGTGCCGACAAGTATCAGTGCATCGGAGTCGAAGGTGCGGATCGCCTGGATCACATTCTCTGCATAAGGGCGGATGACAGACACAAACGGCGAATCCTGCGGTTCATTGCAGATTTCATAAATGACATGATCGCAGTCGGAATAGCGCTGTGCGGTTTCAGAGAAGAAGGCAATCGCTTCCGCTTCGTGCTCATCCGGATGCCGGTCGCTCAGAATATGCCAGTCGATTATGATATAGAGCCCGAGTTCTTCACCCAGCCATACTGCATGATCGATCACTTCCTTCAGCTTTGCCTGATTTCCGTTTGTGCAGTAACCGCCGTCTTCTGCGGTATACATCGCAAGGCGGACCGTATTGACATTCCAGTCATCACGCAGCGTAAGAAATGCATCCCGGTTTACATACTGCGGAAACCACGCAAGGCCATGTGTGCTGACGCCCTGCAGCTGAACCGTGGTTCCATCGGAATCACAAAGCCGGCCGTTTCGGACCTGAAGCGGTTTCAGGGACCTCTTTTCCGCTGAAGCCGGAGGGGAAGGAAGCACAGAAGGAGATGCGTCCCGGTTCAGCAGACGGATCGGTTCATTCGACGGGCACGAAGCGATCCAGCCGATGCCGCTCAGTGAACTGCCGGAGGAAATATTCCGGTTATAATCGTTCGGAAGAAGCAGCCATTCTGTCTCCTTCTGTACCTGTATCTGAGTGTTCCAGCAGTCGCACAGAACGGTACCTTTCGGTACAGACAGAAGTACAGACCAATCTGAAACAGTTTCTTCGGCATGCAGCGTCAGGATGTACTGTGAAACAAACTGACCGTTTTCCTGCCAGGAATTCGTAATCTCCAGATCTTTGGAGAATGGGGATTCCGTCCTGACGGATCCGGGTACCTCCGCTGCAGGTTCAGCGGACGGAGTAAAGGAAGATGCAGGTGTGCCCGATGAAGCAGGAATTTCTGCTGAACATCCGGTATGACAGAGACACAGGACAGACAGAAGAATTCCGAACCAGATAGTTCTAAGCGTGTGAAGTCTCCGGAAAGAAGAAACAACGGGCATGAGCCAGTTGTTTCGATTAAGGATGAAGAATGATCAGAATCAGAAATGATAGACACGGATACGGATATCCGGGGTGAACCATTCGCCTTTTTCAAACTGATCGCGGTCTCCGACCGTGATCCGGCAGACGCCGTCATCACGGAAGAAGAACGGACGGGATTCTTTGGAGCTGATCGTGAAGATGTTTTTGAATCCGGCAGCGAGAAGTTCACGGCAGACCTCGGTATAGCCGCGGCCATAATAACCAAGGGAAGAATCGGGCATCCGGACTTCCCCCGGATGCAGCTTCGCTTCTTCTTCCGGGGTGAGCGGTTCATAGCAGGTCAGAACAATCGGATCATCCGGTTTGCACCAGGTGCCGTCCGCAGGGGCGGGCTGGCCGCAGACGCTGACGCTGATCACACTGCCGGGCATTACGGAAGGTTCAACGGTGATTTCCCGTTCGGTGCGCAGATTCGTGAAGCCGTCTCTGCCAAGCAGTGCAATCGCATCTTCCGCATTCATTCCGGTCAGGTCATTCGCATGGGTAAACGGTACTTCGGTATGAGCAGCCCCTTGTTCTTCCTCTTTGAGATAGTTCAGAAGATGCTGAACATAGTCGCTGGTACCCCACTGCTGTGCTTCGTATGCACGGATCGCGATCAGCGGATGGCTCTGGCCGGCAAGCATCAGAAATTCCATTGTCTGGCTGAGCGTATCATCCTTGATGAGGTCTTTGTATTCCAGCGCCTGTTTCAGAAAGTGCTCTTTCTGTGCCGGTTCTGTAATATGCCGGGTATAACCTGCAAACCGCATGCACAGCTCGACGACCGGATCAGCGCTTCCTTCGATCAGTACGGCAGCCCGATCGGCAGACAGTTCGCTTTGCCGCATCCAGCCGGCAAAGGCGATTTTCAGCGGCAGGGAGACCAGTGCACCAACACCCGGGAGAAGAGCGGTTCCGCTCAGAATCATCTGTCCCATAGTCCGGTAAAGGGTATGATGACAGGCGATATGTCCGCACTCATGCGCAAGCACGGTACGGATCAGCGGTTCGGGCATTGTGTCGATCAGACCGGAAGTAATGACGATGAACGGATCGTTGTCGCCATAGGTATAAGCGTTGGGAACGACATTCAGCTCAAGATAGAGCTCAGGCACTTTGATGCAGAGTTTTTCCGCGACTTCCGTAAGCATCCGGTGATAAGCAGGAAGCTGTTCTTCATCGATCCGAATCCGGGAAGACATGTTGAGAATACGGAACTGCTTTTCGTTCCATCCTTTCATAAAGGCACGGGCAAACGGAGTGAAGCCGGGAATCGCTTCCAGCGCATCCAGTGCAGCTTTATCGGATTCATGAATATAATATTTAGGATCAATTGCCATAATAGTTCCTCCTGATAAAAGTATAACGTTTCCTTTGCCGAACCAACAATTACCGTAAAAGAGAACCGTTCGAGTTTATCATAAACAGGAAGGAAGCAGGTTTGCGGAAAGGGGCAGCGATGTGTGTCAGCTATGTTGTCTATGACGGTATCTTTGATGCCGGAGATTTTGGGATTTCAGAAGTCTATGAAGCATATTTTGAACGTACGGTTCATCCGAAAAGAGATGATATGCAGGTATATCCGGGACATGCGGCACCGGTAATCGCCCGCAGCCGGGGCGGAAAACCGTATGTGTATTCCATGAAATTCGGGTTTGGAGGTAAAAAAGGGAGCAGGGACAGCCTGAACGCAAGGGTTGAAACTGCAGCTGTGAAACCGACGTTTGCCGAATCATGGAATACCCGCCGCTGCATTGTGCCGGCAAGTTCTTACACGGAGTGGGAGACATTGACCGATGAGGAAACCGGAAAGCCGCAGAAACAGAAGTGGGCGATCTTTCACAGCCGCGAAGAAGCACTCTGGATGTGCGGGCTTTACTGCATCCGTGACGGAATCGGGAGATTTGTCATCCTGACGCAGGATGCGGCAGAAGAACTGTCGTTTATTCACGATCGGATGCCGGTGATTCTTCCGCATCAGGAGATCCTGAACTGGATTGACCCTGCGGCTGACCCGGAAGAGACGCTGAAATATCGCCTTATGGATCACTTCTGCTGTGAGCCTGACTGATTCTGAAGAGATATCCGATACGCATCGGATCACGGTTCGATCGGGGTGAAACAGTTATCTTCAAGCAGGTTCACTGCCTCAAACGGCGTGATGCCGGGGTGGGTGCGGAACAGATCCTGAAAATGCAGAAGAACCGGGTGAATCTTTCCTGCAAGGGAGTCAAGCTTCACCTGTTTTTCTGCAGGATGCGGTTCATTTACATAGTTTTCCAGCCTTCCCTTGCGGTAGACTCCATTCCGGATACCCAGAAAGATCCCGGCAAGATTTACGTCATAACTGCCGTATGCGGCATAAATGCCAATGGCATCCGCAGCCAGTTCATCCCAGATGGGGCTGATCCGTTCAGGATACAGACGGCGGCAGATGAAATGATTCAGCTCATGATATTTTCTGATCACAGCAGATTCCCGGAGCCAGTCGGTTTCATTTTTGCCGAGGCACTCAGCCGCAACCGCACTGTACGGACCGGCGGAACAGAGAATCAGCGCATCGGTAATGTTCCGCTTATCAGAAGTGAACCGCCGGAATTCTTCATCCCAGTCCGCTTCTGTGTGAGAAGGATCACTGCGGTATTCCGCTTCATGTGCACGGATCTTTTTCCAGCTGATCAGACCGTCCAGCATAGACGCTCCCTGGGTGGCGGGAATCGGTATCGGCTGGCATTTTTCCGCAAGAATCTGCAGGGCACACTCAAAATCACTGCGCTCCTGCAATGTGACCGTCAATACACATCCTGCCGGGGTCTGTACGAAAACCGCAGAATCGTCAGAAGAACCGCAGAAATGCGTAAGGGAATGCGAGGATGGGTCCACGCCGGCAAGTACGACATCACGGTATTCCGCCGCCGATGGCTCACCCGGCTTCAGATACAGCTGAGGATACAGATCCGCAAGAAACGGAAGAACATCCGCTCCGGCTGCGGCAGTCGTTTCAGATACATTCATAATTCGTACGCCTCCTGATTCCTATTGTATCGGCTGAAGGTACAAACAGCTGAACGGATCATACAATATAACAAAAACGGGATCATGGATCCCGCTGAAGATTGTCTGTGTACGGTTCAGTAGCCCCGCCTGCGGTCGACGACATGGTGCAGAGGCTGTCCCGTACAGTAACGCTCAAGATTATCTGTAAAGATGCCGGTCACGAGTTCCACTGTCTGCGGAAGTGACATATCTCCGGCAATATGCGGCGTAAGCAGCGCATTGGGACAGTCATAGAGCGGACTGTCAGCCGGAAGCGGTTCCGTTTCGAATACATCCAGCGCCGCATACAGACGGCCGGACCGGACTTCTTCTGCCAGAGCGGCTTCATCGACGCAGCTTCCCCGCCCGACGTTGACAAGCAATGCACGATCCGTCAGCAGCGCAAGCTGGTCTTTACGGATCAGATGGGCTGTTTCATCTGTGCCGGGGAGCGCAAGAATCAGAATATCCGTTTCCTTCAGTACTTCGTCCAGATGGCTGATGGGCCACGCATGATCGAAGAGCTGCTGCGGATTACGGCCGGTGTGGTTGATGCCGTCAATGCGCGTGGGCTGAAACGCACGGAGCGTCCGGGCAGCGGTACATCCGATATCACCGGTTCCGGCAATTGTGATTCTGCTTCCGCAGATCGAGCGGAGCGGCAGATTGCGGATCCACTGGCGTTTCGCTGTAACAGCCGCATATTCTTTCTGACGCCGCAGAACTTCCAGAATGACCATGACAATATGTTCGCTGATCGTAATGCCATAGGCACCGGAGCAGTTTGTGAGAATCACATCCTCGTTCGGAAAAACGCCTTCTCTGCAGAAGCGGTCCGCACCGGCAGAAGGCGTGCAGTACCACTTCAGCTTCGGGGCAAGCCGGGCCAGATCCGGCGCAAAGGCAAACAGGATCTCCGCATCTGATACATGCAGGGCTGCCTCTTCTTCCAGGTCGTAGAACTCGCACTGAATGCCATGGCGCGCAGCTGTTTCCGCAATGCGCTGCCGCTGCAGGGCGGTCAGTTCAGGGATGGCAGCGATCAGTTTCCGTGTGGAATTCATGCGTTTTTTTCAGAAGAAGCGGATTCTGCAGGCGCAGCCGGTGCGGCTGGCTGAGCGACAGAAGCGGATTCTGCTTCGAGAAGTGCTTCCGTTTCAGCCCATGTATCTACAGCCTGCAGTTTGTTCCGGTAAATGAAGAAGATCAGAATGCAGATGGTGGTGATCAGTAAGAGTGATGCGCCGGGGCTTCCCTCAATACCGAAGCCCGGATCAAAGAAGAAACCGCTGGAAGCCGCATCCAGTCTGAAGTTGGAATACGGAAGAACAATACCGCTGTTCGGAAGACCGAGCAGAATGCTCTGTGTGAAGTTCCATGCGGTATGCACCATCATGGCCCCCCAGAGACTGTCGTAATAGCAGACAAGAATGGAGCACAGGATACCCATCAGTACAACCTGAATTCCGCCCCAGATGCTGAAGCCGGGATTTGCGACATGCAGAATACCGAACAGCAGAGCGTTGAGTACGATGGCAATGATCGGATTGCGGTATCTGCGGCGGAGCTTTTCATACAGATACCAGCGGCAGGCGAGTTCTTCTGCAGCAGATTGGACGAATACCGCAAACAGGAGCGCAATGAATTTCAGAAGATGAAACGTTTCGAAGTGAAGAGCGATATCTTTGCTCAGCCATGCGAACAGTGCGCAGAGTCCATTCGTACCGAAGCCGATCAGTGTTCCGATCAGTATCCAGCGGAGATTGTTGCCGCGTTTGTTGGGCTGCAGCGAGCGGGTCATCGGACGGTTTGCACGAAACAGCAGGGTGAGCAGAAATGCAATCCAGATACCGCAGAAGTTAAAATACTTCATGAACGTTGTCATGAATGGACTGAGTGTTTCGGAATGCGAGACAGCGACAATCGTAACGGACAGGAGCAGCTGGACAACCATACCGATCAGCTGGCCGCACAGAATCAGCACAAATGTAATGAGGTAAGCAATCGGGAAGATGTCGGTGATCTTACCGGTTTTACGAAGATATTCTTTCATATATATAATCCTCCAGAACGTACTTATTGTAGCGGAAAAGGCACTGTTTGCGAAATGGTTCGACTGGCGGTACGATCAGTTTCGGAAGAAGAACGGGAGAAACACAGAATGAGTGAACTGGAAAAAATGCATACCGGCGAGCTGTATGATCCGCAGGACCCTGCAATCACGGAACAGCAGATCAAAGCGATGGAACTGCTTTACGACTATAACCGCACACGTCCTTCAGAGGGGGAAAAACGACAGGCCATGCTCAGAAAGATGTTTGCGCAGGTCGGAGAAAACTGCTGGATCGAACCTCCGTTTCATGCAAACTGGGCAGGCCGGTTTGCCCGGCTTGGAAACAATGTATATGCGAATTTCAACCTGACACTGGTGGATGATACAGAGATTACGATCGGTGACTGTACGATGATCGGACCGAATGTGACAATCGCAGCCGCAGGTCATCCGCTTGACAGTACGCTGCGCGGGCATGGACTGCAATATAATCTGCCGGTCAGAATCGGCGCCAATTGCTGGCTGGGAGCTGGCGTTCTGGTGATGCCTGGCGTAACGATCGGAGATTGTACCGTTGTCGGGGCCGGCAGTGTGGTGACCCGGGATCTTCCTTCCGGCGTACTTGCCTATGGCAATCCATGCCGGGTGATCCGGCCGATCAGCGAAGAGGACCGGGTGTTCTATCGAAAAGGGTGCAGGGTGCCGGAAGAACTTCTGAACCGTTACGGTCTCTGACTGCAGATGTCGCCTGACAAGCGACCGGAAACGTCTTTGTTTACGTAAGAATAGAAAGCGTAAGAAGGAGGAAGTACATATGTATGGTGCAATTCTTGGCGATATGATCGGCTCGGTTTATGAGTTTGACCGCGGGAACAAAACGAAAGACTTTCCGCTGTTTCAGGCGGGATCAACGTTCACGGATGATTCCGTGATGACAATTGCGGTGGCCGATGCATTGATGAAAGCAGGACGGGAAGGAATCCGGGCAGAGGAAGAAGAACTGAAGCGGCTGATTGTCAGCGGGATGAAAGCGTGGGGCAGAGCATACCCGAACGCCGGCTATGGCGGGATGTTCCGCCGCTGGCTGTTTTCGGATCGCACAGAACCATATGGCTCCTACGGAAATGGTTCTGCAATGCGCGTCTCTTCTGCCGGCTGGCTGTATGACACACTGGAGGAAACACGGGCGGCTGCACGGGCAGCTGCAGGAGTGACACACAATCACCCGGAGGGAATCAAAGGGGCAGAGGCGGTTGCGTCGGCGATCTATCTGGCCCGGACCGGAAGCTCCAGAGAAGCTGTCCGCTCGTTTACGGAACAGGAATTCGGATATGATCTTTCCCGGACCTGTGATGAGATCCGCCCGTATTACCATCATGTCGAAAGCTGTCAGGAAACGGTTCCGGAAGCGGTGACTGCGTTTCTGGAAGGGAGTGATACGGAAGATGTGATCCGGACGGCGGTCTCGCTCGGCGGGGATACAGATACGCTTGCATGCATTGCCGGATCGATGGCAGAGGCGTTCTTCGGCGTGCCGGATGAGCTGAAACTCGAGTGCTGCAGAAGACTTCCGGATGATATGGTCCGGGTGCTGAATGAATTTGAGACAGTAAGGGCAGTAAGGAAGAGCTGAGAAATCAGTTCTTTTTTTCTGATCTTGCGTAATACGGAATCTGAAAGCCGGCTGACACCTGCGGGGGGATGCATTTCGCAGAATCATCTGACTGCCCGGAAGCACATGGAAACTCTCACGCATGGTATTTAGTTCGTTGTCAGGAAAAATCGATTGGTGTCCGAAACGGTCTGTCAGATCAGAAAAGGAACTGCATTGAAGCATCTGATTGTTCGATCAGATGTTTTTGCAGTTCCTTAAGCGTCTGTCATATCTGATAAACCGATCGCTTATCCTGTTTCTGTTCAGATCAGATTATGTCATCTGCCAGCAGCTCAGGAAGACGTTCCGCATCATTTGCAAAAACGGAAGACAGAAACGGTTCACGTTCCTGCCGGAATCCGGTCATCATTGATAATTGCGTTCGTGTTATTTGTCGGAGAACAGTCCTTTGAGCCCGTCCATTAAACCTTGAGCGCTCTTACTGTCGGTGCCGAAGGATTCTCTGAATACAAAGCCCATGGCATCATAGAAGCCATCAAGCGTCTGTTTTTTAAATTCCTCTTTAAGCGTTTCTTCACTCTTTCCCCAGTTCTCGCCTTTGTCCTTGAACTCCTCATAGCTTTCAGAAAGCGTTTTATGCCAGTCGGAGCCAAGCAGTTTAATACTGTACTTCTGCTCGAATTCATTAAGGCCTTCGCAGACATCCAGGGGAATATCCATGTAATAATACTTAAACAGACTTTTTGTTTCCTCATGATAGGCTCTCAGCTCAGCAATCTTATCCTCATTCAGGCTGTCTATATCGGCAAAGTAGTTCTCATACAGCTGCCGGTACCTGTTGAAAACAGCGCGCAGCAGCAGCGGCAATGGTTCTGTTTTCATAGTCTCTTCATGCAGAATCTTTTCAATCCGTTCATTACTTAATTCAATCATTGTCATTCTCCTTAATAATCTTCCATGCGGTCTGTCAGAATTCCGGTGTATTTCTCTGACGAACCGGTTCAGTGATTTCATTATACCCTTTACAGGAAAGTTTGATTCAAAGTTGTTACGTCATACATGTATCCTGAATGCGGATTTCCGTCAGTTCGAAAGAACCATGGCAGGTTCTGCACAGTATTCCGGTGCTGCAGGAAGACATGCGCTGTTTCAGTAAGCCCTCTGCCTGTGCGGTCCGCTGTGTCATATGGTCTATCAGAAATATGAAAAGGAGCCGGAATTTCCGGCTCCTTCAGAATTGCTCAGTGTGCTCAGGCAGCTCCGGATTCGAACTGTTTCTGATATTCCCTGATTGCCTGCTCGGCAAACTTCTTCAGATTGTCCGCATCCGCTTCGGAGGCAAGTGCGAGAAACAGAATCATATCGGAGTCATGCTTTGCGGCTGCTGAGATCAGAAAATAGGACGTCCCGTTTTCCTGGCAGATAAAATCTGCTTCCGCCCCATCCAGCGTGTCATCTCCGCTGCCTGCCGAAAGGGAACGGACTTCGGAACGGGAGCTGATGAGTTCCGGAAGATCGTGTTCAATATGTGCGATAAAGACTTCTTCCAGATACTGGCGGGCTTCAATGTCCACATTTTCTGCAGTGATGACACGGGCAAATGAACCGTTGCTGTCCATTGAAAGCGGAATTGTCACGGACTTCAGAGAAGATTCAAACTGCATGATATATTCCCGCAGTGACGCAGCAGGTGCAGTATCGGCTTTCGGGCTGCGTTCTGAAGTGCTGACGCCGCAGGCAGCGAGTGTGAATGCAAGTGCTGCGGTCAAGAGAAAGGTACAGATCTGTTTCATGGTTGATTCCTCCTGTTCTGTTACTTCACCATTGAAACACCACTCAGAGGTGTTTCGCTGCGAAAAAGCGGCAGGTTATTCCGCAGGTGCGGTTTCTTCCGGTATGTCCTCTGCAGGCGGCTGTTTTCTGGCCAGCCATTTTTCAAACTGCAGCTTGAGGAACGCACCGGTCGGTACCGCCAGCAGCATTCCCAGCAGTCCGCCGATTGCGCCGCCCGCAAGCAGGGAGGCGATGACAAGCAGGGGATGAACGGAAATGTTGTTTGCCAGCAGTTTCGGGTTGATGATGTTTCCGTCAATGACCATGATAATTTCAAGTACGACAAGTCCGATCACCATCATGCGGAAATCACCGGCCATCAGATTGACGATAATCACTGCACCGTATCCAAGCGCCGGGCCGACATAGGGAATCAGGTTTCCGACACCGGCCAGAAGACCGACCACGAGAGCATACTTCATATGCATGAATGAGAACACAATCGATACAACCGCTCCGACGAGCACCGCATCCAGCGACTGGCCGCGGATATAACCGGAAAAGCAGCGGTCCGCATCCTGCAGAAGTTCATTCACTTTGGCAATTACAGAGGCAGGGAATATTTTGCGGATCACATTTGCCCAGTAGCCTCCGATCCGATCGCCGTCAATCAGGAAATAGATTCCGAAGATGATGCCGAAGAAGAGGGTGGACGCCCCGCTGGCAAGTGAACTGAAAAAGCCGGTCAGGGTCGTTCCGATATTCGGCAGTTTGATGTTGAATTTGTCGAGATAGGTTGTGATCTGTTTTGCCAGTTCTTCGAGGTCCGTCGAGGTTCCCTGGATCAGGTTCATGATACTGCTGATATTGATGTTGGAAACCAGCGCGCCTGCAACAACTGCCAGGAAGACTAAGATGATGGCCAGAACGATCATCAGGGTGATGAAGACCGCGATCCCGCGAGGCGGCAGAAACTTCGGAAGCTTCAGTTTCTTCTCGATTTTATTGACCATCGGGTAAAACAGGTACCATACGACAAGTCCGATCAGCAGCGGCCGGAAGACTGCCATGAACAGATTCGCAAACATGGTCAGCTGCGGCAGTGCCCGGTACAGCAGAATGCCCGCAAATACCGTAATCAATATGGTGATGCAGGTATATGAAGCAATTTTTACATAGCTGCGGTCGAGCCGCTCAAACAATTCTTTCATAAATCATTGTTCGCTCCTTAACAGTCCGATGATACACCATCTTTGGCGAATGAATAGCGGGAAAACGGAACTTTTCCGATAAACCGTTACAGTTCAGACTCCCTGACGCTGTGCGATCGCAGCCGTTCCTTCCGTGAATGCACGGGTCATACTGACAATCGCACCATCTATCCACCATTTACCAAGTTCCTTCCGTGAATGCACGGGTCATACGTTCTGCAGAATGCCGTTGTGATGGCAGTTTGCGTACTGAAACAGAACAGATCATACTGCTTATGATCGCTGAACTGCTTTATCGTACAGGTCCTGTATGATCGGAAGCAGAGACTGTGCTCAGGCCGGGGTGCGAAATGGATGCCGGTAACAGGGAAGAAATCTCAAGTTTTAAAGTAAATGCGCCGATAATCGTGTTATTATGCGTTTCCGGCGCATTGTCTGTTTTCCCACCCAAACCTGATTCGGAGATATGGCTAAAAAAATTATCATTTGGTTTTAACACGTAGGAATCAGTACTGAAGGATACGGCGTATTTGTTCACGGGTGCGGTATCTGTAGTTTAAGGTAAGATCAAGTTTGGCTGAAAGCGCAGCCAGGCAGTCGTCATAA
>JAFYGX010000040.1 GCA_017543025.1 Solobacterium sp.
CTGAGCGTATATGTCTTATCGAAATTGCCTTTATTATCCTTATATCTCCGCTTCAGAGTATCAAAGTCCTTTGAAGCCTTTTTCCATGTGGATTCTGCAATTTCCTTTTTGCCGTTTTTTCCTTCCTTTTCAATATCTACGAATAAATTGCGAACATCATCCCATGCCTTTGAGAAGCCGTATTCTTCCGGTTCCAGTGTCATCGCATTCTTAAAATGCGTATCTGCTTCTTTATCAGCCTGTTTTTCTGCTTCGGTCTTTTCTGTTTTGTCTTGCCCCTTCCAGCCCATGCCGAACAAAATCTTGATCGAATCATCCTTCACCTCGACAGTTGCCGGAATTGCGCTGAGATCGAGTGAGAGGTCAGAGCCGCCGATGAGCGGGAAATCATCAGAAATGGTCAGTCCGGTTGTACCGCCGAGACTGTAATTTCCGCTGAAAAACTTTACGCCGCCATCCGATTCGCCGACTTCTTCTCCGATTGTCAATTCATTTGTATTGCCGGCAGAAACGCCGCCGACCTGTGGTGCAGTTACGATACGGATATTCAGCTTTTGTTCAGATGTATTGCCGGAAACAGATTCTGCATATGCAGTGAGTTTCGTTCCCGATTTCACAAGTGCGCTGTATCTTGCCTTTAGCGATACGGTCGGCGCCGGATCGCTCTGCACGGAAGCATCGCATTCCTGCTCCGCAAGAATATTTCCGCTTTCATCCTTGATGGCAGCGTATTTGAGCGGTTCGCCGCAGGTGCGGATATTCAGTGTCAGCTCCTCGTTTTTCTCCTCCTCCGGCCATTTCAGGACAGTTTTCTCGAAAGAGATTACATCCGTTTTCGAGCCGGCAACTTCATACCCTTTGCCGCTCGCCTTCTTTGAGACATATTCCTGATCCGCGGTTACATCTGTGATATAGAAACCGTCCTGCATTCCGCGATCCATCAGCACAACGGAAAAGAGGCTGTTTGCGGTATACGCCGTTTTCACATCTGCGATTGAATAGCGGAAGCCCTGCTTGCGGACAAGTGCTCTGGTATAGTCAACAGGCATATATGCAATGCCGTCTTCATTTGTGTAAAAAGCGCAGTTTTCGAGATAATTATTCTTATCGTCGATCGGGATCAGCTCAGCATCGGAAATCGGATCGCCGGTACTCCGGTCAGAGACCATGATCATGTATCCACTTGTGATCAGCGCCGTGGCCTCAGCACACGTACCGTCCGGCAGGGCAGCAGAGAGCTTCAGCTTGACAGGATTTCTATCCGGCATATGCGGCATATACCAAAGTGTGTAGGCAATGCTGCCGTCCGGCAGTTTTTCGGAAGTGACGGAGCTGCTTTGCTCCAGATAATTGAAGTCCTCGACAAAATCGTCCTGGAAGCTATAAGAAAAATCAATATCCTCTGCCTTCACATTCCCGTCGGAGACAATGACCGTGATCGGCTGTTCGACCTCCTGCTGGAAGCTGTAGGCAGAAAGCTCAAACATGACCGGCGGGATGTAATCCTCCGGCGCGCTCGGATGCACACCGATTGAGACAAAGCGCCTGTGATATTTATGCGCATACATTTCCGCAGGGGAGTTGCTGTAACCATAAATCACAACATTATCCGCAATTGTCGAATCTGCGTCAAAAATCGTGCAGTCCGGATTGGTGATCGTGATCTTGTCCATGCGGGAGCAGAACTGGAACGCCGCCTTGCCGACCGATGTCACGCCCGAACCGAGCGTCACAGAGGTGATCTGGTCGCGGTCTTCCAGGAAGGGGCTGCGCTTGCCCTTGCCGATGTCAGAATACACATTGTTGAAATTCCACATATCACCGGTGCCGGAGACTGTCGTCTCGCCGCCGCGCGCGATCTCATAGGTGAGATTGTCGCCGCAGGGTGCGGTTTTGTTTTTCAGAACGACCTTACATTGAGCTGTAAACTGCATACCATCCTGATGTGCCGTAATTATTGCGGTGCCGGGCATGGAAGCAGTAACCTCAAATGAAAAAGGATACTCGTAGAAATCGTTTTCTTCATCGATCAGTTCACCGGCTCCGATGGTGATATGATCCATTGTAAAGCAATCAGAATCAATCTGAAAC
>JAFYGX010000041.1 GCA_017543025.1 Solobacterium sp.
GATGGAACCCATCTTCCAGATAATAACCCCTGATTCCGTATCCAGTGTCATCCATCAGCCAATGGTCGGCACAGAAAAACGGAATCTTTTTTTCTCTGCACATCTGCAGCAGGCAGTAATTCACACGGTTGATCTGTTCCTGTGTCGCCGCCGCTTCGCTGCTGTCCTTTTCAATCGGCAGGATTGCCGAGACATAGAATTCGGTATTCGAAGAAGCCTGTTTCAGCTCATCAAGACACGTTCCGTAATCTTCCGCAAGCTTCAGCGGGTCACCGCTTCCCGCTTCCGCTTCACCCATCATGATCACAGCCCTTCCCGGCCGGATTGTGCGGATCAGCTCAGCAGCAGACTGTTCCGTCTGTTGGTTCTCATGCGTAACGGGCAGATGGAATGACTGCGGAGACATGGCATATCTTGCTATGACATGATCCGGCGGAATGCCGTCATACTTTCCGAGATTCAGAATATTGGAATCGCCGATCCAGTAAATTGTCCGGAACAGGCTGTCACTGATCGGTCCGCTTCCGGGCATAAGCTGATAATGATCTTGATCCAGCTGTTCAAGGTCATAATTACCCGGAATAAAATCTCTGTCTGCCACAGAACCAACAACCATTTTCAGCGTTTTTGAACTGCAGTTCCCGGAAAGATCACACGCCTTGATCCGCGCATCATAAATCCCCGGTTCCGTAATATCAACCTGCGTTTCCGTCTCAATCTTCAGATCCTGCGGTGCATCGCAGTTATCAGCCGCTTCAAATTCCGGAAAGGACCAGCGTTCACCGGTTCGCAGAAAGCACACAGTTCCGTTTTTCAGCTTGATTTCCGGTGCATCCATATCCATGACAATCGACTTCACCGCTTTTCGCTTCAGCGGAATGCCGAGAAACACAAACCGGTAAACAATGCGGTATTCCCCTGTCCGGTAATAATCTGTCAGATCTGAGATTCTGACATTCCCGCTCATGGGCGTTCCGAAAAATGATGCATCACATCCGGGAAGCGCCATATCCGGTTTTCCGAAAACACGGATGATCGGATCTTCGTCCGGTTTCAATGTCACACCGGCCGACAGTGCGAACCATACTGCAGGGGAAACCGCAGCGGCACATACCGCAATCAGAATCCGTTTCTGCTTCTCTGTCATCCGTTATCTCCTGCCCGCGACAGGAAACATGCGGGCAGAGCGCATAATGCGGCAGCGCTGATTGAAGTCACACGATATGCGAACCATACATGCACAATCGAATGATTGCGGATTACAAAATACCATACAAGCGGATAGCAACCGACCAGAATCAGCGGAATGAATTTCCCCCACGCCGGGCTGCTGAACCGCAGTTTCCGCGCTGCCAGCAGAACCGCCAGCACCACAGCAATCAGTACAAGAAATGCAGGAACCGGTTTGGTGAACATTGCCGTATAGTTTTCCCTCAACACATTCAGATAGCTCATATTCCGGTTCACCACTTCGCCGCTGCTGCGAAGTCCGACCGCGCCAAGCCCGTCAGAAACAAGATTGTATCCGGTAAATACAGAACCGATCAGCCACTTCAGCACCCACATTCCGGCATAACCGGCCACCCAGTACACACTGTACCGGATCATATTCATCAGATTTCTGCTCAGCCCGTCGTTCGATAACAGCAGCCAGATCACCAGCGGTATGCCAAGGGAAGCCAATGGATAGGTCATCAGATCAAAGAACGCAACCGCAATTCCCGACCATGCAAACAGCTTCCACCAGGCATCTTCTGCCTGAAAAACACGGCGCATACTCAGCATTACTATCAGCGTGATCAGCACATTATAATAAATATCCGAGAAATGAAAGGTCATCGCTACGGTAATGGGATTCATGACAAACAGCCCCATTCCTGCAGCGATACAGCCGGTTATTCCGATTTCACGGTATAACAGGATCATCACCCAGCAAAGCAGAATCAGCTGAATTCCCATATTGATAATCCGCATTTCCGCAATATCAAACATCAGCAGTAACGGTTTCATCCACAACAGATATCCGTGCCAGTATCTGCCGTATACGACCTGTTCATAGCCTTCGTAAAACGGTTCTCCGCCGGCAACCCGAAGCAGCCACTGACAGCTGTCATCCGTATCTCTCCAGCCGACATAGCTGTTGATCATGGAATCATACAGAAGCTTTCCGGTTCCGGGGTTGATCGCAATATCTGCCATCAGAGAATCGGAAAAATTATCCGACTGTGTATTCAGAATATCAGCTGCCCAGTATCGATAGCTCCCTTCTGTTTCCAGCAGTTCCTTCGAACGGCTGATATTGTTCACCATCCGCCCTTTCGGAATTGCATATACGCCGACGATCAGAAGAAACCCGGCAGCCGCAGCGATTACCAGGTATCCGATCATCCTAATCACACGCTTCATCATTTTCTGCCGCTCTCTTCTTCGTGATACTCCTGTTCTGTATTGACAGACCAGATGTTTGACTTATCCGCAATTCCGTTTCTGATATTGTTCACTGCCTCAAAGCTCGTGCACATACTGTGATCAATGTTGTTGTAGCGGTGCTGACCGTTTCTTCCGACACAGTACAGATTCGGAATCTGATCAAGCCATGCGCGCAGTTCATTTATTCTTGCATACGTATCAAAATAGGCAGGATACGCCTTCTTCACGCGCTCCACATGTGAGTCCAGAACATTATTCCGGCTGTCGATCAGATTGAGATTCACCATCTCTCTTATTGCCATCTGCGAGAACTCCTGATCACTCATATTCCAGAGATCATCTCCTTCGCTGCAGAAGTATTCAAGACCGATCCATACCGTATGTTCGAGATCCTTCACCATGTAAGGGCTCCAGTTATTGTAGATCTGAAACCTTCCCATCTTCACATTTCGGTCATGCACATAAACCCAGTTATCCGGAACGATATTGCCGACGGTCTTCTGATCAGTCTCATTTTTCAGATTCAGTTTGTTGACAAGGACGCCGACGGTCATGTAATCCCGATACGGAAGCCCTTCCGCAATGGAGCGGATATCCTCCGGGACCTCGTTCATACCGCAGACAAGATCTTTCAGAGGCATGGAAGAAATAACAATGTCTCCGGAAACAGTCGATTCATTTCCGTCACGGCAGATTTTAAGACCGGTAATACGATTCGTTTCATCACGCAGAATGCCGGTTACTTCAGTATTCATTTCGATCGTTCCGCCAAGCTTCCGGATCTCTTCTGCAGTCACTTCCCATAACTGTCCGGGTCCAAGTTTCGGATAGGAAAATTCCTCAATCAGAGAGGTTTCCACAACCCGGTCCTTCCGGCCGAACTGCTTCTCCGCCGCATTTTTCAGCACTGCGAAAATCGAAACGCCTTTTACGCGCTGGGCACCCCAGGAAGGATCGATCTCAGAAGGATGTCTGCCCCACAGATTTTCAGTATAGTGCTCGAAAAACATGGAATACAGCTTCTTTCCGAACCGGTTGATATAGAAATCCTCCAGCGAGTTTTCATCCCGTTTGCGGACGATGGAATACAAATAGGAAAACCCGGATGACATCGTATCCTTAAATCCCATATTCCGGAAAGTGTCCGCTTTCAGTGTGATCGGATAGTCAAAGAATTTCTGCTTGAAAAAAATCCGCGAAACCCGGTTTCTCCGCAGCATCACTCTGTCTTCCGTTTCCGGATCCGGTCCGCCCGGCTGCAGAGTGACTTGCCGGTTCAGCAGTCTGTCATCCTTCGACGGGCTTCCCTGCCTTGGAAGCAGTTCATCCCACCATTCATTTACCTCCGGAACCTTGGAGAAAAACCGATGTCCTCCCATATCCATCCGGTTGCCGTTATGCACAACAGTCCTTGAAATCCCTCCGACCATGGAGGATTCCTCGAATACTGTCACCTCATATTCTCCGGATCGTTTCAGCAATTCATAAGCAGCGGTAAGACCGGCTGGTCCGGCTCCGATAATCAGTACATTCTGTTTACTCATATTCAGCACCTGTATTCTGTCCTTTCAGAAGTTCCATTCCCTTCACGGCAGTCGCCATCAGGATCAAATTAACCAATACGCGCAGGCAGACTGCGGGAAAAACGGGCAGTCGCTCCCAGAACTGAAACAGACTGTCTTCGACCGCATGAATGCACATCAGCCACAGACTGTTTCTGCCAATCCAGCACAGCACGTTTTTCACCCCTGCAAAAAAGCACATCGCCTGAACAAAGCGAATCACACAGTATGATGCACAGAAGCTTTCCAGCACACCGAGGGAAAGCTCCGGGTACCACCGCCCGGACATTTCGATATATCCGAATGCCTTCATCAGATACATCCAGATGATAAGAAACACAGGAATGATCAGTCTGTCATATTTCTTCAGCGAATCGAGATGCCGGTTCAGTAGATATCCTGCCAGCACATAGCCGCTGGCGGCCATGGAGACATCGAAGTTGAATATCAGCCAGTTCCAGTCAAACATTCCGATTCCGAATCCGAGCACGGAAACAATTGCGATCACATAAGGCGCACGCTGTTCCACATCGTTCTTATATGCGGTAAACAGACCGTTGACAATCTGTTTCGCTGTAAACAGGCTGACCAGAAACCAGAGCGCCCCGATCGGTTCATGAACCCCGTCTCCGGTTCCGCTTGCCCATACAAGCGCCTGCAGAGTATTCTTCATAACCTCCAGCGGAATCAGATGCCGGTAAAAGATGCGTACCAGCGCAATCACCAGTCCGCTCAGCACATACGGAATCAGCAGATGCGCCGCATCCCGCTTCATGCTGTAAAAAAAATCAGCCCAGCTGGAAGCCGGTTTCAATGTATATCCCGAAAGTATGAAAAACAGAGGGATATGAAATGAAAAAATAATATTGTGCGCAAAGCTGCCGGAAGGCACCGTATGGCCGATGATCACCAGAACAATCGCCAGCCCTTTGGCGGCATCAATCCACGCTGTCCGTTTTCGTTTTTTATATTCCATACTCCTGAAGTCCCGTAATATCTGCTGAAATTATACGGCAAACTGCCGGCATTCTCAAACAGCCGCGGGCTTCATATGTCATATTCAGAAGCCCCGCTTATGCTATGATGAATTTCATGAAGCTGAATCATACCAGAGAACTGGATGCGTACTTCGCATCCTGCCGGAAACATCTGAGCGACACCCGTCTCAACCGCTTTCTCGACAGGAAAGTGACCGGAGGAAACGAAGCATTTCTGCAGATAGCGCTGAAGCAGGCCGGCGCAAGAGAGTTTGACGGACCGAAGGAAACATGGCCTTCCCTCTTTCTTTCAGTTGATGCGTTTGAACAAAGCCCATACCACCGCAATGTTACCGCAAAGCTGAACTCCCTGCATTCGGATCGTTATGCCACGGAAGTATTTGCCGGCGGGCGGCTGTTCAATCTTTCGGCTGTCCAGCCGGATCCGGACAGAGAGCTGATGGACTGGATGAAACTGCGGGCGCTGGACAGAGATGCGGAAACACTGATTCTCTCAGACGGAGAACTGGAATGGATGCTGGATTCACCCTCAGAAGCCGAAACAAATGATCCGGCTGCCGCAAAAGCACACGGGAATGTTCTGGTGTTCGGACTTGGCATCGGTTATGTGGTTTATATGATGCTGATGAACGGGAAAACCGATCACATTACGGTTGTTGAAAATGATCCGCGCGTCATTCATGCCTTCCGCGAATACCTGCTCCCCCTGTTTCCTTCGCACAGTCCGGTTACGATTCTGGAAGCGGATGCCTTTGCCTGCTGGAATCACGACTTTCTGGCTCCGTATGATTATATTTACGCAGACATCTGGCAGAGCGGAGAAGACGGTCTTTTCTGCATGGAACGGCTGCTGGAGGCAGAAATCGTCGATTCCGCGAAAGCGGATTTCTGGATTGAAACCAGCTGTGTCGTTCCGCTGCGCACACTCTTCTTTCTGCACTATGAAGAACTGTACGGTTCTGCCCCTCAGGCCGTGTCGGAAGAGTATCAGTCCATGATGAACAAGATCAGAAACTACATTGCCTCCATCGATGTGACGTTTCTGATCCGGAGCTGCTGAAACAGCTCATGTATGATCAGAATACGCTGCGTTCCGTATTGGGAGGAAAAATATGCGGGTAAATATGCACACTCATTCCCTTTTCTGTGACGGAAACGATCATCCGCACGAGATGACGGAAACCGCAATTGCAAAGGGATTTGACATCCTCGGGTTTTCCGGCCATGGGTTCAGTCCGTTCGATGAATGCTCGATGACGCCTGAAAAAACCGCACAGTATATTGAAACGGTAACTTCTCTGAAACAGGAATATCAGGACAGGATCACGCTGTATCTTGGCATCGAAGAAGATATGACAAACCGGATTTCAGATGAATCGCCCTACGATTTTGTGATCGGATCGGTTCATTTTCTGAAGAAAAACGGAGAAGTCCGGCCGATTGATGCCTCCAGAGCCCAATTTGACGCAATGCTGGAAGAATGGTACAGCGGTGATTTCTGTGCTCTGGCGGAAGATTACTACCGGGAAGTATCGCATATGAAAGACTGTCCGGAAGTTCACATCATCGGTCATCTGGACCTTCTGATGAAATACAGCGAACAAACGCACTATATCTCTCCGGATGATCCGCGCTATCTGCGGCTGGCAGAAGACTGCATTCACGCCCTTGGTACTGATAAAATCTATGAAGTCAATACCGGAGCCATTGCACGCGGCTACCGTAGCACGCCCTATCCCTCGGTACATCTGCTGCAGATTCTGCACTCCGTCAATGCAAAGCTGATGCTCAACAGCGACTGCCACGACCGTCGATACCTCGACTGTGGCTTTGCACAGGCACTTGCACTGATCAGGAAAACCGGATTTCAGGAGCTGTACATACTGAAAAACGGAGAGTACCTCCCCGTTTCAGCAGATGAATTTCATTAATCCTGTTCTGCGCTTCCGCTTATTGAAGCGTATTTTTTCATTCGATCCGGCGTCCGCTGCCGTCGAACACGGAATGATCAATCACATATCCTTTTTCAATATCCAGCAGCACGATCTGAAGACCGGCAGATGTCCGCTCAAACTCCGCGTCATTGACCTTGATGGTGCCGGATTCTTCTTCTGATCTTAACTGCAGCCATCGGTTTTCCGCAAACCGGTACTGCGACCAGGATGTTCCCGTATCTTCAGCCATACCTTCGCGGATGACTGCAGTAAACGGTCCCTCTGCGTTCAGACCGAGCAGTTCTGCTGCCCCATTGTCGCTTCCGGTCACATAAATCTCATACAGGGAACGATCGATCTGAGTCAGATAATCATTCAGATCATTGATCCGGTACAGATTCGCATTCAGAATCTGCCGCTTGCAGTAATCTCTCGTTGTTTCATACTGCTCATCGGCCCGGGCCTGGATTCCCTGTTCGAGCAGTACTGTTCCGATATCGCCGGTAATCTTCACAGCGCCTGCAGTATTGGCATGACCTGCATCAGCCATA
>JAFYGX010000042.1 GCA_017543025.1 Solobacterium sp.
AGCAGCCAGCGGCTACCGTACCGAATTTATTCTTCACCTTTCCGATCAGGGCAGTCATCTGTTCAAAGAACAGAAGTACCGCGACAAGCTGAGTGCGATGGGGGACCATATCACCGTTGTGATTGACGGGGACCGGGTGAAGACAAGAGTCTCTACGCTTACGCCGGGTGATGCATTGAATCTGGGCCAGCGGTATGGTGAGTTTGAAAAGATTCAGATCGAACCGGAAGGCGGTATGCTGTCTCCTTCGATCCTGGAAGAAAAGAAAGCTGAAAAGGAAAAGGAATTCGCTATTATTACGGTCTGTGCCGGAGCAGGACTTGAGAAGCTGTTCCAGGATTACCGGGCAGATTATGTAGTGTCCGGCGGACAGACCATGAATCCTTCGACGGAAGATTTCGTTCAGGCAATCCGTGCACTGAATGCAAAACATATCTTTATTCTCCCGAATAATTCCAATATCATCATGGCAGCCAAACAGGCCGCAGATGTGACGGAGAACAAGGATGTCATCGTGCTTGAGACCAGAACCATTCCGCAGGGACTTGCGGCATGTATTCAGTTCAATCCGGCAGAAGACGCCGCAACCAATACGACCCGCATGAAGGAAGGGATCGCAGGCGTCAAGTCCGGACAGGTCACATATGCGATCAAGAATACGACGATCGACGGCAGAGAAATACATGAAGGCGACTATATGGGTCTTCTGAATAAGGATATTGTTCTGACCGATCGCGATAAGGTTCAGGCAGTCTGCTCGCTGATTGCGCAGATGATCGATGATGACAGTGAAATTGTTACGATCATTCAGGGGGAAGATGCGACGGATGAGGAAACTGACCGGATCCAGGCATATATTGAAGAGAACTTTGAGGTTGATATTGAAGTTCAGAAAGGCAGCCAGCCTGTATACTGTTATATTATCGGAGTTGAATAAGGTTAACTGCTGCAGAATGACAGTCGAAAGAAGATCTTCGGATCTTCTTTTTCGTATACGGAAAAAGCATCCGCAGAGATTCGGTATTATTCATGACAAGCGGATATAATGAAACAGATGAAACTTGATGACAGACGTCTGAAACTGACACCGAAACGGATCGAAGCACTGAATGCGCTTGGTATCACGGATACCAGAGAGCTTCTCTGCTATTTTCCGTTTCGCTATGACATACTGAATACTTCCCCGTCAGACAGCTGGGAAGTTAAGGAAAAAGTGACATTTGAAGGAAAGGTAAGCGGAAGGGCATCAACCGCTTATTTCAAAGGAAAGGCAGTGACTCATTTTCAGGTAGTGACGAATGAAGATGTGATCAAAGTGACAATCTTCAACCGTCCGTGGGCAAAATCGCTGAAGGACGGGGATCCGATTACGGTGACAGGCACGTATATGGGAGGCGGAAAAGTCACGGCAATGAGCTATACGGCAAAACCGCTGGAAGAACAGGAAGCAGTTACTCCGGTCTATTCCGTAAAAGCGGGGATCCAGCAGCGTACCATACGGGAATGTATCCGAAGGGCACTGGCAGTCTGCCAGGATGAAATCGAAGATCTGATACCGATCCGTTTTCAGCGGGCATACCGTCTGCTTCCGATTTACGAAGCTTATCGGAAAATTCATCAGCCCAGTTGCGAACAGGATTTCAAAGCAGCACTCCGAACGCTGAAGTATGAGGAATTTCTCCGTTTTTTTACTGCGGTGGAACTGATGCGGCAGGAAACCAGTCTGCATATTTACAAACCTCCCAGAAACTATGACCGTGCATTGATCGAACGGATGATTGCCGGTCTTCCGTTTGAACTGACAGACGGACAGAAGGCTGCACTCGATGCCATCCTGAACGATATGGCTTCTCCTTCTCCGATGTACCGGCTGCTGCAGGGGGATGTCGGCTGCGGAAAGACCGCGGTAGCTTCCATTGCGATGGCGGCCGCCGCCATGGCCGGCTATCAGTCTGCGCTTCTTGCGCCGACC
>JAFYGX010000043.1 GCA_017543025.1 Solobacterium sp.
AAACACTTGCACACTTATACAGAGTCATTATATATGGAAATTTGTTTGACACGCAACAATCATAAAATGGCTTTCTGAACGGATAATCATGCAATCATGGTGAACTAGCGCACAAATTCTTTATGCAATACAGACGGTTGCTGAAAGAGCGATCCGACTCCTTTCTGCACCCGATGCTTGATGGCCTTTTCAGATACTGCCGGGTGTGCACGCTCATCTCCTGTATCATCTATACGCATCTACACTCCCCTTCGTGCAACACCATCCTTCTGCAGAACATTGCTCTTTTGACGCTCAACTTCCATCTCTGCAGTCACGCTGTCTCTGCTTGATAACCTGTCTTACCACCCAGTTCCTGTTTCCGACACGTGGTGCACAGTATGCCAGACAGTCGTTTTCTTCCCACTGGTTCAGGTATCGTTACGTGCATTGAAAAATGTCAAGGGTTTTATTCGGCTTCTTCTTCCGCCCGAAAGCCAGTCATGAATCTCTTCAGGAAAAATCCGCTGAAGTACGGAAACGTATAGATATGGTCTTCGTGTCCAATATTGTTTTCTGAAAGCTTAACCCCATATCTGATATCCGGGTAACGATCTGAGGCAACCAATGTTTTCATTGATTTCGACTGCCCATTTCTGGCTTTTACCTCAACAAGGATTAAGGATAAAGCAGAGCAAAAGAAAAAAATCCATCTCCAATGTTGAATTCTCTTTCCTGTAATTGAACAGTTGATCTTCTGTTCTTCATCTATGCTGATTCGATAAGAAAACCTCTGAGATCGGCTTCACACGGACTTCGCTGCCATCCGGGTCAAGTCCTCTCACAGAGGTACTACTTCTTACATGAAGAACTGTTTAATCTCTGTTCAAAGCTGATGCACCGCATCTGCCATTGCTGTTACTGCTTCTTTAATCACCGGTACCGAATCCTTACCGTACTGCCCGATCTGTTTTACCAGGGCAGAACCGACGATGGCGCCGTCACTGAGCTTTGCCATAGCTGCTGCCTGCTGTGGCGTACTGATGCCAAAGCCAACCGCACAGGGAATGGAAGAATGCTGACGGACAAGCCGAACCATGCCTTCGATATCAGTTGTGATACTGCTTCTGACGCCGGTTACCCCAAGGGAAGAAACAATATACAGAAACCCTTCCGCTTCTTCTGCGATCCGGGCAATCCTTCCTTCTGAAGTCGGTGCGATCATGGAAATCAGATCAATTCCATATTTCTTTGCAGACTCATGAAATTCTGCTTTCTCTTCAAACGGCACATCGGGAAGAATCAGCCCGTCTATGCCTGCCTTTGCCGCATTCTCCATGAACCGGTCCATGCCATAGGAATAGACCACATTGGCATAGGTCATAAATACAAGCGGAATCGAAATACGCTTTCTGAGGCGCACCACAAGATCCATGATCTGATCGGTCGTTACCCCTGCTTTCAGTGCCCTCTCATCCGCATCCATGATGACCGGCCCTTCGGCAGTCGGATCGGAAAACGGAATGCCCAGCTCAATGAGATCTGCCCCTGCTTCTGCCATCGCAAGTACAATCTGCTCCGTTGTTTCAAGATCCGGGTCACCGCAGGTGATAAACGGAATAAATGCCTTATGGCCTTCAAATGCATTCCGGATTCTGCTCATTCGCTGATCTCCTCTCCCCGGTAGCGGGCAACACTGACGCAGTCCTTATCGCCTCTTCCGGACACCGTTACAACAATCTTCTTTTCCCTTCCGCATTTCTTTGCATACTTCATTGCATAGGCAAGGGCATGGGAAGATTCAATTGCCGGAATAATCCCTTCTGTCTTTGAAACATATTCAAATGCCTCAACCGCTTCTTCATCGGTTACCGCAACATACCTTGCTCTTCCGATATCGTTCAGATAGGCGTGCTCCGGGCCGATGCCAGGATAATCGAGACCCGCAGATATGGAATATACCGGTGCGATCTGCCCGTATTCGTTCTGACAGAAATACGACTTCATGCCATGAAAGATGCCGACTCTTCCGGTATGAATTGTTGCGGCAGTCTCTGGCGTATCAATTCCTCTTCCTGCCGCTTCACAGCCGATCAGCTCTACATCCGGATCCGGAATGAAGTGATAGAACGAACCGATCGCATTCGAACCGCCTCCGACACAGGCAATGACCGCATCCGGTAGACTTCCTTCCTCCTCAAGCATCTGCTGCCGGATCTCTTTTGAAATGACTGCCTGAAAATCTCTTACGATCGTCGGAAACGGGTGCGGCCCCATGACCGACCCAAGACAGTAATGCGTATCCGCAATTCTGGACGTCCATTCGCGCATTGCCTGCGATACCGCATCCTTGAGCGTAGCCGTACCGGTTGTTACCGGGACGACTTCTGCTCCGAGCAGCTTCATCTTGTATACATTCAGCGCCTGACGTCTGGTATCTTCTTCTCCCATAAAGACAACGCATTCCATTCCGAACAGCGCTGCTGCAGTTGCGGTGGCGACGCCATGCTGGCCGGCACCGGTCTCCGCAATCAGCCTGGTTTTGCCCATCTTCTTTGCCAGAAGCGCCTGTCCGAGCACGTTGTTGATTTTATGCGCACCGGTATGATTCAGATCTTCCCGCTTCAGATAGATCTTCGCTCCGCCCAGATCCTCACTCATCCGCTTCGCATGATACAGCCGGCTGGGTCTTCCGGCATAATTATTGAAAAGAGCAGTCAGCTCCCGGTTAAATGCCTCATCATTCTTATACCGGTTATAGGCCTCTTCCAGTTCAATCACCGCATTCATCAGTGTTTCCGGAATATACTGTCCGCCATACGGACCGAATCTTCCCTCTGTCATTTCCGTTTCTCCTCTTCTCGCACTGCACGTACAAATGCCTTCATCTTTTCCGGATCTTTTCTTCCCCCGGTTTCAATCCCGGAGCTTGTATCCACGCCATACGGATGCAGGAATGCAATGGCCTGCTGTACATTTTCCGGCGTCAGTCCGCCAGCCAGAATATATTCCCTTCCGCATCCCTGCAGAAGACGCCAGTCAAACGTCTTTCCTTCGCCGGTCCCGCCATCCAGCAGAATCCGGTCGGCGCTGCTCTGTTCTGCATTTCGAAGATCTTCTGCAGTCTGAATCCGGAAAGCCTTGATCAGCGTTATCCCGGGCAATGCGGTTCTCAGATGCTGAAGACAGGCTTCATCTTCTGTTCCATGCAGCTGAACCAGATCAATGATTCCGTTTCTTACAAAGGAAATGATCGATTCTGCCGGTTCATTTACAAATACGCCAGCCAGCGCAATCTCCTGATCGAGTGCCTTTCGTATACTCCGGGCTTTCTCTTCTGTAATCGAGCGGCGAAAGCCGGAAGAGAGAATCATACCTGCAATGTCCGGCTTCGCCAGGCCTGCTGCGATGGCATCTTCTTTCGTGCAGAGACCGCATAACTTTATAACTGTCATCGCATCTATACGGTCTGACTCCGACTGGCATAGCGATTCAGAACCTCTGCTGCGCTTCCGTTATCAATCAGCTCTTCCGCTTTGCGGATACCTGCTTCCAGACTTTCCGCTTTTCCGCCGATATAAATGCCTGCTCCGGCATTCAGCACAACCGCAGTCCGCTTGGCATCACGAATCGTTCCGTTCAGAATCGCTCTTGTGATTTCCGCATTCGCTTCCGGTGTACCGCCTTTCAGTTCTTCTTTTGTTCCGCGGCTCAGACCGAACTGTTCGGGGCTGATTGTGGTAGTGCGGTAAAACCCTTCTTTCAGCTCGCATACGGTTGTCTCTCCGGCAGCGGAGATCTCATCCAGCTTCTCCTGGCCATATACGACCAGCGCCCGTTTTACGCCAAGCTGATCCAGCACTTTTGCCAGCGGCTCCACCAGGTATTCGTCATAAACCCCAAGCACGAAGTATTCCGGTTTTGCCGGGTTTGTCAGAGGCCCCAGGATATTGAACACCGTACGGAAGCCAAGCTCTCTGCGGATCGCACCGACATATTTCATCGCTGCGTGATATTTCTGCGCAAAGAAGAAACACATGCCGGTCTCTTTGAGCAGGGTCAGCGCCTGAGACGGGTCCTGCTGAATATTGATGCCAAGCGCTTCCTGACAATCTGCCGTTCCACTGAGAGAAGAAGCAGCCCGGTTGCCGTGCTTTGCGACCTTAATGCCGGAAGCAGCGATCACAAATGCGGCTGTGGTGGAAATATTGAATGAGTGTGCGCCATCTCCTCCGGTACCGACAATCTCAAGCACTTCCATGCCCGGATGTTCAACCGGAGTGGCATGCTCCCGCATTGCTGCGGCACAGCCGGAAATCTCCTCGATTGTTTCGGCTTTTGTGCTCTTTGTCGCAAGCGAGGCAAGAAAAGCGGCGTTCTGTGTCGGGGTTGTTTCACCGTTCATGATCTCATTCATAACGGTATAGGCTTCTTCAAATGTCAGATCCCCTTTGTTGGATATTTTTTCAATTGCTTCGCGAATCATTCTGCTGTTCTCCTTTCAGTATCCTCAGCATTTCTCTCTTATCACTTGCTTTCATCATCGTTTCACCGATCAGCACCCCGTCGATTCCCGCTTCCTCCAGAAGCCGGATATCTTCTCTTGTTTTCAGCCCGCTCTCTGCGATCATCACCGCATCATCACTCAAGAGACTCCGGATTCGCCGGCTCGTTGTCACATCGACTTCAAAATTTCTGAGATTTCGGTTATTTACACCGAGAATCTTTGCCCCGCATCGCAGTGCAAGTTCCGCTTCGGCTTCCGAATGCGTTTCCGTCAGCGCATCCAGTCCGATTTCTTCACAGACCGCAAGGTATTCCTTCAGCTGTGCTTCGCTTAATGCCGAAACAATCAGCAATACTGCCGAAGCACCCAGCACCTTTGCCTCATAGATCATGTACGGATCGACAACGAAGTCTTTCCGTAGCACCGGCAGATTCACAATCTCCGCAATCTCCTTCAGATAAGTGTCCGCCCCAAGAAACAGCTCAGGCTCCGTCAGGCAGGATATTGCATCTGCACCCGCCGCTTCATAATCGACAGCGATCTTGCGGTAATCGAATACCGGATCGATCATCCCGCGGGAAGGGGATGCTTTCTTGCATTCGCAGATAAATGACATCCCCGGCTGCTTCATCGCTTCAAGAAACGAAGGCCTTGCCGGAAGATCATCCGAATCTGCCATTGCCTTTATCGCTTCCAGCGGAATCTGTTTCTTTTTTTCCGTTACCCGCGCTTCTGCATAATCACAGAGCTGCTTCAGAATATCCATATGCCCCTCCTTCTTTGTTTGGTTTTACTGAACCAAAAAATCCCTGACAAAGAGTGTTTCTCTTTATCAGGGACGATTTTCTTCAACCGTGGTGCCACCCTGTTTCATGCGGGCACGCCGCATGCACTTCAGCAGGATACTATCATATCCCCGGGCGTTTAACGCTGCCCCTGCGTCACAGGATACTGAGCTGTGCCGTTCCCCCTGCCCTCCGTGATCCATCTGACAGACAGTGCTTCTGCCCGGCTCTCACCTGCCCGGACTCTCTGGAAGATCTTCTCTGCCGTTCTCTTCACATCATCGGTTTGTATATGACAATGATATTACATGCATGCACTTATTGCAAGGGGTTTCATGAAATTTTCAATTATTTTTCACTGTTCAGATGAAACAGTTTTCATCTACCAAAATTCTGTTCAATAAACGATTCGATCTCCTGTGCCGGCATCGGCTTTGCAAAATAGTAGCCCTGAAACATCCGGCATCCCATGGAACGGAGCGCTATATACTGTTCTTCCGTCTCCACTCCCTCCGTCAGGGATGCGATTCCGAGGTCTTCCGACATATTCAGAACATTATGCAGGATCATCTTCGCCTTGCCCGGATTATCGGTTCGAGTCAGGAAAAACATATCGATCTTCAGCACATCCGCCGGCATATCCTTTAGCAGATTCAGCGAGGAAAAGCCGCTGCCGAAGTCATCGATTTCCACAACCACCCCGGATTCACGCAGCCTTCGAAGCAGTTCGAGACGCTTCTGCGCATCTGTCATCATCACCGTTTCTGTGATCTCAACACGCAGCTGTCTCGGATCGACTTCATATTTCTTTACCAGCCCGATGATCTCTTCCATTACATCCATGAAATAGAAGTCTTTCGGTGAAATATTGACGGATATGAACAGGCCCGGATGACTGACTTTCCAGTCTGAAAGAATCCGGCACGCATTCTCCCACATGCATTTATCCAGCATCGCAATCATCCCGTTGTCTTCCAGAACCGGTATGAACAGTGCGGGAGAGAGGAATCCTTTTTCCGGATGTTTCCATCTTGCGAGCATTTCCGCACCGACCACTCTGCCTTCCGAATTCACAATCGGCTGCAGATAGGAAAGCACATGTCCCAGCTCAATCGCTTCCGGAAGATCTTCGGAAATCTGCCGGCTCCAGAGAACCCTTTCCCGCATCTCATCGCCGTAATAGGCAACACATTGCTGGTAGTCCTGCTTAATTGTCTGCAGTGCCATATTTGCCCTGTCAAACATGACGGATACTTCCAGATCCCGTTCCTTTACAACATAAACGCCGAAATGAATCAGAATATGATGTTCGATATCGCTGTCGCGGACAGAAAGATGCGACAGATTCTTTGTCATGGCACCCGGATCAAATTCTCGGATCGGCAGAAACACTCCGAACTTATCCCCTTCCAGACGGCCGTAAATACTGCCGTGGCAAAGCACGGAGCGCAGCGCATCCGCAATCCGGATCAGAACCTGATCACCCGTCCTGCGGCCGAAAATATCATTGATGATCTTGAATTCCTTCACATCGAGATAGATTACCGCATACTGGGTATGCGAATCTTCATCCAGCCGCTTCCGGACCAGCTGATACAGCGTTTCCCGGTTGTAAAGACCGGTCAGAATATCATGGGAAGAAAGATATTTTTCCTTCAGAAAATCCTTCTGTTCCTTTGTGTGATCCCGGATCGAAAGAAAGCTTCCGTCCACTTCTCCGAGCGGATCCTTGACGACCCGTTTTTTCATGACATAATAGCGGCATTCTTCGCCGCTTCCGATCTCCACATTCTCCGTCCAGTCCCTCTGCGCTTCAAATTCATTTCCTTCTCTGGAGCCGAATATCTTCTGAAGCTTTGCGGAAACCTGCTCGGTATGTTCCGCTTCCAGCCCGAGAAACTTCAGTCCGGGTTCATTCGCCCAGATACAGCGTCCGCTGTGATCAAAAAAAAACAGCATCTCTTCCATTTCGGAAACAATTCCCGCCAGCATCTGATTCAGCAGCCTGGTTGGCCGGTAATGAAGCGAAAAGACATAGACCAGCAGTCCGAACACGCCGAAGCCGATCATACTCTGATCGATCGGCGTTCTGGAAAAGATAAAAAATGTCTCCGCAAGCCCGGTTGCGATCATCGTGACCAGAATGATCGAATAGCGCTCCGAATTGATCTTCGGGCTCTCCAGTGTCTTGCGGAAGAAAATGAACAGAACCACAGCGAAAATGCCATAGTCGACAATCCGGTGAACGGTCTGACCGAAAAACGGAACAACCCGGTAATACGGAATACGGTCGACCAGTATCATCTCGGTTCCGAACGCATGATGAAATAAGGGATTCAGAAGCAGCTGAACTGCATCCAGAACAAGAATCAGATAAACCAGTCTTCTCGCATTCTTATTCGCCCATTTCAGATTGCAGTAAAACAGAGAAAACTCAAGCACGGCAGCCATTACGAGATCCATGCCGAGGAAATAGATATATAACCCGATCAGAGACACTGCCTGAACAGTCGACACCGTCAGAATCAGATTGCCGAGAATCGGCGGCACAAGCGCAAACAAAAGTGCAGATACATATCTGCCGATCGGTTTTTCAGAACGGCGTGCAAGAAACGAAGTCACTGCACAGGCAACGGACAGAACCAGAAATATCACCGCAAACCGATTTCTCATAGGAACACTTTATCATGGCTGGCATTGAAAAATAACAAAATGTGTCATAACAGTACAGTTACCAAATGTCTGTTCCGGAAAATCGATTCGTTTTCAGCAACCCCTGTTTCTAACGCCTGCAGGCATGCGTTCAGGCGGGATCGGAATACTTCTGCAGCTGCAGAGCAAGAAACAGCTTCACTGCCTCCGCAAACCTGCGCGGATCTCTGCCGGTCTTTTCACCGATCAGCTTCAGCTGATACTGCAGGGTATTCTTATGCACAAACAGTTGCTGTGCACACGCCTTCAGCGAACAGTCACAGGCAAAATATGTTTCCAGTACGTTCCGTTCCTTTTCGCTCAGCTTTCCGAGCATCCGTTCCGTATAAGCCTGTTTTGTTCTGAGGCCTGCTTCCGCAAACAGAAGTTCAAGATCCATGGTTTCAGATTCTGAAAACGGCTCTTTTGATGCCCGCATTGCCATCACAGCACTCTGATACGAACGGGAAAGCGCCGAAATCCTTCCCGGCTCCCCGGCCGCAGCCTGCACCTCGGCACACGCAAGCTCCTTCAGAAGCTCTTTCTGTGCCTGATAGCCGCGTTCCGAAAGCACGAGATAATAGCGGGAAGGATAATCGTAAGAATACAGGCATTCCTTCAGCTCCCGGATCACCTCTTCCGCCGTCTGTTCAAGCGCTGTGATATTCGAAGAACGATCAGACAGACGGAGCCGGATCACAACGACCCTGCATGGTTCCTCATAAGAGATATTCCGTTTCTTCAGATGGCTCAGCAGATACTCCCGGTTCAGCTCCTCGCCATGAATCAATGCCCGGACGATATAGGAAATCTCAACCCGCTTCAGTTCCTTCGACGCTTCAAGATCCTTTTCCCTCAGCAATAAGCGCATGATGCGGACCGCAAGGTTTGCATATTTCCGGACTTCCTGAGGCTCGCCGGTGATTCCGATCACCGCGACGGTTTCACCATGGAAGACAAACGGAATGTTGATTCCTTTCTTTGTCCCGTCATACTGATCATTTTCTTCCACTTCCTTAGTGCCGCGCTCAGCCGCAGCCCGATAGCCTGCCTCATGAAAGGTTCCGATCCGGTCCGGATCGGTCGAGGCAAGAATGATCCCCTCCGGGGAAATGCAGTTAACATCATGCCCGCATACTTCTTTTACAGTTTCAACGATCTGCTGTGCAGCAGCCTGATCAATCCGGTTCATAAGCCTGTCTCCCGCTTTTTTTCATTCACGCAGCTCTTACGCTGCGCTGCTGTGTTCTGCGTATGATTACAGGTTCAGCAGAAGAAATGGTATTGTACCCCCTTCTCCTTCTGAGGTATCATAAGCAGCGTCTGTCTGTTTTATTATCATTTATACCAACATATAACAGCACATAACCACATTTCTTATTATACATAACATTTAAATCCTCTTTTGCATTTTATATGATGAAAGCACAGAAAAAAGGAGAACCAGCAGATGAAAGTTGTTACAGCTATCGATTCGCTCAAAGGCAGTCTGACTTCCCTTGAAGCAGGCAATGCGATCCGGGACGGCATTCTGAAAGTCGACCGTGACGCCATTGTCTGTGTTCGGCCAATGGCTGACGGCGGAGAAGGAACCGTGGAAGCCCTCACGCTCGGTATGGGCGGCCAGCTTCAGACCATCCGGGTTACCGGACCGCTCGGATCGCCTGTCAATGCACAGTACGGCATTCTTGAAGACGGAAGAACCGCTGTCATGGAGATGTCAGCCGCAGCCGGCATCACTCTGATTGATGCGAAAGACCGCAACCCGATGAACACCACTACCTTCGGCGTCGGTGAAATGATTCTGGATGCGATATCCAAAGGCTGCCGGCATTTTATTATCGGCATCGGCGGAAGCGCTACCAACGACGGCGGCGCAGGAATGCTGCAGGGACTGGGATTCGGATTGCTCGATCAGAACGGAAACCAGATTCCCTGGGGTGCCCGCGGCCTGAAGAGCCTCGCTTCCATTGATGTCTCAACCGCTTCTTCCAAACTGCAGAACTGCAGATTCACTGTCGCATGCGATGTTAACAATCCGCTCTGCGGGCCAAACGGATGCAGTGCGGTATTCGGTCCGCAGAAAGGCGCCGATGCGTCCATGATCATTGAAATGGATAACTGGCTCTGTCATTATGCTGAGCTGACTGAAAGAACTTTCCCGGACGCTGACGCAGCTTACCCCGGAACCGGTGCAGCAGGCGGACTCGGATTTGCATTCATTGCCTTCCTGAACGGAACACTCGAACCCGGAATCGATATCATTCTGCGCGAAACCAAGCTTGAAGAATATGTCAGAGATGCGGATATCGTTATTACCGGAGAAGGAAGACTCGACTCTCAGACCGTCATGGGCAAAGCACCCTCCGGTGTTGCCAGGATCGCAAAGAAATACGGCAAACCGGTCATCGCATTCAGCGGAGCTGTTACAGAAGAGGCAGTAATATGCAATGGACACGGCATTGATGCCTTCTTCCCGATCGTCCGCGGCATCTGCACGCTGGAAGAAGCATTGGCGAAAGAAAACGCTGCTGCCAATATGAGCGCAGCAGTCGAACAGGTCTTCCGTCTGATCAAAACATTCAGCAAATAACAGTTAATTCAGATTTCAGCAGAAAGGAAAAAGTCAACAGTTATGGAAGCACAATTCTCAACACTCGGCGCTCTGATCGGTCTTGTCATCGCCATCATTCTCATCATCCGTAAAGTTCAGCCGGCTTACTGCCTGATCTTCGGCGCTCTGATCGGCGGAATCATCGGTTCCTTCGATCTGAACCTCACTGTCAGCACCATGGTCAGCGGTGCTGCCTCCATGATGTCCAGTATCCTCCGCATTCTGACAAGCGGTATTCTGGCAGGCGCCCTGATTAAAACCGGATCGGCACAGAAGATCGCCGAAACCATCGTCGACAGGCTTGGCGACAAACGTGCCGTATTCGCCATCGCAGCTGCGACAATGATCATCTGCGCAGTCGGCGTATTCATCGACATCTCCGTCATCACAGTAGCCCCGATTGCACTTGCAATTGCCGAAAAAGCGGGTCTTTCCCGCAGCGGAATCCTGCTGGCAATGATCGGCGGAGGCAAAGCCGGAAACATCATTTCTCCCAATCCGAATACGATCGCTGTAAGCGAAGCATTCGAGCTTGATCTCACTGCTGTTATGATGCGCAATCTCCTCCCGGCAGCCGGCGCTCTGTGCATGGCAGTCATTCTTGCCGGAATCCTTGCAAAGAAAGGTGATCAGATCACCAGTGCAGATCTTGAAGAAAGCGAAGAACAGGCGCTGCCTTCCTTCCCGGCAGCGATCCTCGGCCCGGCCTGCGTAATTCTTCTGCTGGCTCTTCGCCCGCTGACCGGCATCACGATCGACCCGCTGATTGCCCTCCCTGTCGGCGGCATCCTCTGCATTCTTGTCACCGGACATGTGAAAGATCTGATTCCTTATACCGAATTCGGTCTCTCCAAAGTTGTCGGTGTCTCAATCCTTCTGATCGGCACCGGAACGATTGCCGGAATCATCAAAGCCTCTGCTCTGCAGACCGATGTGATCCACCTGCTTGCGGCAATGCATATGCCGGCGTTCATTCTCGCTCCGCTGTCTGGAATTCTGATGGCCGGCGCAACCGCCTCCACAACCGCAGGCGCAACCGTAGCCGCCCAGACCTTTGCCCCGGCTCTGCTGGAAGCTGGCGTACCTGCACTTGCGGCTGCCGCAATGATTCATGCCGGCGCAACGGTCATTGACTCGCTGCCGCATGGCTCCTTCTTCCACGCAACCGGCGGTTCGGTCAATATGACGATCGCAGAACGGATGAAACTGATCCCGTATGAAGCGCTGATTGGTCTTACCAGTACGGTAATCTCCATTCTCTTCTATCTGATTGCCGGCTGAACCTCCCCAATGAAAATGGCAGTAACAAGGCCAGGGGTTCAGATCAGATCGTTCGGAATGAAGAACTGGTTACAGCTCTTTTAAGGGACAACCTTAACAGCCACTTTTGTTGTGAACTACCCAAGGCTAAAGCACTTGGGCTTCTTGCTTCACAGATGACATCTTGCAAACAGTACCCAGTGATACCGATGCAGCGGATGTGGTCTCCACAAGACTCTGAGCTCTCTGTTCCGGAGAGACTTGTATATTAGAGGTTCGTAGAAGCGCTTCAGTCAGAATTGACTGAGCGCTTTTCTGATCTCTGGAATTGTGATGATATTCGCAGTGCGGACAGTCATAATCACGTTTGGAAAGCGGATGTTTTGTAAGACATCCACATGCAGGGCACATCTGTGTGCTCGGAAAGGATCGTTCTATCATGACGACCTTTGAACTGTTCTTCAGTTTCGCTTTAATAGTCCCCATGGCAGAATGCTGAACCTGTTTTCCAAACAGCCCAGAGTGCCAGTTATGTATCATTTCATCCTGAATTGCGACAAAATCGTTGTTTGTCAGGATGTCATGAACGAGTTTGTTTGCCGCATCTTTACGGCGGTTTATATCGCGTTCATAAGCGCGGCGCAGCTTCTTTTTGCGCTTATAGTGATTTTTAGCTTTTTTTCCAACGGGCGATTTACGAAGTGCTTTGTTTACACGTTTAGACGCAAGTTTTACGGATTTGCTTTCAGGAACGTCAACATCTGCATAAGATCCATCCGTGAACGTCAGATTGTGCCCAATTCCAAAATCAATTCCTTCAATATGACCAGTTCTGTTTGGCTGGGCATATGGGACATAGCATGTGATATGAAAATATAATCCGCTCGCCTTACGAATGAACTTCGCATTTGTGATATCCGCATTATTCGGGATCTGTTTCAGCCCGCGAACATAAAACTCTTTCTTGATGTTTTGAACTTTTATACGGTTCCGCTGAAAATCAATACGATAGGTTGTCCCAAACTGTCGGAGCGGGATTGAATTGCAATAGCTTTTAAATCCAAGCGCACCAACTTTTTCGCCACGCTCCTGTTTGGTATGAAGCCCCTTGATTTCAGACTTCACAGAGTCATACAGGTCTTGTCTGACCTGTGATCCAAGAATATTAAGATCGCGTTCTTAAAACACGTCACCGACTGTATCAGTAGCTGTACGACCATTCCGATCCGCATGCTCAAGATCTGCAATAATGGAATTGCGGCGCCACTTAGCTTCGCGGAAGTACTGGTTAACCTGATCCCTCTGTGATTTCGGCATTTTAGAGGACACAACCTTTACCTCAAAAACCCGGCATTCCATTTGCGCATGCCGTTCCTTTGTGGCTTTCATAGAGTCCTTGATTTTATTGTTTTTTTCGTCTTGACTCATTAGTTTTCTGGTCCTCAATGTATTTTTTTACAACGTCCAGCGAAACGCTGCCAACAGTCGCAATAAACTTGCTTCTTGTCCAAAGCGTTGGAAGCTTACGCTGAAGTTCGGGAAATTCTCGATTAAGAATATGTGCGGTTTTTCCCTTGATACGCGAAACAACAATATTTACACCAATCGTCGGATCTATATCCAGAAGCAGGTGTACATGATCCGGCATTACTTCCATTTCAATCACATAGAAGTTTTGCTCTTCCTGCATAGAAAGAACAATATCTTTGAACCGTTCAGCTATGGGTTCCCGAAGGACCTTTCGTCTGTATTTTGGACAGAAGATAATGTGATATCTACAACAATATACGGTCGTTTCAGTTGTTCTATACTGGTTGTTCATGTGCAAATATATTATACCATAAATCTATGTATCAATAAATAAAGTGGCGCTCTCATCCCAAGGCTAAAGCACTTGGGGTTTCTCGCGCCATCTTTCTAATCAGTCGTGATGAATACCAGCAGATTGTAGGCTGATAAATCACGCTGATCTGATACAGATAGACTTGTTGTTAGCGTCCGGAGTAAATGACCGTTCCGCGTCCAGAGAATTTAACCAATCCCAGACCGCTGAAAACGACCAATGTATATCGTCTCTTATATGAGCCTTTCTTATTTATTGCCTAATAGTGTTGCTGTGCCGCTGGCCTCGACGGCTAGTGTTTCAAGTTTTCTGCCTCGATAGCTTTCTCCCTTCATCATAAACACCGTTGCGTTATCGAAAATCCTGTCCAGTGCACATAGAAGTGAATCCTCTTCATTGAAGTATTCTCCCCAAGTATCCGGGGTTTTATTGCTGGTGAAGATCATACAGTTAGGACCTTCTTTGTTTGACCGCCGATCGATGATATCAAAGAATATGCGAGTATTCTCTTTATCAAATGTACAGCGCCCGATTTCATCAATGATAAGGCAAGAAGGCTTTACGAGACCGTTTGTAACAGCCGCTACTCGGTCATTTCTCCGTGCTGCAGTCAGTCGCTGATCCAGTTCGGTTGCCTTCAGGAAATATGACTTAATTCCTTTCTCACAACACGCATGCCCAAATGCCATCGCTAAATGAGTCTTCCCAATTCCCTGAGGTCCGATGAATGCCAGATTACGATGTTCATACAGCTGCGCAAGTGAATCGAGGCTTTTCAGCTTATCCGTTCCTTTGCCGCAAAGTCGGCTGAAATCAAAGTTTTTAAATTTCTTTGGTTCTTTCAACGGCAGTCTGCTTAATCGCAAGCAGGTGTTCACGATCGCTTCTGTCTTGCGCTGATCGAAAGCTCTGAATACCTGACATAGCTTATTCAGTTCATCAGAAGTCATGTTCAGATCTGCAGTGATTTCCGCCAGATCAGATGCCGTCAATCCAAGTTTTAGGACACGGGCGTATTGTTCCATCTCCTCAAATACCGTCTCAGTCATCCCAGTCCACCTTCTCATTGAATGCAAATTTGCGGAATCCGATTGCCGGAACGTCAGACTCTTTTTGAGTCAGTTCCGCACGCACGGGCGCCGTAGGTAGTTCTTCTGGCTGTTTCACGATGTACTGATCAGCACAGAAGGAGTCTTTTCTGCTCCAGGTGATGTTATGACGAGCAAGTTCCACCGTCAGATCCATATCGTAGATATACAGATAGAATCCGTCTCTGCGCACTCTGCAGATCTTTGGGGTATAGCTGTACGGCACTCCGAATCGCCGCCCCTCGTAATTAACAAAGCCGTCAAATGAGATCTTGCGGGGCGGGCAGAGGTACGCAAACACCCCTATAGTCATCACAAGATTTACCGCGACAGTTCTGCACGAAGCGGTATGAACTTCCTGAGGAACGCAATCAACCGCTTTGTGATACTTACTGTTCTGCGTATTACACCACTTAAGTGCCTCGCAGTTCAGATCTGTGATATTCCCGAACGTTCGTCCGACAATGAAGTTCTCTTTCACGAACCTGACGAGTCTCTCCACAGCTCCTTTGGTGAATGGATGACGTGGCTTACAAAGTTTGGTCTTAAAGCCAATTACTTTCATGAACGCTTCGTAATCTTTCTGCCATATGGGATTTCCTGTAGAATCCCGCTCGATCACCAAACTCTTCATATTGTCGGTGAGAACAGTCTCAGGGATACCCATATAGACAAACGCGTGGATCATCCCGATGAAGAGATTCTCCTGCTTGGCATTCGGAAAGAACTCGACATACCGCTCTCCGCAATGATGGCAGATCATCGCGAAGCAGGCACACTTATAAGTGCTTCCCGAGTCCGTCGTGACTTTCACGAATCCCCAGTCCATCTGATAGCTTTCACCTGGGCCTGTCTGATATCGACGGCCGCGGTTTCCCTGCGGGCTGACTGCTTGTCTGGGTGCTGGAACCAAGTTCTGATGGGACTGAATATAGCGCTTTATGGTAGTGATGCTTCCTGTGTAACCAACTTCTTTCAAACGCTCATTAATTACCTCGGAATTGGAACAACCTTTTTTTAGATAGTCATCGATCAGACCAGTGAACCCGGTCAGTACAGTGATTTCGTGTTTCTTCCCTTTATTTCCATTTGGTAATACTTTGAATCCATTCCTTTTGATTCGGCGAAGCTTTGATCGTGAGATGCCGGTACGCCGTTCCAGTTCAGCTAGATTAACTTTATTGAGATCGAACTGATCTCCTAATTCCTTCTTCATCCCATCGAGGGCTTGTGTTACTATTTCCTCGAGGTCATTACTTTGAATATTCAATTTTCCTCCTTTCCGATATACATTGGTCGTATATCAGTCTAGGACGTATTGGATAATCAGGTAATGGCTATTTTCTTTGAACAGATCAGTGGCTGATTTCAATGGACGCTAATTGGCGTTTTTCAGTGGACTCTGAGTGGCGATTTTCGCCGGACCCCAACATTGTTTCATAAACAGCCATGTTCAGCGTACTGAACACAGCTGATATTATCGCCGAATACATTTCTGAACCTGAACTCAGATCATTACGGAACAAGCGTTTCCCGGAGCGGAACGCTTGTTTTCGTTGATCGCAAACAACAGTGTCAGAAAACACCGTCTGCATAAATGTATGATGATCTGTACTGCCTCCGGCTTTATGCAGGATACGACCTGCTTATGGCACACGGTTATTCCATTCAAAGAAAAAGAGCTGTGTTCAGGCATTCGTTCAGAATGAATCTGGACTATCTAAATTTGGTTGGGGTGAGGCCATCCCTGTCAGATTATTCGGGGCGATAACCCCATTTCTGAAAAGCCACCTTTAAACAGCTGTGGGGCGGGATAACCCGCCCTTTCATTTTTCATGGGGCCGCCTGCTT
>JAFYGX010000044.1 GCA_017543025.1 Solobacterium sp.
CTTGGAAAACAGAAGAAGATATGTGATTTCCTCAAACCCATACCGCTGGTCTTCCATAAACCCGTTGACGAGATCACGGATATTGATTCCGCGATAATACAGTCTTCCCGGACACGGTATTTCGTTTCCATCTGCGCCGATTTCCTTAGCAGTAACGGTTGATATCTCTGTAAGCCCTGTCACGACCCCTTTTCCGTTCAGGTCACGCAGACCCTTATTCACTTTATACTTGCTGTAAAGATCAGGGGTAATATGATTTCGGGCGTTGGATAACTGAGAAAGACCTTTGACGTATGGGGTGATTTCAGAATAATTCATAGTTAATGTTCCTCCTGTCTCCGGCGGCATGATGTGACGGATGCCTCTGAACTGAAGCCCGAACCGGATGCTTCGATATTTCATTATTTTATTGAAAATTTCCATCAAACACAAATGAAAGTTTTTTCAGGGCTGGTCTCTGATCCGGACAGGCAGACGCTGCGGTTTCTGCCGGTTCGTGTTTCCCTTACATCCGCATAGCAAACTGAAGGTACACAAAGCATAAGAACAGCGGAAATACACAATTTGCGGTATGATGCAATCAGTGAAGCTGAATGTTGACAGAGCAAACCTGTCACGGTCATGAAGATGAGAATGATTATGAAATCGGAAGAAAACAAACCTGTCCCGCCTGTTCTGAAACTGCTGATGACCGGAATCCTGCTGATCTTCGGACTGCTTGCGAGCTGTCAGAAACAGAGTGAACCGCCGCCTGCCGCCATACAGGTAACCGCTTTTCAGAATGGCGATCATATTGTACTGGTGGATGACGCAAGTCTTACAGCCGTTTCCAGATGGAACCGGAAATACTCCGTAGAATCTGCCCGGGTCTGGATCGGAACCCGAACTGATACCAGCATACTCACCCGTCTTTCGGACGATGTGCAGATCATGGAAGTGATTGCGGATGGGGATTCGTTTCAGCTGCGGGGTGAAAACGGATATCTCTGCCTCTCACCTGACGGACGGAAAGTCAGCTTCCGTGATGACCGCTCGCTGGCTGCGTCCTGTACCATGCAGGACGGACATCTGCTACTGTCCGTCCTTGACAGCGAAGGGACAGAACAGAACCGGTACCTTTCCTACGATGACTCCAGCACTCTTTATTCACTGATCTATCCCGATGGGGACAACGTTCCGTCCTCGTTTCAGATCTACCATGTGAATGAAGCTTATGAGGCTTCCCTGAAGCAGGAAGACACTTATGTGCTTCCGCTTTATGAAACCTCCGATATTCATGGCGCCTATATCTATGACGATGGCACAGAGTGGCAGATGCGCATGGCGTACATGGCTCACCTCATAAAAGAAGCGGGGACCGTAAACGGGGAATACCGCAGAGACCGGATTGTACTGCTGGATGGAGGAGACGTCTTTCAGGGGAGTCCGATCACCTCACTGCTCGGAAATCAGCCGATGTCGGCGATCTTTGATCAGATGCACTATGATGCAGTGATGGTCGGAAATCATGAATTCGACAACGGCCTTTCCGAGGTGATGGATCTTGACGGAACAATGATCGATTATACCCGTAATGGTGAGCTGTCCGTCAATACGACTCCCTATGTCATCAGCAATCTCACCCGCAATAACAGAAAAATCGACGGTCTCAGAGCTTACCTCATTCTGGAAAAAACCGCTGCGGACAGAAACGGCAATGAACTGCCTGTCCGGATCGGTGTGATCGGATTTGCGTCTGATTACAGCTCTTCGGTCGCAAGAGACCGGTTTATCCTTGAAGGATATCAGACCGCAGAGGATTACGAAACTCTGAAAAATCTTGCTCATACGCTGAAGCACAGCTATAACTGCCATGCGGTGGTTGTGCTGGCCCACGCCGACAGTAAAAGAACCGCAGAAGCTCTCGGAGCAGACAGCGATGTTGACCTGGTATTCGGCGGGCACCTTCATAAACTGATTCACGGCGAAACGGATGACGGCATCAAATATGTTTCACCCGGTAATAATGCAGGGTCGCTGGCCCACTGCAGCCTCCTGTTCCGGAACCAGAAAGGCAGTGCGAAACTTCTCAGGGCAAAGGAGGCGCATGCCGAATACCTCACTGACAACCCGCCGCTTCTGTACGATAAGCCGGAGAATACCGCACTCTTCGATCCGGACGTAAGCGCTGCAGGAAATGAATATCTCCTTCTGCTGTCCGGTATTTTCAATCTTGAAATCGGTTATATCACTGTTCCCGCAACGCGCTATGATTACCTGCCTGAGAGCGGAAAACACGCTTCATCGAAAGGAAACTGGGTATCCTCCATCTTCATGCGTGCAGCAGAGGCTGATGTCGGCATCATCAACAGCGGCGCACTCCGGCTGGATTTCACGATTCCGGAAGGGAAGGACAGACGGACCATCCATATCAGCGATATTTACGCCATGTTTCCGTTCGAAGACTCCATTTACTGCTTTGAAATCACCTGCGAAGAATTCCTTGCGGCCATGCAGTATGCAGTGGGAGATGGCGGCTGGGGGCTGATCTCGCGCATGAGCGGAATTGACTGCATCTATCAGAAAAACCCGGCAAAGGTATGCATGATCCGCACAGAAGCAGGCGAAGTCATCTACGATAACGGCGTATGGGCGGACGGCTGGAAAGACCGCACCCTGACCGTTGCGCTCAATTCCTTCGCCGCGGAAACCGACCGGGTATCCGAATCCGGCATGCATAATCCGTTCGTTTCCTGGATCGATACGCCGAAACACATTCG
The DNA here is from genome assembly GCA_017543025.1 of Solobacterium sp. The sequence goes on from JAFYGX010000044.1 coordinate 2,760, forward strand.
TACCATCAGCAATGAGGCTGAAGCAGTGATCGATGTGCTTTCTGCGGAAGCGAAGGAAAGCGACGGACTGCTTCAATTTGATACACGTTCGCATTTCATTCTCACAGAACCCGAGTAGTTCTGTACTCCGTATTCATCACATACACCGCAGCACTTCATTCCATATCCGGGCTCTGATGTGCAGCGGAATTTTACAGAGGTTGATTTATGACAGAAAAAATAAAACGCTGGCTGGGGTTTTCCCCGAAAAGCGACTATGTGGATAATTTCCTGTTCCGTTCCAATATATACGCAGTTGTATATATGTCCGTAATTGTGATCTGCCTTGAGATCTGGATGATTTTCCGGCTGACACGGATCGTGCTGATCTCCTGGCCAAGATCTGCGGAATGGCTGATAAGCCATTACCGCAATTATGTCATCCTTTTAACGGCCGGGCTTGTCGCATTGATTTACGCAGTCCGCTTCATCATGAAGAAGACGCAGAACAAGACTGCCGGTACGATTATACTCTGGCTCTTTTCCCTGATCTGCATCGTATTCGGCGTACAGGTCGGAGTCAGTTCCTACGCCGCAGGCGAACAGATTCTCACCTTCCTGACAATGACGGTTTTCGTTTTCTGCATCCTTTACTGGAAGCCGCTGCAGTCTTTCCTGTTCTCTGTCATCACGTTCGGAGTCTTCTATGCCCTCATCAACCGGATCAATCCGGCAAGCGACGCCACAAAGATCAATCTGTTTACCATGTGGATCTCCACCTTCATGGTTGCGATGTCCGCCTATCATCAGAAGCTCTCAGAAGCAGAGAAAGCGGAACGCCTGGAATCCGTGAATGCACATCTCACAAAAATCTCCAACGAAGACGATCTTACCGCAGTTCCGAACATGCGCTGGTTCCGCAATACCTGTCAGGACTTTATCACCTTCCGCAAAGACGCAGAGTATAACCGCACCTTTCTCTACTGCGATATCGAAAACTTCCGTTCCTACAATGAGAAGTACGGATACCGGAAAGGAGACGAGCTTCTGAAGCAGGCAGCGATGATTCTGAAGGAATGTTTCAAAGCAGATCCCCTGGCTCGATTCTCCGACGATCACTTTGTAATCTTTACAGAGAAAAACACCCTTCAGCCAAAGCTGGAAGAAGCCAGAAACAGGATATCCGCACTGGACAGTGAAGTACGGCTGATTCTCAAAGCAGGAAGCTGCACGCCTCAGATGGCGGGCAGTGATATTGGTCTTGCCTGCAGTCATGCACGCATTGCCTGCAACATGATCAAGCGCCGGTACGGCGTCTTCTATCTGGAATATGATGAAGCGCTCGAACAGAACGTCAGACGCAAGCAGTACATTATCAACAATATCGACAACGCAGTTGCGAAAGGCTGGATCAAACCATTCTATCAGCCGGTAGTCAGCTGTGCAGGCGGCAATGGTGAGCTGGTCGGGCTGGAAGCCCTGGCCCGCTGGGATGATCCGGAATTCGGTCTCCTTCCTCCCTTCGCCTTTATTGAGACGCTGGAAGAATACCATGAAATACACAAACTGGATCAGTGCATTATCGAACAGGTATGCCGGGATCTGAGGGAAGACATCGATGCCGGAAGGAATGTCGTTCCTGTTTCGCTGAACTTTTCACGGCTCGATTTCGAACTGTATGACGTCCCTGCATTTCTGTCCTCCATGACAGAAAAATACCAGCTTCCGAGTTCTCTGCTCGACGTTGAGATTACGGAAAGCGCATTGACCGATCAGCTCGGCATCCTGCAGGACAATATGAGCCGTCTGCGGAAGAACCGCTTCAGCCTCTGGCTGGATGACTTCGGCAGCGGTTATTCCTCGCTGAATGTACTGAAGGACTTCTCTTTCAACGTATTGAAGATCGATATGATGTTCCTGCGGGATTTTCCGAAAAACAGTAAGAGCATACCGATCATCACCATGGTTGTAAGTCTTGCCAGGCAGCTGAACATGGTAACGCTCTGCGAAGGCGTTGAAACGGAGGAACAGTTCCGATTCCTGCAGTCAGTCGGCTGTGACAAGGCACAGGGATACTACTTCAGCAAGCCGCTTCCAAGAGAACAGCTGCTGGAAAAATACTTCCAGGATACTGCGAAGTAACGCGCTGAAAGGCGCGTTTTCCGTTTTTCATGGCTTATAATAATGCCATGCGGATCACAGTGCTGACCATGTTTCCGGAGCAGTTCACCTCTTTCCGTTCATTTCCCCTGACCGCAAGAGCCATCGCATCCGGAAACCTGATTCTGAACATTATTGATATCAAAGACTATGCGGACGGCAGCTTCCGCCACATCGACGACAGCCCGTTCGGCGGCGGTGCAGGGATGATTCTGCGCTGCGAACCGGTTTTCCGCTGTCTGAAGGAATGCCGTACGCCGCACAGCCGGGTTGCCGTGTTTTCTCCTGCCGGTATTCCCTATACCCAGAAGAAAGCCCGGGAATGGAGCCAATGCGAAGACCTGATTCTGATTTGCGGGCACTATGAAGGAATGGATGAGCGGATCATGGAAACCGCAGATGAGCGAATTTCGGTCGGTGACTATGTACTGAGCGGCGGAGAACTGCCCGCCATGACTGTAATGGATTCGATCATACGCCTGCTGGATGGAACAATCCGGAAAGAAAGCACCGCGGAAGAATCATTTGAAAACGGTCTGCTGGAATATCCGCAGTACACAAAACCAAGGGAATACGAAGGGAAACACGTTCCCTCCGTTCTGCTCAGCGGACATCGTGAGAAGATCCGCGTATGGCGCCTGAAGGAATCTCTGCGCCGGACAATGGCTCTGAGACCCGATCTTCTGAAGCAGAGAACACTGAGCAGAGAAGAAGAAACACTTATTGAGGAAATCAGAAATGAAACAGGTATGGAACGAAATCAGCATTGAAGAAATCGAAGGGTTCCGGATCGGAAATGCGGAGTATCCGGAAGCCGGAACCGGATGTACGGTCATTCTTGCCGAACCGGCAGCTCTGACCGGCGCCGATATACGGGGAGGCGCTCCTGCTTCAAGGGAAACTGCACTGCTCAATCCGCTCACAGCCAACGAAGCGGTAAATGCCGTTCTTCTGAGCGGCGGCAGCGCGTACGGTCTGGATGCGGCAGGCGGAGTCATGCAGTATCTGGAGGAAAACGGAATCGGTTTTCAGACAGAGAACGGCGTAGTTCCGATTGTCTGTGCCTCCTGTCTGTTTGATCTCGCAGTCGGAAATCCGAAGATACGTCCTGACGCTGCCCTTGGCTATAACGCCTGTCTGAACGCCGGAAATTTCAGAGAAGGAAATCACGGTGCCGGAACCGGAGCAGCCTGCGGAAAACTCTTCGGCATGAAACACGCTTCAAAATCCGGACTCGGCGCATTCGCCCTGCAGTACGGCGATCTGAAGATCGGTGCAATTACAGCCGCAAACCCTGCCGGTAATATTGTGAACTGGAAAACCGGAACCGTGATTGCCGGGATTCAGACAGACGGTGTTCCTGAGCAGAACAGCGAAGCAGCGTTTGCCTCGTGCTTTGATAAACCGTTTGACATGTTTCACAAGAACACAACACTTGCCTGCATTCTCACCAACGCAAAGCTTTCCAAAGCTCATCTCTGCAAGGTCGCAGCGATGTCGCATGACGGATTCGCAAGAGCGCTCTGCCCTGTACACACCATGTATGACGGTGACAGTATCTATGTGATGAGCACCTGCAGTGTAGAATCCGACGTCAATCTTGTCGGCGTTCTTGCCGCAAGAGTCATTGCGGAAGCGCTGTTGCGCTCTGCTGAAACTGCTGCCTCCGCCTATGGCCTGCCAGGCCGCTCAGACGGAGCGCTGCATTGACCTTCAGGCTTCCATCTTCATTTTCTTCAGGCGGACTGAACCATATGGGCTTCAGTCCGCTTTTTCCGTTCCGCTCACTGCAGCAGCGGTTCTTCCGTTTCCTCTTCATACGGCGGTTCTTCGATGCCCGCAGCCTCCGGTTCAGGCACACTCTGAATCGCAGGCGCTGCCATTGCGGTCACCGGTTTTTCCGCAGCAGGATGTGATGCCGCAGGGCCCGGCGTCTCTGCGGAGGGGTTCACTGCCGCCGCTTCCGTTTCCGGATGAGCCGGGGCACTGTCTGCGAAATGAACACGGAGCACCGCAGTTGCGGTATTTCCTGCCTGATCTTTTACCTGATAGCTTACCTGCTGTGTTTCTTCATCTGTAAGCACATCACTGCAGATCACGGAGCGGGTCAGATCACCATCCACTTCATCCATTGCCTTCATCACATAGGCATGACACGAGAACGGCGCTTCCCTCAGAAGCTCTGCCCGCTCGCTTGTCAGCGTAATCGTAGGTGCCTGATCGTCAACCACCTCCACTCTCAGATTCTTCCGCACTGTCTCCTTCTTCCCCTCCGCCCGATACTGTACAAGCACCGGTCCAGGCCGGTCCGCTGTGAATTTTTCCGGCAGAAACAGTGAAACATCCTCGCCGCTGAATTCTTTCACATACCGTTCCGGTTCAAATTCCGCTCCGCACGGAATCCGGATCGTTCCGGATGTCAGTTCCAGCTGCACCGGTCCGGAAGGAGACGCAAGCATCGGCAGTATTCCCAGCAGCGTCACTGCTGCCCCCAGCCAGAGAAATGGTTCCCGGGGGAGCGGACGCTTCGGGACAGCCGGCTGTTCTCCGTTTCGGACTTCCTCTGCAAATTCTTCGATCTGCCATGCAGGAATCCAGAATTTCGCAAACAGGGAAACAGCTTCCGCAGAGATTCCGGAATTCAGTGCATTCCGCACTGCACGCATCTGCAGATAGTTCATCCGCCGATCCGAATAAAGCGAAATCGCTTCTTCACTCAGCTTCTGCTCTCTTCCCTGTTCCAGCTCTTCCTTCTGAAGAACGGTATACGCCCGAAGTTCCATCACAGCTCATACACTTCCCTTATGATTTTCGGCGAAAACAGGAGCCCTTCCGCATTCACGCCGGTCTCTGGCATGGAAGGCAGCGGAATTTCTCCGGTTTCATCTGCCGCACTGCTGTCTGTTTCCTGCATCGGAGCAGAGCTGTTCAGGATTGAGGGGATGCCATATTCTGTCCAGCAGGCAGCTGCAGAAGAAAGACCGACCAGCCCCATTGTGCCAAGGGTCACTTTTACCCATGTTCTGAGTTTTCTTTTTCTCATAATCAGAACCTCCTTGACTTACTTATTTCCCCGAAAACAAAAAATCCCGAAGATTTCAGAAAATAAACTTCAGGAAATTTTCTGATCTTCAGGACCACCCGGTTCACTTACTGCCGGTTTCTTTTCCGCTCCTGCCAAACAGAGAAACGGAGCGTTTCTGCGCCGCGCGCGTCGCTTCCTCTTCCTTCAGCACCGACACTGCCGCTTCCTTCAGTGCCTGTCCGGCATCAGAGAAAAGCTCCATATCGACCGGCCGGTCGCTGCTGCGGCCGATTGCCAGCGCAATCTGGCTGCGGTAAAGCGGAAACACATTCATGATAAGCCGGCGCAGATTCTCTGCCATCACAATATCCGCACTCTGAATCATTCGAAGATGTGCGGTCATCTGCACCGGAAGCTGACGGCTTACGGAAAGATCATGAAGCTTCCGGCTGAACAGCCGGAGATCTTCCGCAAACTGTTCTGCCCGGACTCTGTCTTCCGCAAAACCGCTTTCCTCTGCCCGTGTGAGAAGCTCTGCCATTCCTGAACCGGACTGTTCCGCAAGGCATACCTGCCCGGCGTACAGATAGAGATCATATTCCCGGATAATCATCAGATAATCCTCACTGCAGCCATTCAGGCGCTCCACATGCCTCAGCAGTGCACTGCGGAGGATTTCCAGTCTTCTTGCGCATTCTGTGAGCTTCGAATTAAAGGAATCATACGCTCTGCGAAATGCAGCAGCCGCTGCTTCTGCACTCCGGCTCTGATCCGCCCGTACGCTGATTTCAAACGCAGAAAGCTGTACCAGCAGTTTCCGCAGAAGCGATTCAATCTCATTCAGATCATATTCGGGAATATTCAGATGCAGCGATTCCGAAAGACGGCGGACTTTCCGTTCTGCCTCCAGTCCGTACTGAAGAACCATTGTTTTATTCGTCAGATCAATTTTCCCGGCAAATGAGCGCGCATATTCAAGATCCGCTTCACTGAGCCGGCCGGAAGACTGAGATGCCCCATTTGTTTCCAGTTTCAGATCAATTTCATGTTCCATATGTATTACAGCCCTATTATATTGCAGAATCCGCTCTGTTCAGGGAGAAAGGTTTCTGTCCCGTCAGACCGCAGAAAAACTGTGTGCAGCTTATTTACTTTCTGCAGCCTTCAATCCTCCGCAGATTTTCATCAGAATCACCGCAGCAGAACTTATACAACCTGATCCGTGCAGGCAGGACAGTGTCTTTAACACAGGCTGCGGCCTGTTCATAACACCTGTTTTTCACAAATCGTCCCCCTATCTCTGCAAAGTCTGTACGTTGCATTCAGCACCAGTTCCTTATCATCATCACCGGCATCTGAATAGAGTCCGCATTTTCTGCTCAGTCCCTTTGCATATCAGTTCTTCTCCACTCTGGCCGATGATCACATCCACATTTCCGGCGGTATGTGAAATATGAACCTGTATCTGATCGCCTTCTGCCAGCTTCAGTTCGACAGATTCTTCTTTATCCAGAATGCTGTATTCCATCCGGAACCCCGTCTCATCAGATGTCCTTAAGCCATTGAAAGTGCTTTTTCTCCAGCATCCCGACAGCAGAAGGCAGATCGCCAGCAGAACAGCAGTAATTGCTTTCTCTCTGATACCTCTTCTGATCAATGTCCGTGTCTCTTTTCTTTTTTTCTTCCCGTGTGCTGCTCTTTGCCCTCGCTCCGAAATATCAGTAACGCTGAATGACGCCGCCTTTTATGCCTGACGTTCGTTCATCAGTAAACACTTAACAGCCGCCTTATCCACAAAAAAACCCGGAACCGAAATTCCAGGTTTCTCCAGTCTTGAAATAGTTCCAGGTACTGATTAACGCTTGGAGTACTGCGGAGCACGCCGTGCGCCCTTCAGACCGTACTTCTTCCGTTCCTTTTCACGAGCATCACGTGTGAGGAATCCAGCTTTCTTAAGAGCAGGTCTGTAGTCTTCGCTGGCTTCAACCAGAGCGCGCGCGATACCGTGGCGCATCGCACCTGCCTGGCCGGCATAGCCGCCGCCTACAACATTGATCTTAATGTCGAACTGGCCCACTGTTTCAGTCGTTACAAGGGGGCTGTTAACGATCATACGCAGAGTAGCCTGCGGGAGGTACTCTTCCAGAGTCTTTCCATTGACTGTGATTGTGCCTGTGCCGGGAGTCATGAAGACACGGGCTGTGGACTGTTTGCGGCGTCCTGTTCCGATATAGGTAACTGCCGCTTTCTTCTTCGTTGCCATTGTCTATCTCCTCTCCTTAGTCTTTAATCTTCAGCTCAACAGGCTTCTGAGCTGCATGCGGATGATCCGGGCCTTCATAAACGAAGACATGACGGCGCATCTCATCTCCGAGTTTGTTATGCGGAAGCATTCCCTTGATTGCTTTCTCGACCCATTCAACCGTGTACTTCTCACGCATTTCCTTTGTGGAACGTACGCGGAGTCCTCCGGGATACATCGAGTGGCTGTAGTAGAATTTCTTCGCATCCTGATCTCCGGAAATCTTAACCTTGTCCGCGTTGACAACGATCACATAATCGCCGCAGTCAACATGCGGGGTGTAGGTCGGCTTGTTCTTGCCGCGAAGAACCGACGCTACCTGAGATGCAAGACGTCCGAGTGTGCAGTCTGCCGCATCAACGACATACCAGGTGCGTTCGACTTCACTCGGCTTGATCATCGTAGTTTGACGCATCATTTCAAATATTCCTCCATATGTGGTTTTACCGGGGCCACATTTGGCTGAAAAGAGCCAAACATTATTTTAGGCAATCAGGAAAACCGCGTCAACAGTTTTCAGAAAAATCGCCTGAAATCACACGTTTTTCTGTGAGTTCCGCCTCAGTACATGTTCCGGGCAGCTCAGGCAGAATCCCGGCCGCATTCATCTGCCTTCCTGCTTTGAGCTTCTTCCTGATTCAGTACGATCATTCTTTCCGGGATCGACCGTTTCTTCTGATATTCCTTCAGCTGTGCAATGATCGCTTCCAGCTCCGCCTGTATTTCTGCTGCACCGGATTCTGTCAGTATCAGAATCCCGCCTCCCGCAGCTTCAAGATATTCCCCGTACAGCCGATCTGTATGCCGGTCTGCCAGCACCCACGTTCCTCTGAGCAGGTCAGATGCCGCATCCTCCGGCAGTACTTCACGCACCGTGAGAGAAGCCGTCATGGCAATCACTTCAAAGTATTCAATCTTTTCAAGCGTCAGTCCTTCCGGATGCGCATTTCTGCGGCAGACAGTCTTCGACTTCGCCTCAAGCAGGCGGCTGATCTCTTCCGGTTCCATTCTTCCCCTTCCGGCTTCCAGCAGAGCCGCCGTCATCATCCTTACCATATAGCGCAGAAAGCCCCTGCCCCGATAGGAGATTTTCAGAATACTTCCTTCTTCTTCAAAGGTGATCGAATCGATCGTGCGCACCTGATCAGGCGTCTCCCGCAGCGGATTGGAATTGAAGGAGGTGAAATCATGCGTTCCGACAAAATACCGGGCAGCTTCCTTCATCCGTTCGATATCCGCGTGATACGGGCACTGATACGCATAGTCTTTCGAAAACACATCATATGGCCCGAAGTTGATCCGGTAGTCGTACTGTTTCTCTTTCACACAGTAGCGCGCATGAAACAGCGCATCTTTGTGCTCTACCCTGAGAATGCGGATATCACCCGGAAGAAAACCGTTGAGCGCACCCATCAGTTTCCGTTCGCGGATTTCTTTCTCCGCATCAAACTGAAACACCTGCCCGCGTGCATTCACACCGGCGTCTGTCCGGCCTGCCGCAAGAATTCTGACCGGCATGTCAAAAATTCGCGCAAGGGCGGATTCGATCTGTTCCTGAACGGAATTGCCTGTTTTCTGTGTCTGCCAGCCGCAATATGCAGCCCCGACATAGGACACTGTGCATTTATAGCGGATCATAAGACAACTGCCAGTGCGATCGTTATGCCAAGGACCAGTACTGCTCCGAACAGCAGAATATAATCCGCTCTCTGCATTCTCAGCACCTTGTAGCGGGTGCGGGGTTCACCCGGAATATAGCCGCGTGCTTCCATGGCGTTGGCAAGATCTTCTGCCCGCTGGAACGCACTGACAAACAGCGGAACGATCAGTGACAGAATCGCGCCGATCCGCTCCATCAGCTTTCCTTCCTTCAGATCCACACCGCGGCTTTCCTGGGCTTTCATAATCCGGGTCGTCTCATCGATGAGATCCGGAATAAAACGCAGCGCAATCGAGATCAGCATCGCAATCTCATGGGAAGGAACGCCGATCTTTTCAAACGGCTTGAGCAGATCTTCGAGCCCGAGCGTCATATCAAGCGGTTTGGTCGTAGCCGTCAGGCAGGTGGTGATCATGATCATCAGCAGAAGACGCACCACAATATACAGCGTCTGAAACACCGCATCCGAATAAACCGTGAAGGTACCGATTGTAAACAGAGGCGTACCGGTATGGATGACCAGCAGATTGATGATGAGCAGAAATCCCAGCATCAGCAGCATCGGCCGCATGGATTTCCAGATATATCCGATACTCAGCTTCGACAGGAGAACCACAACGCTTACCGCACAGAATATGATTCCGTAGCCGATCCAGCCAGCCGGCACGAAGATTGCGATCATGATAATCAGCATTGCGCTGATCTTAGCCCGCGGGTCCATGTTGTGTATCGGCGAATCCAGCGGTATATAACGTCCCAGTGCAAGATTACCCATGTTTCTTCACCTGCTTCGCAACGACTCTGGCCAGTGTTCTGATGTCATTCACCTCATCGCCGATTTCAAACCCTTTCTCTTTCAGACTGTCCTTCAGACGGATCAGAGCCGGGGGCAGAATATCAAGTTCCCGGCAGTGCGAGGAGTCACGGAAGAACTCCTGGACGCTTACATGGAGCTTCTGTTTTCCCTGTTCCATCACGACAACTTCATCGCAATAGGAAAATACCTGCTCCATATCATGCGTAACCATGATTATCGTCTTGCCGTGATTCTGATTCAGATCCCGGAAGAGATTCATCATATTGACTGCGCCCTGCGCATCAAGCCCGGCAGTCGGTTCATCCAGAACAAGGATTTTCGGGTCCATCGCGAGAATTCCGGCGATCGCAACACGCCGTTTCTGCCCGCCGGAGAGCTCCAGCGGAGAGCGTTCCTCATACTCTTTGCCAAGGCCGCACAGCCGAAGCGCTTCCCGCGCTTTCTTCTCTGCCTCCTGGACGCCTGCCCCGAAATTCTTCGGACCGAACGCCACATCCTTCAGAACAGTCTCTTCAAACAGCTGATATTCCGGAAACTGGAATACCAGACCGACATCCTTCCGCAGGCTTTTGAGGCCTTTCGGCTCTGTTCCTGCCCGGATCTCACGATCCAGCACATATACCGTGCCGGAAGCCGGCTTCAGAAGGGCATTGATATGCTGAACGAGCGTACTCTTGCCCGATCCGGTCTGCCCGATGACCGCTGTGAATTTGCCGTCCTGAAACGTCAGATTCACGCCATCCAGTGCGACATAGCGGAACGGAGTTCCCTCGCCGTACACGTAACTTACTTCTTCAAATCTGATCGGCACAGCTCTTCCACCAGTCCTTCCATCGTAATGCATCGCTTCAGCTTCACGCCCTCCCGCTGCAGTTCATTCTGAAACTGCATGGAAAAGGGAAGCGGAATATTGATGCTGCGAAGTTTATCGGCGTCTGCGAACACTTCTTCCGGTGTGCCGCACAGCTCGACTCTTCCGCGGTTCATCGCAATCACGTAATCGCTGGAAGTCACTTCTTCAATATCATGTGTAATCGACAGGATTGTCAGTCCCCTGTCCTTATGCAGATCATTGATCAGCTTCCGGATCTCATGTCTGCCCTGCGGATCCAGCATGGAGGTCGCTTCATCAAAGACAATCACCTCCGGATGCATCGCCAGCACGCCGGCAATCGCCACCCGCTGCTTCTGTCCGCCGCTGAGCCTTGTCGGTTCGTGGTTCAGATACTTCGTCATCCGGACTTTCTCTGCATACGTATTGATGATGTCATCCATCTCTGTCTGAGGAACACAGTGGTTCTCCAGACCGAATGCGATATCATCCCGTACCGTTGAGCCGATAAACTGGTTATCCGGATTCTGAAATACGATTCCGATCCGGTTGCGCAGCTCTCTCAGGTTTTCCTCATTCAGTTCAAGGCCTGAGATTACGATCGTCCCGCTCTTCTTTTCCAGAAGACCGGTGATCAGTTTAGCAACTGTGGATTTACCGCTTCCGTTATGTCCGATGATTGTTGTATACGATCCTTTCGGAACGGAAAACGCTGCGTTTTCCACAGCATTTTTTTCCTGGTCGTAGGAAAATGTAAGGTCTTTTACTTCTACCGCGTTCATAGTTTTCCTTAAAATCTTTCCTATTATATCAACCTATCGTCTGTTTACAAAGCGCAATTTCAGATTGCCGGACCGCAAAAAAAGCGGACTGTGCCGCTCTTTTCACGTTCGTGACCTTCTGTTTCAGAGTTCGATATTGTATCCGCCATAGGTGCCCTTCAGGCAGGCAACCTGATTTGCGAGATTGTAGATATCGGAAAGAATCGCACCGTCTTCCGTAAACAGCTTGCGGCTGACCGCTGCCTCTGTTGCCGAAAGCACTTCGGAAGTATAGCCGTTATCTTCACAGATCTTCACAAACCCGCGCATGGTCTCTTCATCAGCGAACTTTGCTTTGTGTGTGATGCGGACCAGGCTGTCTTCCGGATACTGCTGGTTGAAGACATCATTGCGGGCAAACTGCTCAGCGATAAAGTCTTTTTCCAGATACGGATAAAGACCTGCGATTTCTTCAATCTCCGCCGGATAAACCTTTTCCTCTTTCTTCTCTGCCGGTGCCGCTTCCTTCGCGGCATCTTCCTTTACTGCAGTTTCTTCCGGTTTGCCGTCTTCAATTGAAACAAACCGGACTTCACTTTCCTCATCATCTTCTTCCGTTTCGCTGTCTTCGCTTTCAAGAAGCAGTTTTACCGCAACCGCGACTCCGATTGCAGCTGCAGAAGCGAGCGCTGCACCAATCAAACGTTTAAACATGTCTTTTTTCCTCACTTTTGTACTGGTATTCTAACACAGTTTGCAGACGTTGGAGCCTCTGTCTGCATACACAGCGCCTCAAACCGGCAATTCACCTGCCGGAACCCCGTTTTTTCCTGCAGAAAACCCGGCAGTTCGCCGGGTTCAGTAACGTGAGTGGGTCGATCAGCGGGCAATAGTCTCAAGAATCTGAACCGCATTGGACGCAGCGCCTTTGCGGATCTGATCGCCGCAGCACCATACGGCAAGTCCGCCAAGTGCTTCATCCTTCCGTATGCGGCCGGCATAGACCAGGTCCTGATTGCTGGTATCAACCGGCATCGGATAGCCTTCGTCGATATACCGCACGCCATCTGCAGCACGGATCGCATCAATCGCTTCCTGAATACTGAGTTCCCGTTCGGTTCTTACGCTGAAAGAGATGGAATGGGAACGGAATACCGGTACCCGTACACAGGTACAGGTAACCTTCATATCCGGATTATGAAGAATCTTGCGTCCTTCATTGCCGAGCTTGGCTTCTTCCGTTGTAACGCCATTGCCGGTATCGCTTCCGATAAACGGAATGCAGTTATAGGCGATGACAGCCGGGAAGACTTTCGGCTGCGGGGTGCGGCCTTCCGAGATTGCCTGAATTTCTTCTTTCAGCTCATTCATGCCGCCGACACCGGCTCCGCTTACCGCCTGATAAGTGCTGGCGATCAGGTTGGTGATCGGGCTGACGCGATGAATCGGAGCAGCCGCCATCAGAGTGATGATCGTGCTACAGTTCGGATTGGCAATAATGCCGTTATGTTTCAGAGCATCTTCTCCGTTGATCTCCGGTACCACCAGCGGTACATCCGGGTCAAGCCGGAACGAACTGGAATTATCAATAAACACGGCGCCGGCCGATCTGATATACGGTGCATATTCTTTTGCGAACTCCGCTTCTACCGCACCGAGCACGATATCAAGTCCGGCAAAGGAAGCAGGTGTTGTTTCCTGAATCACAACTTCCCCGTCCCTGAACTTCACCGCTTTACCCGCACTGCGGCTGCTTGCCAGCAGGCGAAGCTCATCACACGCAATATTGCGCTCTTCGATGCATTCCAGCATCTGGCGGCCGACCGCTCCGGTCGCTCCAAGAATTCCTATTTTCATTTCACTTTCCCCTCTTCGGTAATAAACCGGTCATAAATACACTGAATTGCTTTCTCAAAATCACGGTTATGCACGCCGACAACAATACTGAGCTCATCGCAGCTCTGGCTGATGACTTTGATATTGATCTGATTGGAACCGAACGCCGACAGCAGACGGCCGGACATGCCCGGCTGGTTCGTCATGGCACGGCCGACAATCGCGATCAGGGACAGGTGATCCTCGATCCGGATGTCATCCGGGCGGAACTGTTCCTTCAGCTCGCCGACAATATCATACAGGCAGTGATCCACTTCTTTCGATGCAACGATTACCGAGAACGTATCAACCGTATTCGGCACCGCTTCAATTGAAACATGATAATCTTCAAAGACTGAGAGAATCCGTCTCAGAAACCCGACTTCCGCACTGGCATGGCTCTTGACCAGCGTGATGACCGTAAAGTCCTTCCGGCCGGTAATGCCGGTAATGAGATGCGGCGGATTGACTGCGTCCTTTTCACTGCAGTCCGCCATGATCAGCGTCCCCGGGTTTTCCGGATCATTGGTATTTCTCACATTGATCGGAATATTCAGTGATTTAACCGGGAAGATCGCATCATCATGCAGAACGTTGGCACCCATGTAGGACATCTCCCGCAGCTCGTTGTAGTTGATACACGGAATACCGATCGGATCTTTGACGATCCGCGGGTCTGCGACCATGAATCCGCTGACATCCGTCCAGTTTTCATATACATCCGCCCGTACAACATTGGCGACAATCGCACCGGTCACATCGCTTCCGCCCCGGCTCATGATCCGGATCACGCCATTGGGAAGCGCTCCGTAAAACCCCGGAATGACAAGTCCGCGGTCGCTGATGCGGGATTCAATCAGAGCTCTTGTGCGCTCCATATCGACTTCTCCGTCATAGCGGAACGCAATCACCTCTGCCGCATCCGCAAAATCATAGTCGAGATATTCCGCCAGCAGTTTGGACGTCAGGTATTCACCCCGGCTGACCAGATAATCCGTGCTCATGCCTCTGCGCATGACTTTGCGGATTGACGCAAACTCCTGATCGAGATCGGTTTTCAGCCCCAGTTCATCTTTAATGCGATGATACTTCGCTTCAATCTGAGAGAAAATCGGCTCATAGGAGACGCCGTAGCGCACATGCGCTTCACACAGAAACAGCAGGTCTGTCACCTTGTGATCTTCACTGGATTCTTTTCCGCAGGCAGAAGACACAACGAATTTCCGAGTGGGATCAGAATCGATGATCCCTTTGACTTTGCGGAACTGTGCCGCATTGGCAACTGAAGAGCCGCCGAATTTCGCAACCCTGATCATTCTTTCACCATTGCGGCGAATACTGTTTCATCCCCGCATCCTTTCAGATATTCTTCCAGCTCCGGCAGTGAAAGCACTTCTGTCACAAGCGCATGTTCTCCTGCATCTGCCGCCTTCACTCCGGCAAAGGCTTCCGGATTGGCGGTGCGGATATAGAAGCGTGCCTTCACACCGCTGTTGTCTACCGGAACATGGTTCAGCCTGGGAAGCTCCATGTCCTGACGCTGATAAATATCAAGCAGATCCTGTACCACCGCATGCGCAGTCGGCAATGCGCCGGCGCCCTGGCCGGTAAACACCGCGCTGCCGAGCGTCGCGGAAACCGACTTCAGCGCATTGAAGTTTTCCTTTACGCTGGCAAACACATCATCCTGCTTCACAAATACCGGCATGACCCAGAGACTGACAGAACCCGGATTCTTTTTTCCGCTGCCGATCAGTTTCAGACAGCGGCCTTGTTCCTTCGCCCATGCGATATCTTCCGCTGAAACATGCGCAATCCCGTATGCCGGAATCGCATCCGGTGAAACCGCCGCATCAAACGCTTTCATGCTGGAGATCGCTGTCTTGTAGCGGACATCATAGCCTTCCAGATCATCGGTCGGATCCTTTTCCGCATACCCGAGCGACTGCGCTTCCGCAAGATTCTCCGCAAGACCGCTTCCGGTCTCTTCCATCCGGGTAAGGATATAATTTGTCGTACCGTTGAAGATGCCTTCAAACGAATCCACTCCTTCCAGACGCCGGATCCGGCTCAGGCTGCTGATCCAGGGAATCCCGCCCCCACAGGATGCCTCATAGCGGATCGTCACATTGTTTTCCTTTGCCAGTTCGAACAGTTCCTCGCAGCAGGCCGCAAACATCTTCTTGTTGGAAGTCACAACATGCTTACCTGCTTCCAGCGCCCTTGCGGCAAACGTACGGGCCGGTTCGATTCCGCCCATGCATTCCGCAACGACTTCAATATCCGGATCGCTGAGGATGTCTTCCACATTCATCGTGCATCTTGGATCTGTCATTTCCCATTCGTCCTTAACGAGGATACGGGCGACTTCCAGCCGCCGGATCTTCTTCAGAGCACAGGAATCTGTAATCTTCGATACCCCGCCGCCGACAACACCATGTCCGAGTAATCCGATCTTCATAACTCTATCCCTCCGATACGTTCATAATGTTTCTCATCTGAGTACAGTTGTATTCAAAACACGAACATAGTATCATGACAGAGTCATTGTTACAAGGAGAAGAATTGTATGCAGTATTCCAGTACCCGCTCAAACAGCAGTCCGCTCCCCGGACATCAGGCGATTATTCAGGGTCTCTGCCCGGACGGAGGATTGTATGTAATGGACCAGCCGGAGGTCTCTGTTTCATTGTCCGGCCTCGAAAACGCATCCTATCAGGAGATTGCGGAAGCAGTTCTGAATGCCTTCTTCCCCGACTACGGGAAGGAAACCATTCATCAGTGTGTTTCCGCAGCTTACGATCATTCGTTCGACGATCCTGCGGTAGTACCTCTGACACATTTCAGAGACGGCTCCCTTATGGAGCTGTGGCATGGCCCTACCAGCGCATTCAAGGATCTTGCGCTGACGATCCTGCCGCATCTGCTCACTGCCGCCTATGCAATGGACAGCCGGGATGATACCGTTGCGATCCTGACCGCAACCAGCGGTGATACCGGAAAAGCAGCCCTGAGCGGTTTTGCGGATGTCCCGCATACCGATATCACAGTCTTCTATCCGGTGGACGGTGTTTCTGCAATTCAGAAAAAACAGATGGTCACCAGCCGCGGTGCCAACGTACATGTAGTTGCAGTGGAAGGAAACTTCGACGACTGCCAGCGCACCGTGAAGGAAGCCTGCTCCAGCAGGAAAGTGGCAGATGCCTGCCGCCATGTGACAATCAGTTCTGCCAACTCCATCAATATCGGCCGGCTTGTGCCGCAGATCGTCTATTATTTCTCCACCTATCTCAGCCTGGTGCGCGATGGCCGCATTCAAAACGGCGAACCGGTAACCTTCATTGTGCCGACCGGAAATTTCGGCGATATCTTTGCCGGCTATCTGGCCTCTCTTGCAGGGCTTCCCGTAAAGCGGCTCGTTGTTGCGAGCAATGACAACAACGTACTGACGGATTTCATCCGCACCGGTACCTACGACCGCTGCCGTCCGTTCCATGAGACGATCTCTCCCAGCATGGATATTCTTGTCTCCAGCAATCTGGAACGGCTTCTCTATTTCATGTCCGGAAAGGATACCGCACGTGTCAGCCGGATGATGGAAGACCTGAAAACATCCGGAAGATACACTGTTCCGAATTTCATGAAGGAAGCGATACAGGAAACCTTCAGCGCGTACTGGTGCGATCAGGATGCCTGCCGCAGTACGATCCGTTCCCTGTTTGAGCAGGAACACATCCTGATCGATCCGCATACCGCAGTCGCCATGAACGCCCTCCGTCAGTACCGGAAAGAAGGAAACGAAGAATACGCCGTAGTGCTTTCCACCGCAAGCCCGTTCAAATTCGCACATGATGTTCTGGCTTCCGTTCAGGGCAGCGCTCCGGAAGACCCGTTTGAAGCGATGGATCAGCTCGCTGCCATCTCCGGCATGAAAATCCCCGCCGGCCTTGCGGAGCTGAAGGAGATGGAAGACCGGTTTGACACCGTCATCGCAAAAGAAGACGGCATCAGCTGGATCGCCCGCAGGATGGAGGAGCTTTCTCATGACTAAGATCCGCGTTCCGGCAAGTGCCTCCAATCTCGGCCCGGGCTTTGACTGCCTCGGCCTGGCGCTCGGTTTATACAACACCTTTGAATTCGAGCCGGCAGAAGAAACTGTTCTGGAGGGAGCGGAACCGCGGTTTAACAATAATGACAACCTGTTTCTTCAGGGTTATCGCGCAGCCGGGGGAACCGGCTGCCTTCACGTAACATTTGAAACCGATATTCCGGTATCACGCGGGCTTGGCAGCAGCGCTTCCCTTCTGACCGGCGGCGTGCTTGCGGCCTGGCTCCTGAACGGGACCGTTGACCGCAATGCGGTATTTCAACTGGTCAGCGATATGGAAGGCCATCCGGACAACGCTGCTGCTGCAGTATTCGGCGGACTGACAGCCAGTATGAAAGGCCCCGGGGAAGACGCACACTGGATTACACGCAGTCTGAAGGTGAGCGATCTGCTCCGGTTTACGGTCATGGTTCCGGATTATGAGATTCAGACTGGGGAGGCAAGAGCCATCCTGCCGGCGGATATCCCGCTTGCGGCCGCAGCCGCAAATACCGGCCGGGCTGTGCTGACCTGCCAGGGCCTTGCGTCAGGTGATGTCGGCCTGCTGCGCGCAGCAGAACGCGATCTGCTTCACGAACCGTTTCGCAGCGGACTGATTCCCCATTATGACATCATCCGAACCATCGCCGAAGAAGATACCGGCGGCGTCACAGTAATCAGCGGAAGCGGGTCTACCTGTCTTCTGATCAGTGACCGCCCGTTAGGCGAACAGGCACGGTTCAATCTCATGATTCTACCGGAACACTGGAATATCAGAGAACTCCCGGTCGCAGACGGACCGGAGATACTGGAGAACGGTGTATGGCAGGCAATTATCTGATCGTACATAAAAAGATTCTTCCGGATTATCTGGAAAAAGTGATAGAGGCAAGAGAACTGCTCAACTCCCACGAAGCGGCGACCGTGACCGAAGCGGTACGGAAAGCCGGCATTTCCCGCAATACCTTCTACAAATACCGGGACTTTGTATTTCGCATGCAGGAGGGCGGTGAATCCCGCCGTGCCAGCATTACCGTAAGTCTGAAAGACCGGCCCGGGAGCCTCGGAGAGATGATCCGCTGCCTGTCCGAAGTCAACGCCAGCATCATCACGATCTCGCAGTCGGTTCCTGTAGACGGAAAGGCTGCGGTCGTCATGACGATCCGGACAGCCGGGATGGAGTCCTCTGTCGAAGAACTTCTGAATATTCTGAAAGAACTTCCGGATGTTTCTTCTGTCCGGCTCAATTCGATGGACTGATTTTCTGTTAAAATAACAGGTGGAGTGTTTTGTTATGAAACTGAGCAGTAAACGAATCTTATCCGGGATCATGATCGCAGGCGATATTTTCATGATTATGATCGCCCTGTTTCTGATGCTCGACGAAAGCGTGATTCTCGGACTGATGATGCTGGGATTTCTGGCAGTCGACATCTACCTTACAATCGACTATATCCGGGCACTGCGGCACCGGGAACGGGTTGAAAGCAGCCTGCGCGCAGACAATGAGCGGCTTTCCCGCTCACGCCGTCAATGGAGCAATATGAATCTTCGCCGCAATCCGCCCCGCACAAAGTCCCGGCCGCAGACAGCCGAACAGCCTTCAGCCCGAAAGACGCCGCAGCCTTCTGCACCCCGGCCTTCTCAGGAGGCCAGACAGAATTCTGCCCCGCGCGTCATAGTTCAGCCCGCTTATCAGGAGGAAGAAGATCTTTCCGACGTTCTGACAAGCCCGTCACAGCAGTCCGGCCAGAACATGCACGGGTAATTCCGCAGGAAAACAGAAAGAGAGTATATTTGCAATGGTTATTATTGAAATGGATAACGGCGGTGTGATCAAACTTGATCTCGACCGCGACGCAGCACCGATCACTGTCGACAACTTTGAAACACTGGTAAAACAGGGTTTCTATGACGGACTCACCTTCCACCGCATTATCCGCGGGTTCATGATTCAGGGCGGCGATCCGGCCGGAAACGGGACCGGCGGCAGTGCCAAGCACATCCGCGGTGAATTCTCCGCAAACGGCTGGGACAACCCGATTCGCCACACCCGCGGCGTGATCTCCATGGCGCGTGCAATGGACCCCGACAGTGCCAGCAGTCAGTTCTTCATCATGCATCAGGATGCCCCGCACCTCGATGGCAGCTATGCCGCATTCGGCAAGGTCATCGAAGGTATGGATGTAGTTGATGCGATTGCCTCTGTCCGCACCGGTTTCAGCGACCGGCCGCTTGTACCGGTCGTCATGAAGCGCGTCTATCTTGCGGAAGACTGAAAAAAAAGAAGCGGTCAGCGAGAAATCAAGGTATACTAGATAGCGGTACTTTTTATGAAAAAACGTGTATTCAGTATTTCCAGTCTGCTGATCGGACTGGTGGAAGCATTTATTCCATGCATGCTGCTGGCGGTAACCCTCGGCGCATTTCTGTTCTTCCTCGTTTCCCGGACGCATTCCGGAATCCTGTCGGATTTCATTACGATGGAAAGCGAAGTATGGATCTATGTGCTGGAATATATCGGAAGCGGTCTGCTTTCGATCGCCGTATTCGGTGCAGGGCTTGGAATCTATGCCGCGATGCGGAAAGAACCCGGCTTCGAAGCATTTGCAGGATTTGTCGTCTGCAGTGTCATGGCCGTCTATTTCCTGATTCACTGATTCTGACAGGGATCAGAAATCTCAGCTTCAGAAAACCGTCTGTTTCAGGCGGTTTTTTTCATCACTGCAGAAGCCCCCATACCGGCTGCTTATGTGCACGACTATACATAAAGCAGAATATCGCAATGCGAACCATACGCCTGTAGCTCAGCACTCATCCGCAGAAGACTGAATGTATGCAGAGTTTCTGCGACAGACAGGGAGCGTTCCAATCTGTTCTGAACTGTGGTTTTCAGCCGCCGCAAATCAGCTCCGGTTCAGCTGATCAGGTGATTTCCGGCCCCAAAATGCAAAACCGTTCAGAAAAGCCTTGCGGTACAAAGCGGTTTGCTTTATAATTTGAAATGCTTCACGGCGACTGTGGTGAAGTTGGTTAACACACTGGATTGTGGCTCCAGCATTTCGTGGGTTCGAGTCCCATCAGTCGCCCTGAGTAAACCGTATACTGCTGAAGTGTGCGGTTTTTTTATGTGAAATTCCCTCTGTCTCAGCTGTCTGTTTCCTGCAGTGCCGATTGCGCATACAGATTTCTTTCAGCCGCAGCACCCTGCTGCTGGCGTCTGTCCCATGTCACAGCAACCATTCACCGAATTCAAACACCATTATGAAAAGCAATCGAAAGAAACACCGGTTCTCCGGTGATTTTCAGCAGCCTTCCGTTATGCTTTGCATCAGATTCCGGGTATTCCTTCCGGATCAGTTCTGCCGTCCTTTCCAAAATTCCGATATTATTCTCTTGCGGAATATAATGGACTATGGAGGTTAAAAAATACATGTATACATTTTCGAACAAGGGATTTTTCGGATATGGAGAACCAGGAGACTTCACCTATTATTCTCTTGCGCACATCCTTCCGATTCTGTTACTCGTTCTGAGCATATTCTATGTTTACAGGAACAGGGAAAAGATCCGTGCAAGCCGGTATGAGGGAACATTCCGCTATATTCTTTCCTTTATTCTGATGATTGCACTGATGTCCTATTACTGGAGAGTGCTTTATGTCGGTGATGAAACCGGACGGTATTCCCTTCTGGTCAAACTGCCGCTTGAACTCTGCGAATTCGGTGCGATTTCAGCGATCTTCCTTCTTACCAGCAAAAACAGATTTCTGTTCAATTACAACTTCTACGTCTCGCTCACCTTTGCGACGGCTGCGATCCTGATGCCTACCGTACTGATCAATACCGGCCCGCGCTATTATCGCTATTATCAGTTCTGGTTAGTACATCTGATTCCGATCTTCTCGGTCTTCTACATGATGTTTATTCATGACATGAAGCCTTCGCTGAATTACATGTACCGCGTATGCGGGGTAATGATTCTTCATGCCCTGGTGGCTATTCAGCTCAACAACCGGATCCCCGGCGCAAACTTTCTCTACCTCGCCGGCTTCTCGGAAGAAATTGCCATGGGAGACAACCTGATGAATTACCTGCCGAAAAATCAGTATGTGCGGCTTCTCTGCCTTTCCGTTATTTCGCTTGCGATCTTCCATCTTCTCTATTTCGCTGTTCGCAAAATCGGCGAAAAACAGACAAAGAAAACCGTATCCGCATAATGTAACCGAACTTAAACTGGTCGCTTTGCAGAAATTCCGCATAACGGCCAGCTCATTATTTTGCCATTACCGTTTCTCATTACGGATTCTGCAGCGTGACATTGACCTTCCGCGGCAGGCCGGTCCTCATTGCGGGAACAGCGGTACATTCCTTCCCGCAGATTATAACCCCAGTGTTTCAGGAACCTCGGAAGCGCAAAAAACAGGACCTCCCGATATGCCATCATTATCGGAAGATCTGATACATCTCTTCAGACGGGTCCGCCTGTTTTACGCCTCGTGCAGAGATATTTCTGTCTGAATTCGTTTCGAAACGCTGTAAAAAACTGTATTTCAGCTATTTCCCAAAGGAGTTTTCCGTAATCCGCTGTTTTCTCAGCGAATCGTTACTGTCACATGAAAACTGCATTTTCTGCCGGCGAAATCCATGTATAATGTATATTTGATGCGGCTCTCCCGCATCCTACAGAACAGGAGGAAAACAAGCAAATGAAAAAACTGGCTTCTATCGCTGCTGCGATTGCAATGGCTGCTTCGCTCGCGGCATGCGTCGGTTCTAAATCATCTTTTGTATCAGAAACAATCGGTGAGGGATCCGGTCTTGTGCTGACAGTTGAAAATGCCGGCGAAAAAGACTTTATCGGAACCGGAATCATCGTTGAGGAAAACAAAACAGTCCGGGTCTCCCCTTCCTTTACAAGCGGAGGCGTCAAGCTCCGGATCGTCGGAAATACCAGTGATTCCATTGATGAAGTTCCTGCAATGGACGAATCCGTCACCCCGACAGTGGAATGGGTCTTCGACACAAATTCAACCGGTGACACAGATTATGATCTTGAAAAAGGCAGCTACTTCGTATATTTGGAAAGTGTCAAGAAAGGCACTACCGGCACAATGACCGTCACTCAGGTCGATGCCCCCGCTCCGGCAGAGGCAGCCGGCACTTCTCAGGAAGACGGCCAGAACCCGATCATGAACTTCATCGGAACCTACGCAAGCGGACGCTGCGCAATTCTTGTTGAAGCAGACGGAATGGAAAATTCACGGTTCACGGTCACCTGGGGCAGCTCCGCATGGGAATCTTCTCAATGGACAATGACCGGTAAACTTGATACGGAAACACTGACAGTCAATTATACAGACTGCGTGAAAAAAGATCTCAAGTTCAAGGAAGACGGCACTGTGGATGAAGAAACCACAGTCTATGAAGACGGTACCGGAAGCTTTGTCTTCGACGGCGGCTCCAAGCTCACCTGGAAGGATGAGAAAGAACACGCTGCTGACGATATGACATTTGAATACGCAAACTGATCTCACAGCAGCCTGACCGGACGGAATCCCGTCCGGTTTTTTTATACTCTTCGCTCCGAAGATACGAAAAGGACTGCTTTCGCAGTCACTTTCGTATTCATCATTTACAAAGGGGATTTGTATCTGACCGGGAAAGGGAGTCCGATCATTTAACAGAAGAATTTCGCTGTTCTTCTGACATGATCATAATAAGAGATAAGCATTTCAGAAATATGTCAAAACTGTGTGGAATTATGTGAGGTGTGCTTACAGTTCATACAGATCGACCGCGTTTTCTCCGTCTACCTCTTCCAGCTTTACCGCAACCAGTTCATTCTTTGCGGTCGGAATATTTTTTCCGACATAATCCGGACGAATCGGAAGCTCCCGATGCCCGCGGTCAATCAGCACCGCAAGCTGGATCGCTTTCGGACGTCCATGCGAAAACACCGCTTCAATGGCCGCCCGTACTGTGCGTCCGGTATACAGCACATCATCGACCAGAACCACCGTCACAGACGCCGGATCAGCCGGAATAAAGCATCCGGTCGCTTTCGGCACATCACTGATCTCCGTCAGATCATCCCGGTACAGCGAAATATCAAGATGTCCGACCGGTACATCCGTACCTTCAAACTTCAGAATATTATCATGCAGGATGCGGGCCATCGGAATGCCCCGGCGTTTGATGCCAAGAAGACAGATGCCCTCCGCTCCATTGTTTTTCTCGATGATCTCATGTGCGATCCGAGCCAGAGAACGTTCCAGCTGAGACCCTTCCATTACACGGGCTTTAAACTTCATGACTGCAATTCTCCTGATTCAGCCAGCCGAGCAGCAGATCGCCGATCTTTCTGCTGTGTACGATATAGCTTCCATGGTTTTCTGCCTGCAGGAACCGAAGTTCCGCATTGGGAATATTCTCCGCAATCCGTCGCGTTTCCTCTGCATAGATCAGATCATGGTCACCGGCAAGCACCAGCGTACGTGCCTTTATTGCCGCAAGATCACGGGGGTCGAGTTCCGGTTCACTGTTCATCAGAACAGCCTTCGGATCTCTCAGTATCTCTGCCATGATCCGGATCACGGTCCGCATCGGTTCCATCACTCCATCCGGCGTAAGATTCGCACCGCTCACAATCAGATCGGTAATACGGCTGCACTTCATGGCCGCAAGCAGTCCGGTAATACCGCCGTCACTGAAGCCGTATACAATCACATCCTGCAGGTCATTCTGTTCCAGCAGGGCAATCAGATCGTCTGCCATGTCGCTGTAGTGCAGCTCCTGAACCTGATCGCTGCCTCCGTGTCCCCGCGTATCCGGAAGCCATACCTCATAGGTGCCGGCAAGCAGAGGAGCTGCCTGATCAAAGATCGTATGATCTTCGCCGTTTCCGTGCAGCATTACAAGCGGCCTTCCGGCGCCAAGCCGTTCATAGCAGATTCTGATTCCACGGATCTCTGCAATCATATCAATCTCCTCGTCTGCTTCTTAATCATACCCGAAAACAGGTTCTCCATGAACCTATGATCGGATTTCTCCATCTTTTTCCGGATTCATCAGTCCTTCCAGATAGGAAATCAGCACCGTACCGGTCTGCAGAACCGCTTCTGCCGATGTGCTGTCATATGTTCGTACACTTGCGATCAGACGCAGTGACCCGGCTGTCTCGGCAGCCGTAAGATACGGCAGATCCTTCTGCATGACCGCAAGGATCGTAAGATAAGGCGTACCGGAAGATTCCGGGTCGTCAAGATCAAGCCCCTTATGATCCTTAATGGCAATCACCCGCACCTGTTCGATCAGACAGCCGCTCACAGACGTACCGTCTCGGCCAGGGATCGACGCATAGATATCCACCTTCTGTCCCGGCAGAATCGATCCGCCCAGCTTTGCAAGATCTGTCTCCAGTGTATATGCGCTCTGCCCTTCTTTCAGCTGTGCCGTCGGATTATCCGGAAGATCCTTCTCTTCGGTAAGCATTTCCGCAAAGAACGGAGAGCCGGCAGGAATTCTTCCCTGAATATCCGTATACGTACCGATGATCTTCTCCTTTTCATTAACGGTATAATCCATCAGATAGCTTCCGGGTATCTCCGCTTCCAGCAGGTCTTCCTCCCGTATTTTCGTCCGCGGCGGAATATCTCTCGCAGCGATCCATGTATGTTTCAGATTCAGCTTCGCTTCTGCCCTGAGGTTTACAGCCGCAACAAACAGCAGCAGGATCACAAGAGACAGCGCTGCCGCAAGCATGCATTTCAGAATGAGTTCCTTCTTCATGAAACACCTCCTATGTTTATGTATCCCCGCCCGGCAAATTTCCGCAAAAAAAACTCTGCAGCGGCACTACTGCAGAGTTCTGAATGATTTTTATTCCGGTTTCGGGTTTTCTGCGAGATACTTTCGGATCGCCTCTTTTGCGTCCGCTTTGGACGGCTTGCATTTGTCAATCGATCCGGATCCGTCTGCCAGCGCAGCAGCCATACCCGAGCATCCCGGATAGCCGCAGCCGCCGCAGTTATATCCCGGCAGCATAGCGAGCAGTTCTTCTTCTCTGTGATCCGGCTCCACATGGAATACCTTCGACGCAAAGCCAAGCAGCAGGCCGACCACTCCGCCAAGTACCAGCATCATCACAATTGCATTAATCATGTTCGTGTTCCTCCTCTTTTCTGCGCAGTGTGCAGTCCGTGATTCCGCAGCCGGTGCAATCCGGCTTCAGCTCTTCACAGCCTTCCGGTACCGGCGTATTCTTATTCATCCGGTACAGAACAACATTAAGGCCAAGGAGTGAAGCGGCAATCAGAATCGCAAACAGAACACTCATTAGACAAGACCTGCAAACGCGGAGAACGCGATTGCCATAATTGCCGCAACGACCAGAGCGATCGGATTGCCTCTCCAGGCTTCCGGCACATCTGCCGACGCAAGCCGTTCACGGATCGTAGCGAAGATGAGCAGCACCAGCATGAAGCCGGCCGGAACTGCGATCGAATTGACCATCGTTTCAATCAGATTGTAGCCCTGTGTGATATTGTCAAGCGCAACATAGAGAACCGCGCAGTTTGTTGTGATCAGCGGCAGATAGATGCCGAGCGCTTTGTACAGCGAAGGAGAGGTTTTCTTGATGAACATCTCTGTAAACTGAACAAACGCAGCGATCAGCAGGATGAAGCAGATCAGCTTCATATACTCCAGTCCGAGCGGTACCAGTGCGTAATAGTACAGCGCCCAGGAAAGTACGGAAGCACCGAAGATAACGAAGATAACCGCAATACCCATGCCGATTGCGGAACTCAGCTTTGTCGAAACCCCGAGGAACGGACACATGCCGATGAATTTCGCAAGAATGACGTTATTAATCAGCATTGCTGAGAGGAATAATGTGACAAGATTCATCTTATGCAGCCTCCTTTACCTTGGCGGCAGATGCGGCAGTCGCTTTTGCGGCAGCCTTCGCAGCGTCTGCTTTTGCCTTCGCAGCGGCAGCTTCCTTCTTCTCGTCATTCAGCTTGTAGGAAGATACAAGCGCTGCGAGAATCGCAAATGTCAGGAAGGCGCCGGTCTGTGTTGTGAATACCGGAAGCTCAAAGCCAGCCGGAATGATGCGGAAGCTGAACAGCAGCTGATTGTTCAGCGGATTGGAGAACTCCAGTACGCCGCTTCCGAGAATCTGACGGATCAGACTCATCGCAAGCAGAGAGAATGTATAGGAGAGTCCCATCATCAGACCGTCGCGGGCAGACTCGGACACATTGTGCGAGCAGGCATACGCTTCTGCCCGGCCGAGGATAATGCAGTTGACGACAATCAGATCAATGAATGTTCCGAGTGTGCTGAAGAGTTCCGGCGTATATGCGTGCATCAGCATGCCGACCACCGTTACCAGTGTGGCAATAACGACTATGTAGACCGGAATGTGAATCTCATCCGGTGTCAGCGGCGCGATCAGCGAGATTACGACATTGGAAATCGTAAGAACAAAGATAACTGCAATGCCCATGCCGATCGCGTTGTTAATGGTTGTAGTGATCGCGAGGGTGGAGCAGATACCGAGATACAGCCCGAATACCGGGTTGCTGTAGATCATCTCTGACCAGAAACCGCGTTTCTTTTGTTTTGTACTCATAACTGCCTCCTTCACCTTGCATTGAACAGCGCTTTCGCTGCATCAAAGCCTTTCGAAACCGCAGTGGATGTCAGCGTTGCACCAGACAGCAGCGGAGCAGAATCCGAAGCTGTCAGAGCTTTGATCGATGAGACATATTCATCTTCAAAGCAGCGTTTTCCGAATCCGCTGGTCTCATTTTCTTCGAGTACCTGATAGCCGCCTACGGTTCCGTCCTCATTGAACGCCAGCAGGAAGGTAAAGCCGTCTGCGTTGTATCCGACACCGTGAATCTTGTAGATCATTCCCTTGCCTTCTGCGCTGTACACGCCCTGAATCATGCCGGAATCATCGGTATAATCCACAGCAGCGAACGACGCGCCGGGATAGATCTTTTCAAGGTTTGCTTTTTCGTTGGCAATTGCCGCCTCCGCAATGATCGGTGCGGTCAGCGCATTGACGCCTGCCAGAAGCGCACCGCAGACTGCGCAGAGTACGCCGAGCAGAACAACCTTGTATAATGTTCCCTCTTTATTCATTTCCGACCTCCTGTTCTGCAGCCTTCAGTGCCGCCTGCACCATGGAAGCGATTGATCTTGTGGTAAAGGTAGCGCCGCTTACCAGGTTGACTTCGCTGTCCAGGCCGACTCCCTCAAACTGCTTCAGAGCTGCTTCACTGACTGCCGCATCGCCGACGCCCGCAGTATCGCCGAATTCCACCAGGCTTACGCTGGTTACCTTCTTCGTATTCGTATCGACAACCACCATGACGGAGTTGCGTTTGTAATCGCCTTCTGCGTTAGTCACAAGACCGAAGCCCTTGGCTGTGCAGCTGTAGCGGATCACGCCGTTTTCTTCCGAATCCATTGTGCATTCCGGCTTGTTCGCATTGAAGTTATAGCTCATCGCAAGTGCATCGCCGTATTTCACATCGGCAGCTGCAGTGCTGTTGGCAGGTTTTTCAGAAGGTTCCGTCTTCTGATCTGCCGCTGCTGTTTCTGCAGGTTCCGCTTTCGTTTCTGCTTCCGCTGTTTCAGCAGGAGCTGCCGCTCCGGAGTCCGCCGTACCGATCTGGTCCGCACCGGTTTCTGCAGCCTTCAGTGCCGCCTGCACCATGGAAGCGATTGATCTTGTGGTAAAGGTAGCGCCGCTTACCAGGTTGACTTCGCTGTCCAGGCCGACGCCCTCAAACTGCTTCAGAGCCGCTTCGCTGACTGCCGTATCGCCGACGCCCGCAGTATCGCCGAATTCCACCAGGCTTACGCTGGTTACCTTCTTCGTATTCGTATCGACAACCACCATGACGGAGTTGCGTTTGTAATCGCCTTCTGCATTAGTCACAAGACCGAAGCCCTTGGCTGTGCAGCTGTAGCGGATTACGCCGTTTTCTTCCGAATCCATTGTGCATTCCGGCTTGTTCGCGTTGAAGTTATAGCTCATCGCAAGTGCATCGCCGTATTTCACATCGGCAGAGGCTGCGCTTTCCGCCGGCTTCTCTGTGGCCGAAGCTGCCGCCGCAGGAGCTGCCGGAGCTGATGAAGGAGCCGCAGAAGCAGAAGCCGTTTCTGCTTTCGGCTTTACGGTTGTTCCGACTAACAGCGTCAGCGCAACACAGCAGACACTGCCGACCAGAACATTGCGTTCGAATTTCTTCGCATCCTTGATCTGGTTGCCGTCAAACAGCTTGTCGATCGCAGGCGTAAGCATGTTCATAAGCAGAATCGCAAACAGTACGCCGTCAGAGAAGTTTGCCTTGTCACGGATAATCAGTGTCAGCGAAGCGCAGCCGACCGCCCAGAGAATTCTTCCGGGGATCGAAACCGGTGTCGTGACCGGATCGGTTGCCATGAATACGCCGCCAAACAGAACGCCGCCGGCGAGTACGGAGAACACCGCATAACCGAGTCCTGCACCGTGCATCAGACCGATGATGAGCGCTTCAATAAATACGGTTCCGACATAGAAGACCGGAGTCTGCCAGTCGATATCGCTCTGCCAGATCAGGAAGATGCCGCAGATGATGATCAGCAGCGCACAGGTGCTTCCGATCGTACTGGCATACTGGCCGAGGAACATCTTGCCAAGGCCGCCGAACTTTGCGGCAAAGGAGGCAAACTGTGCATTCGGAATCATCCATCCGGCAGCGCTGGCGACCTGGGTCGGAGTTGCGCCGGTTGTGAAATCCGTATTGTAGGTAGCAGCGAAGTTGCCCATGATGATGGCTTCTCCGAAGGCTGCCGGGTTGAAGATATTCTGACCGAATCCGCCGAATACGAGCTTTCCGAAGAATACCGCGATTACAGTGGCTGCTGCCATCGCATAGTAGGAAGTATCGATCCGCGAGATCAGAACAAGGATCAGGGCTGTGATGCAGGAATACGACGACAGCATTTCCTTTTTCAGATCTGCTTTCTTCGTAAACTTGAAGAAGAGTGCATCTGTCGCAAGTGCAGCGATCACCGCATCGCAGGCTAACAGAACAACACGCAGACCATACTGCGGGCCGAACGCTGCGCAGTAGTAGATCACCGCATAGAACAGCACCGCAAGCAGGCACAGCGCAAGATCGGTCATGATCCCGGTTGTTGTCTTTTCATTGCGATAGTTCGGTGAGGGATTAAATGTTAATTTCATGATATGCTCTTCCCTCCCTTATTTCACCAGCGCCATATAGCGCTTCGCTCTGCGGACGCCTTCTGTCACATCCAGCTTGGACGGGCAGATATACGTGCAGAGACCGCATTCAATGCAGTCCATGACACTCAGCTTCTTCAGGCTGTCGATATCCTTTGCCTTCTCGCACATGTTGATGCGCACCGGCATCAGTCCGGACGGACAGGTTGTTGTGCATTTGCCGCAGCGCAGACACTTCACGGAGAACTCTTCTCTGTGCTGCAGTACGGTGAGGCCGTTGTTGGCGAGGCCGATCACGAACTGATCATTCGGAATCGTCCGTCCCATCATCGGGCCGCCGGCAATCAGCAGGCAGTCTTCACCGGCATAGCCGCCGCAGCTGCCGACGACATCTGCCGCCGGGGTGCCGATCGGCACAACAACATTCTGCGGTTCCTTCACGCCGTCGCCTGACACCGTGACATATTTAGCTGTAATCGGCATGCCGTTTTTCAGTGCGTTGCCAAGCGCAATGCACGTGCTGACATTGTTCAGAATACAGCCGGCTTCGGCAGGCAGACGGTCATAGCGCTTGCCGGTAAGCATATAAATCAGCGTCCGCTCCCAGCCGGCCGGGTAGATATCCGCAACTTCCGCCACCTCGATCGGGGTGTCGTCAAACTGTTCATGAAGCACTTTGATCAGGTCTTTCTTATCTTCCTTGACCGCAATTTTCCCCTTCGATGCGCCGGACAGTTTCAGCATGGCAAGTGCGCCGATCTTCATCAGCTCCGGATTCGCCATGGAGTTTGCATAGTCGGCAGTCAGATACGGTTCGCATTCTACTGCATTGATAATGAACAGCTGGATTCCGTCGGTCTTCGTGTATTTATTGAACGTCGGAAAGCCCGCTCCGCCAAGACCTGCCATTCCTGCGTTCTTCACAAACTCCAGCAGTTCTTCCCGCGTCACTGTCCTGTAATCGATCTCCTTGAACGCCCGGACTGCAGTGCGCTTATGATCGCTTTTGATATGAATGTGATCGCCTGGCTTCAGCGCTGCTGTCATGCGCTTTTCAATTCCCACTACCCTGCCGGAAACAGGTGAAAAAACAGGTATGTACCAGAAGGCATCTGTCGGTTCTCCGATCTTCTGCCCCATCCTGACTTCGTCACCCGCTTTGACAAGCGGCGTGCAGGCAGCCCTGCCATTCACCAGAGGAATATAAAGATCATCCGGCTCTTCCAGAACGCGAACGTCCTTATGAGCTGTCAGTTCTTTATGACCCTCGAGATGAAATCTCATAGGCCCTGTTAAAATTGACATATGTTCTATCCCTTTCTGTGTTCAAACATCATGATTATACCATTATTCAAGCAGCACTAAACAACACATTGCATCACACGCTCAGGCCTCTCTCACCATCGTCAGAGCCCTGTTTTCCTTCCGTGATCCGCCTGAAACGGATATGTTACAATAGGTTCATTATGAAACATTACGTACGATATGTTCTGCTGGCAGCAGGATTGCTTTTTTCCGCCTGCGGCACCTCCGCGCCGGCTGCTTCTCCTGCTGTTCAGACAATGCAGAATGTCACGGTTGATTCCGGGTTTGATACCGTAATCACACTGATTGAGCAGACCGATGATCCGGACGGATTTCAGAATCACTTCAATACCATGTGCGAACAGTTTCGTTATTACAACGATCTGTTCGATATTTATGAAGATCACGCCCTCAGCGGCCTGAAGGCCATCAACGACAGTGCCGGCATCCGGCCTGTGAAAACCGACCCCGCTCTGATTGAACTGATTCAGAAGGGAAAGTATTTCTGCGAGCGCTCCAATGGCGCATTCGATATCACCTCCGGTGCTCTGCTCGATGTCTGGCACCGTTACCGGACAGAGGGCATGGCACTGAATGAGGAAGGGAAATACGGGTCACTGCCGTCCGAAGAGGAACTGACCGAAGCCGCTTCCCATCACGGATTCGAATATGTTGAAATTGATGAAGAAGCCGCTACCGTCTATCTCACAGACCCGAAGATGCGGCTCGATGTCGGCGGGATTGCCAAAGGCTATGCGACCGAGCTGACCGCCCGGATGCTGGAGGAGGCCGGGATCGACCACGCGGCAATCAATGCCGGCGGAAACAACCGGACAATAGGCTCCAAGACAGACGGAACTCCATGGAATGTCGGAATTCAGAACCCGGACGGACAGGGCCCGCTGTTTGTCGTACGGGTGGAAGGAACCGGAAGCTTTGTGACAAGCGGCGACTATGAGCGCTATTATGTTGCGGAAGACGGCAGGCGCTACCCGCACATCATCGATCCGGCTACCCGCTATCCGGCAGACCGCTACCGTTCTGTCACTATTATCACAGAAGACAGCGGCGATGCCGACTGTCTCAGCACAGCGCTGACCGTTCTGTCACTCGACGAGGGAAAAGCTCTTCTGGAAGCTTACCGCAGCGATACCGGCAATCATGCCGAAGCAATCTGGATCACCTCCGGTGAATCCGGCATCACAGATCCCCACAGCCATACGGTCGGAACATATACCGTATTCTATACAGAAGGTCTGGAAGACAAACTCGTCTTTCAGCAGTAAATCAGCCTCACATGAAACCGCTTATTTCAGAAAAAACCAGACGCCGTGTCTACGACACCATTGAAATCGGCAACCGATCCGATCACATCAGCCGCTCGTTTGATGTGATTCTGACCGTTGTCATCATTCTCAACATCGTTGTCATGTTTCTGCAGACTTTCGACGAACTGGCACCGTATCACGAACTGTTCCACGCTGTGGAACTGATAACTCTGGTATTCTTCCTGATCGAATACCTGCTTCGCCTCTGGACAGCCACCTACCGGTATCCCGGACTGTCCCGGGAGAAAGCCGCACTGAAATACGCCTTCTCCGTAGACGGCATCATTGAGCTTCTTACGATTCTTCCGTTTTTCTTCCTCTCCGGCTTTGTCGCCTTCCGGATGCTGAGAGTGGTGCGGATCTTTCATCTGTTCCGCATCAATGCCTCTACAGACAGCTTTCAGGTGATCTCCAGCGTCCTGATTGAAAAACGGAATCAGATCGCAAGCTCGATCTTCATCATCTTTGTCCTTATGATGGCAAGCTCCCTGTGCATGTATTCTGCCGAGCACGCCGTTCAGCCAAACGCCTTCCGCAACGCCCTTTCCGGCATCTGGTGGAGCATGTCGGCAATCCTTACGGTAGGCTATGGCGATATCTATCCGATCACCACGGTCGGCAAGATTCTCGGCATTCTGATTTCCTTTCTCGGCGTCTGTGTCGTCGCAATTCCCACCGGTATCATTTCCGCCGGGTTTGTCGAACAGGCAAGAAAAGCGGAAATCGATCCGGAGTCAATCGAGTCCCATATGAGCAACGTCATCATTGACATCGACTCCCGCTGGATCGGAAAAACCGTAAAGGAAGTCCAGGAGCTGGCCGGTCTGAAACTGGTCGTACTCAGACGGGGCGACGTCATTCTGCAGCCGAAAGACGATATGGTTGTTCAGCTGAAAGATCAGTTCCTCACCGTACAGGAAACACTTTAATGAAACCGCATATCCCCTGCGGTTTTTTCATGCCTGTACGGAACATGCAAAAACACTCCGGAATGCAGTCCTGAGACTGGTCCGGAGTGTTTTCATCATCATACAGCTGTTTTCAGAAGCTCTGCTTCAGGCAATCAGTTTGCGCCCGGTTTTCCGAGCAGTCTGAACATATTCTTCTTGTATACTTCAACGCCCGGCTGATCGAACGGGTTGATGTCCAGCATATAGCAGGTCATTGCCGTTGCGATGAAGAACCAGAAGCACAGATAGCCGAAGCTGTAGTCGCTCATATCCGGCAGGCTGATTACCATGTTCGGAACGCCGCCTGTCTCCACATGCGCAGCGATTGTTCCCTGCATCGCCATCTTGTTGACCCAGTCAAGATTCTTTCCGGCAAGATAGTTCATGGAGTCACGGTTATCCGGATCATTCGGCACAACCGCATCCAGCGTCGGCTTTTCAATCTTAAGCACAGTCTCGAAGAGAACCTTCTTGCCCTCCTGAATGAACTGGCCGAGGGAGTGCAGATCGGTAGAGAACGTAGCGCTGTCCGGCAGAATACCCTTGCCTTCCTTGCCTTCGGACTCACCCATCAGCTGCTTCCACCATTCACCCAGCATATTGAGCTGCGGTTCATAAGTGACAAACATTTCAACGTTGTATCCCTGATTCTGCAGAATCCGGCGGGCTACTGCGTAGCTGTACGCATCATTCTGCTTCAGATCGTCGGACGCAAGCTCTGCAGTCGCAGCCGCATAGCCTTCCATGATCTTGCGGATATTGACGCCCATCAGAGCCATCGGCAGTAATCCGACCGGTGTGATGACGGAATAACGGCCGCCGATGTCATCGGGAATAACGAATGTCTCGTAGCCTTCTTCATCCGCGAGTTCTTTCAGTGTGCCCTTTGCACGGTCGGTTGTCGCAAGTATCCGGTCCTTTGCGCCATCCTTGCCGTATTTGCGCTCCATGAACTGCTTCAGCAGACGGAATGCAAGTGCGGTCTCCGTAGTTGTACCGGACTTGGAAATGACGTTAAGAACGACATTCTTATCCTTTATATGATTCAGCACCTGACTGATATAAGTGCTTGAGAATGTGTTTCCGATAAACACAACTTCCTTTGTGCTGTCCGGATAAAGACCCTGAATCATTTCGATGCCGGCGCGCGCACCAAGATATGATCCGCCGATGCCGCATACAACAACGCAGTCTGTGTCCTTCAGACGCTCTGCTGCCTGGATCATGCGCTCAAACTCTTCTTTGTCGTAATTCGCTGCCCAATCAACCCATCCGAGCCGATCATTTCCGGCGCCGGATTTGTCGTGAATCATTTTGTGAATCCGTGTGACATCTGCCTGATAGGAGCCGATCTCCTCTTTCAGCAAAGCCTGTGTGCAATCCAACTTCATCATCTTCTTCTCATTCTCCTCTTTCTGATTCTGAAATCCATTGTTCCATCATAGCAGCGATGGACGAAAAGCCGATGTGATTCGGCGGCAGTTCCGCCTTTCTGCTCATCGGTCTTCTGCGGCTGCGCGAATGCGTACGGTGAAGCGCTTTCAAAGACAGTCTGGCCTGCTGAGCGGCGGCATCAAAGTCAATTATTTTCACTGTCACGTTGTCACCGATGCGGACATACCGGCTGATATCACGAACATAACCGTCGCTGATCTCTGAAATGTGGATCAGACCGCTGGTATGACGATCAAGCATTACAAAGGCACCGTATGGCTGTATTCCCGTCACTTTTCCTTCCACTGTCTGTCCGATCCGATACTGCATTGCACACTCCGAAGTCATTTTACCACTTACAAAAACCATGTGCTATACTCTCATGGGAGTTAAAACAACAATGATCAGAACGATGTATCCATTCTGGTCGGCAATCACAGCGGGGCTTCTCGCCCAGCTTCTCAAGCCGATCATATATTATGCAAAATCACGAAAGTGGAATCTCTGGCTGATTTTCTCCAGCGGAGGAATGCCAAGTTCCCACACCGCGCTTGTTTCCGCACTGGCGCTTTCCGTCGGGCTTCAGGAACGGTTCAGTTCCACGATCTTCGCCGTCACGCTTGCGTTTGCGGTCATCGTCATGTATGACGCCGCCAATGTCCGTTACTACACCGGGCAGAACATCCGCGTCACACAGCAGCTCGTAAAGGATGTACAGGAAAACCTTCACACCGAATTCGACAGCCCGATCTACCAGATCAAGCTGAAGGAAGTGCTCGGCCACAAATGGCTGGAAATCTTCGGCGGCGTCGTCCTGGGCGCATCCATTGCACTCGTATACCATTTTGGGTTATAACAGTCTGTGTTCAGTAAAAAACCGGGAAGAGGAAGACGCGATATGACGAAAACGGAAAAAACAGAAACAGGCAGCGATGTGCTTGAACGGATTGAAAAAACCATTAACAAGATCCGTCCGTACATCCAGCAGGACGGCGGCGATGTGCAGCTCGTCGATTTCAGGGACGGTGTCGTGACAGTCCGCATGCTGGGAGCGTGTGCCGGATGTATGGCGCTGGACGCCACTCTGACAGACGGGATTCAGGCAATCCTGCTGGATGAGGTTCCGGAAGTGAAGGAAGTGAAACTTGATATGCCGGGGGAAGCAGCTTATCCCTGGTAAAACGATCCGCCAAGGCGGATTTTTTTGTTTTTCTCTGCCTGTGATCGACAAATTCCGGCTTTTCATTCAGATTTCTGATTTTTCCGGTCTTTTACAAAATAATTTTCTGTTTTCATGCCAATTTCCGGATTTTTCTGCCGGAATTTCATTTTTTTCTTGCATTTTGGCTGTCGCAGGCAAAAAATTGTATGCATATAAAGGAGCAGGATGTATGGAAAAGCCTTTTGAAGAATTCGGATCCCTTGTGTTTTCCGAATCCGTAATGAAAGAACGGCTCCCGAAGCCGGTTTATCTTTCCTGGAAGAAAACAGTCGCAAACGAAGGGACGCTTGACCGCGCAACCGCCGACTCCATCGCTCACGCCATGAAGCGCTGGGCACTGGAAAAAGGCGCTACGCACTATACGCACTGGTTTCAGCCGCTGACCGGAACCACCGCCGAAAAACATGACGCATTTATCGACCCGGATCTCGATGGCGAGCCGATGACACACTTCTCCGGCAAAAACCTCATCAAAGGTGAACCGGACGCTTCCAGTTTCCCGAGCGGAGGACTTCGCGCCACCTTTGAAGCACGCGGATATACCTACTGGGATGTGACAAGCCCGGCTTTCATCAAGGACAGCGTTCTCTGTATCCCGACCGTCTTTGTCTCCTACAACGGAGAGTCGCTTGACCGCAAGGACCCGCTGCTCAAATCGATCAAGGTTCTATCTCAGGCCGCAACCCGTGTCGTCAATCTGCTCGGCGAAAAAGATGTCCGCTCCTGCATGCCGGTCGTCGGTCTGGAACAGGAGTACTTTCTGATCGACCGCGAACACTTTGAACAGCGCCCGGATCTCAAGCTTACCGGCCGCACGCTGTTCGGTGCACCTGCCAGTAAGGGACAGGAGCTCTCGGATCATTATTTCGGCGCATTGCCGGAACGCGTCTCCGCGTTCATGAAGGATCTCGACAGCGAGTTATGGAAGCTTGGCATCTATGCCAAAACAGAACACAACGAAGTCGCTCCGTCTCAGTTTGAACTGGCCCCGGTTTATTCCAACTGCAACACTGCCGTTGACAATAACCAGCTGATCATGGAAATCCTCGCCCGGACAGCCGCCCGCCACAACCTCGCCTGCCTGCTTCATGAAAAGCCGTTTGAAGGAATCAACGGATCCGGAAAGCACAACAACTGGTCCATCGTGACGGATACCGGTCAGAATCTGTTTTCCCCCGGCGACAAACCTGCGGAAAACATCCGCTTCCTGCTGTTTGTCTGCGCCTTTATTCAGGCCGTTGACGAAAACGCCGCGCTGCTCCGGATGAGCGCAAGCTGTGCCGGAAACGATCACCGTCTCGGGGCGGATGAAGCCCCTCCGGCAATCATCTCCATCTATCTCGGCAGCTATATCGAGCAGATTCTCTACAATATCTATATGGGCAAAAAAACCGGAAAGGAAGCCGGCAGCGAACTTTCCTTCAGCCCGATCTCCGGTCTTTCTTATATTCCGCATGACAACTCCGACCGCAACCGCACATCACCGGTCGCCTTTACCGGAAACAAGTTTGAATTCCGCATGCTGGGGTCTTCCATGTCCGGAGCTGTCGCCAACACCGTGATGAACGCAATCATGGCAGATTCGCTCAACCGTGTGGCAGAAGCGCTTGAAGGCATCAAATACGTGCAGGATGTACGCTCCAAAGCGCTGGATATCTGCCGGGACATCATTGACAGGCATAAACGGGTTCTGTTCTCCGGCGACGGATATTCCGAAGCGTGGGTAAAGGAAGCTGCCCGCAGAGGCCTTCCGAATGTCCGTTCCTTCATTGAAAGCATTGATGTGCTTGATGACGAACGCGTTATTTCCATGCTTACAGGACTTGGAATCTACAGCGAGAAAGAACTGGCAGCCCGGAAGGCAATCTACGCAGAGCAGTATGTTTCCATCATGGGAATCGAGATCAAGACCTTCCTCTCCATGGTGCGCCACTCCGTACTGCCGGCGATGAGCGCGGAACTGAAATTTTACGGTGAATGCGCCGGTGCTGTCACAAAGCCGCCGAAATACCTGAAAGCCCGCATCAAAGAGCTTCAGGAGCTGATCGACGGCACATATGAACGCTGTGAGCAGCTGGAGGCAGAGTACCTTGAGCTCCTGCAGATCAGTTCTGCAGAAGATGCCGGAAAACGGATCTACTCCTCTACCTCTGTTCTGATGGCGGAGCTGCGCAGTTTCATTGACCGGTATGAACGGATCGCCTCCCATGAGTTCTATCATCTGCCGGGCTATGAAGCGATGCTGTTTGCGCTCTGAGAGCCTGAACCACCGCACTGCATAGAAAGGAAAAACCTCTTTGCACAGAATGCAGAGAGGTTTTTGATTGCCGCTGATATGCGGGAATTGCTCAGTTGAGATACGCTGCAGCGCTGTCGCCTGCGATCCGGCCGTAGACGATGAAATCCGCAACTGCGTTTCCGCCGAGACGGTTGCCGCCATGGACGCCGCCGGTAACTTCACCCGCCGCAAACAGACCCGGAATCGCTTCGCCTGCTTCGGTAAGAACTTCCGCAGCGGAGTTGATCTTCAGGCCGCCCATCGTGTGATGGATGCCCGGCTGTACTGTGAGCGCATAATACGGGCCTTCCAGCTTTTCCGCAAAGGAGGTTCTGCCGAAATCCGGATCTTCCTTTTTCTCTACATAGGAGTTCCAGGTCTCAAGCGTCTTCGCAAGGGTCGCTTCGTCAATCTTCATTTCCTTTGCGAGCTCTTCCGCAGTCGCTCCGGTCACAGTCCATCCTTTTGAGACATAGCCCTGAATGACAGCACTCTTGTCATACATCTTCTGGTCAACGATCAGCCATGCATAACCGCCGGTCTGCTGATTCTCCGCATCAGAGACTTTATCACGGGTGCTGACTTCGTCATAGAA